>NZ_KK073876.1:1907953-2227982 GCF_000585415.1 Sphingomonas jaspsi DSM 18422 | reverse complement strand
CGGAATGATCTCGCCTTCCACCAGCATGTCGAGTTCTGCGGGACGAGGGCCGGGGTTCCTGGCACGTGACTTTGCGCGGCCCCCAACAGCGCGTTTTCGTCCATCCCATCCCGAGCGCGGCGTCGAACTGTCTACGCCAATAACCGATGCCATTCAGACTCTCCTGGTCTGGTAGCGGCGCGGATTGCGTCAGATGAGGGATTGGCCGGACTTCTTAAGGTTGCGACTCTGCCCCCAAGGGTGAAACGTTACGCACAAAATACGACACTTGCAAACAGCAGCGTCAATTCAACCTAACGTCAAGACAGATTGACACTTTGTCATGCAGGGGCGTAGGCTCCCTTCTCAAGCGAGCGGAGGAACACGCGAGCCATGAGAAGAATCGACGCCGAACCAGCGCTCGCTCTTGATAAGAGCGGGACGGGCAGGCGCTCAGCGGCGCTTTACACGCCCGACGAGCGCCGGCGGCGTGACGAGTCGCCCTGGACGTTAGTTCAGGGAATATTGGCCCCCCTGCAATTCGCGATCTTCCTGACCAGCCTGACGCTCGTCCTGCGGTTTCTTGCTACTGGCGAGGGCGCGGCGGCTGCCGACCTGTCGATCGTCGCCAAGACGATCGCACTTTACACGATCATGGTCACCGGCTCGATCTGGGAAAAGAAGGTCTTCGGCCAGTGGCTGTTCGCGCGACCTTTCTTCTGGGAAGACGTTTTTTCGATGCTCGTGCTGGCGCTGCACACCGCTTATCTGGCGATGCTGTTCGGCGGTCTGGGCAGTGTCGAACAACGGATGCTGGTCGCACTGGCGGGTTACGCCGCCTATGTCGTCAATGCCGGACAATTCCTGCTCAAGCTTCGTGCCGCCCGGTTGCAGTCGCCTGATCGATTGGCGGCGGCGGGATGAGTGCCGCGATCCCCGTCGTAGCGCCCGGCGCCGACTGCGCGCCGGTGCTGCGCGAGCGGGGGCAACGCGAAGTCTTTTGCGGCCTTACCGGAATCATCTGGCTGCATCGAAAGATGCAGGATGCGTTTTTCCTCGTCGTAGGATCGCGCACCTGCGCCCACCTGCTGCAATCGGCAGCGGGCGTCATGATCTTCGCCGAACCGCGCTTCGCGACGGCGATCATCGAGGAACGCGACCTCGCCGGCATGGCGGATTGCAACGAAGAGCTGGACCGCGTCGTCCGCCGTCTGCTCGACCGTCGTCCCGACATCCGCACGCTGTTTTTGGTCGGCTCCTGCCCGTCGGAAGTGATCAAGCTGGACCTGGCCCGCGCGGCGCACCGTCTCGGCGCGCAGTTCGCCCCCGATGTCCGCATCGTCAACTATTCGGGCAGCGGCATCGAAACGACCTTCACCGAGGGCGAGGATGCGTGCCTTGCCGCGCTGGTCCCGGACATGCCTGCTGCCGCATCGGACGCGCCTGCCGATCTCCTTCTCGTCGGCTGCCTGCCCGACATCGTCGAAGACCAGTTCCTCCGTCTTTTCGCCGAACTGGGTATCGATCGCATAGCAAGCCTTCCCGCCCGACGCGCACACGACCTGCCCGCCATCGGGCCGAACACACGCTACCTCCTGGCGCAGCCGTTCTTGACGGCGACCGCCGCGGCGCTCGACGATCGCGGGGCGCGGCGGATCGACGCACTGTTCCCGTTCGGCGCAGAAGGCACGACTGCCTGGCTGCGCGCGGCGGCAGACGCGTTCGGCGTCGACGAGATGGAGTTCAACCGCGTCGTCGCGCCTGGCCGCGAACGCGCCAAGCGAGCGATTGAGCGCTCGCGCGAACGGCTGGCAGGTAAGCGCATCAGTTTCCTGCCCGACTCGCAGCTCGAGGTGCCGCTGGCGCGCTTCCTGTCGACCGAGCTTGGCATGATCCCGGTCGAAGTCGGGACGCCTTATCTCAACCGTCAACTGGTCGGGCGCGAGATCGATCTGCTGCCGACGGATACCCTGCTCAGCGAAGGCCAGCATGTCGACCGCCAGCTCGACCGGGTCCGCGTCGACCGGCCCGACCTTACCGTATGCGGCCTCGGCCTCGCCAATCCGCTGGAGGCCGAGGGGCTCAGCACCAAATGGGCGATCGAGCTCGTCTTTTCCCCGATCCACGGTTTCGACCAGGCAGGCGACCTGGCCGAACTGTTCGCGCGGCCCCTGCGTCGTCGCGATGTGTTGAGGGTTTAGGCGATGCAGCTCTCCGTATGGACCTACGAAGGACCGCCCCACGTCGGGGCGATGCGCGTGGCGACCGCGATGGAGGGCATGCATTACGTCCTGCACGCGCCGCAGGGCGATACCTATGCCGACCTGTTGTTCACGATGATCGAACGGCGCGGCAAGCGGCCACCGGTCACCTACACCACCTTCCAGGCGCGCGACCTTGGCAGCGACACCGCAACGCTTTTCCAGGACGCGGCACGCGACGCGATCAAGCGGTTCCAGCCGCAGGCGCTGATGGTCGGCGCGTCCTGCACCGCCGAACTGATCCAGGACGATCCGGCCGGTCTCGCCGAAGCGATGGACCTGTCGTGCCCGGTCATCCCGCTTGAATTGCCGAGCTACCAGCGCAAGGAAAATTGGGGCGCAGCGGAAAGCTTCTACCAGATCGTTCGCAAGCTGGCCGATCCGGCGATAGGGCCGGCGCCGACGGAGGGCCGTCGCCCGCTCGCCAATCTTCTCGGACCCAGCGCGCTTGGTTTCCGTCATCGTGACGATGTGATCGAAGTGACGAGGCTGCTCGACGGACTTGGCATCGACGTGAATGTCGTTGCGCCGCTTGGCGCTTCGCCTGCCGACATCTCGCGGCTGGGTGCGGCGGATTTCAACATCGTCCTTTATCCCGAAATCGGCGGGGAGGCAGCGCGCTGGCTGGAGCGGACATTCCGTCAGCCGAGCGTGCGCACCGTCCCCATCGGCGTCGGCGCAACCTGCGATTTCATCCGCGAAGTCGCGGCCCTGGCGGACGTCGATCCCGAACCTGCACTGGCCGACGTGTCGTCACGCCTGCCGTGGTGGAGCCGGTCGGTCGATTCCACTTATCTTACGGGCAAGCGCGTCTTCATCTTCGGCGACGCGACCCATGCCGTCGCGGCCGCGCGCATCGCCAGTGAAGAACTCGGTTTCGAGGTCTGCGGGCTGGGTTGTTACAACCGCGAATTCGCCCGCGAACTGCGCGAGGCTGCGGCGCGCTACGGCGTCGAGCCGCTGATCACCGACGACCATCTGGCGGTCGAAGACGCCATCGCTTCCGCCTCGCCCGAACTGGTGCTGGGCACCCAGATGGAACGGCACATCGCAAAGCGGCTGGGCCTGCCATGCGCAGTTATCTCCGCGCCGGTCCATGTGCAGGATTTTCCCGCTCGCCATAGCCCGCAAATGGGTTTCGAAGGCGCCAATGTGATCTTCGACACCTGGGTCCACCCGCTGGTGATGGGGCTGGAAGAACATCTGCTGACGATGTTCCGCGACGATTTCGAATTTTCGGATGACGCAGGCGCATCGCACCTTGCCGCGCATGCGCCGCGCAAGGCTGAGCCGGTTGTCGAAGTGGTAACGCCCAGCACCGCCGGCTGGACCGACGAGGCCGAGCGCGAACTCCGCAAAATTCCTTTCTTCGTGCGCGGTAAGGCGCGGCGGAACACTGAATTGTTCGCCGCCGCCGAGGGCCGCGCGCAAATCGACCTCGTCACCCTTTACGATGCCAAGGCGCATTATGCCCGCTAGTCGGCTCCCCCCGGTCCGCGTCGTCATCGTGACGCTGGACAATCACCTGAAAGGGGCGGTGGACCGCGCCAACGCGACGCTGTCGCGCGACAATATCCACCTTTGCCTCCATGCCGCCGCCGACTGGGATCGCGACAGCGCGAACCTTGAGGCGACGAGGAAAGATGTTGCCGGGGCGGACATCGTCATCGCGACGATGCTGTTCCTCGACGATCATGTGCGTAGCATTCTTCCCGCGCTTGAGGCGCGACGGGACGGCTGCGACGCGATGATCGGTCTGATGGCGGCGAGCGATATCGTCCGCCTCACCCGCCTCGGCAACTACCGTATGGACGCGCCCGCCAAGGGTCCGCTGGCGCTGCTCAAGAAATTGCGCGGGTCGAAGAAGCCGGGGATGAATTCGGGCGCGGGGCAGATGCGGATGCTGCGCCGCCTGCCCAAGATCCTGCGCTTCATCCCAGGCACTGCGCAGGACGTCCGCGCCTATTTCCTGACGCTGCAATATTGGCTGGCGGGATCGGAAGCCAATGTGGTGGCGATGGTGCGCGCACTGGTCGACCGCTATGCCGACGGCGAGCGGCTGTCGCGGCGCGGTGCAACCCCGGCCGACACACCGATCGAATATCCCGAAATGGGCGTCTACCACCCGCGCACCGACCAGCGCATGTCGGAAAGCCTGCGCCTGCTGCCGCGCCGCAAGGGCGCCAACGGCACGGTCGGCTTGCTGATGCTGCGGTCATACCTGCTCGGCTACGATGCCGCCCATTACGACGGCGTCATCGCGGCGATGGAGCGCGCCGGGCTGAACGTCATTCCAGCCTTTGCCAGCGGCCTCGATGCCCGCCCGGCGATCGACAAATTTTTCGTCGCCAACGGCCGCCCGCAGGTCGATGCGATCGTCAACCTGACCGGTTTCTCGCTGGTCGGCGGCCCGGCCTACAATGACAGCGAAGCGTCGGTCGCGACGCTGGCGGCCCTGGACCTGCCCTACATCGCGGCGCACGCCATCGAATTCCAGACGATCGAGGAATGGCGCGAGCGGCGGCAGGGGTTGCTGCCGCTTGAAACGACGATGATGGTGTCGCTCCCAGAGCTCGACGGTTCGATCTGTCCAAGCGTCTTTGGCGGCCGCAGCGATCGTGAAGGCGGGTCGCTGCGGGCGATGCACGGCGATCCGGAACGGGCGGATGCGCTGGCGGCAAAGACCGTCAAGCTGATCGCCCTGCGCCGCGCTGAAAGGGCACAGCGCAAGCTCGCGGTAGTGCTGTTCAACTTCCCGCCCAACAGCGGCGCCACGGGCACCGCGGCTCACCTGGCAGTCTTTGAATCGCTTCACGCAACGCTGACGAGGTTGGCGGCGGAAGGCTATTCGGTCGACGTGCCCGACAGCGTCGATGCACTGCGTGACACGATCCTTCGCGGCAATGCCGATCGCTACGGCATGGACGCCAATGTCGCCGCCTCGATCGCCGCCGACGACCATGTCCGCCGCGAACCGCACCTCGCCGCGATCGAAGCGCAATGGGGTCCGGCGCCAGGTCGCCAGCAAAGCAGCGGCAGCCATATCCATGTTCTGGGCGCACGGCTCGGGAATGTGTTCGTCGGTATCCAGCCCGCCTTCGGTTACGAAGGCGATCCGATGCGCCTCCTGTTCGAAGGCGACTTCGCTCCGACACACGCTTTCGCCGCCTTCTACCGCTGGATCCGCCACGACTTCGGCGCTCACGCCGTGCTGCATTTCGGCACGCACGGCGCGCTGGAATTCATGCCGGGCAAGCAGGCTGGCCTGTCGGGCGATTGCTGGCCCGAACGACTGCTCGGCGACCTGCCGAACTATTATCTCTACGCGTCGAACAATCCGTCGGAAGGAATCCTCGCAAAGCGGCGGTCGGCGGCGACGCTGATCAGCTATCTGACTCCGCCGCTGGCGCAGGCCGGACTTTACAAGGGCTTCGCGGATCTGAAGGCCAGCGTCGAGCGCTGGCGCAGCACACCGGACGGCACTGAGCGCGAGGCGCTGGCCGGGCTGATCGCCGAGCAATGTGCCGCACTCGACATCGACGGCAGCGATGTCGCGGCGCTTGGCGAGCATCTCTACGAGCTGGAGCGCACACTGATCCCGCACGGTCTTCATGTCTTCGGCCAGTCGCCGCAGGGCAGCGAGCGGGCGGGCCTCGTCGATGCCATGGTGGGCGCAGATCCGGACGCCGACCGCGCCGAGATCGAACGCAAGCTCGACCAGTGCGACGAACTGGGTGCGCTGATACACGCGCTCGACGGCGGCTATGTGAAGCCGGTGGCGGGGGGCGATGTCCTTGCAAACCCGGACGTTCTGCCGACCGGCCGCAACATCCACGGTTTCGACCCGTTCCGTATCCCGAGCCGCTTTGCGTTCGATCAGGGCCGGGTGCAGGCCGAAAGCCTGATCGCCCGCCACCTCGCCAGTGGCCAGTCTTTCCCCGAAAGCCTGGCGATGGTGCTGTGGGGCACCGACAACATGAAGAGCGAAGGCGTCCAGATCGCCCAGGCGCTCACGCTGATCGGCGCCCGTCCGCGGTTCGACGGCTATGGTCGCCTCGCCGGGGCAGAACTCATCCCGCTGGCTGAACTCGGGCGCCCGCGGATCGATGTCGTTGTGACCCTTTCGGGCATCTTCCGCGACTTGCTGCCGCTCCAGACGCGCATGATCGCAGAGGCCGCCTGGCTGGCGTCGAATGCTGACGAACCGGTCGAAGCAAACTTCGTCCGCAAGCACAGCCTGGCGCACCAGGCCGCCCATGATTGCGACCTCGAAACCGCCGCCTTGCGCGTCTTTTCCAACGCCGAAGGTGCTTATGGCGCCAACGTCAACATGCTGATCGACGGCGGCGTTTGGACCGACCCCGACGAGCTCGCCAACGCCTTCGAAACCCACAAGGGCTTTGCCTATGGCGTGCGCGGCAATCCGGTGCAGCAGCGCGAACTTTTGCGCAGCGCCCTCGCCGATGTCGAATTCACCTACCAGAACCTCGAAAGCGTCGAAGTCGGCATCACCGACCTAGACCAATATGTCGACGGGCTGGGCGGAATCAGCCGTTCCGTGGCCCGGGCGCGGGGCGGCAAGGAAGCGCCGATCTACATCCTCGACGCGACGCAGGGCACGACCGCGGTGCGCACGCTGGCCGAACAGATCGACCTCGAAACCCGTACCCGCACGCTCAATCCGAAATGGTATGAAGGGATGCTTCGCCACGGCTTCGAAGGCGTCCGCCACATCGAAGGCCACGTCACCAACACCATGGGCTGGTCCGCCACGACTGGCCAGGTCGCGCCCTGGGTCTACCAGAAGATCAGCGAGACCTTCGTGCTCGATGCCGAGATGCGCCAGCGGCTGGCCGCGCTCAACCCGGTGAGTTCGGCGCGCGTCGCCAACCGCCTGCTCGAAGCATGCGACCGGCATCTGTGGGAACCCGATGAAGCAACGCTCGCCGCCCTGCGGCTGGCGAGCGACGACCTCGAAGATCGCCTCGAAGGCGTGATCGCGGCGGAATGAGGAGCAAGCGATGAACCTGATCAATCCCAGCACCACCTTCGCGCCGGCCGACGGCGAAGGGTCGGTCCAGGTCAAGCTCGACCCCAACGACAAGATCAAGGGCGCCAAGGTATTCGCGGTTTACGGCAAGGGCGGGATCGGCAAGTCGACCACTTCGTCCAATCTCTCCGCCGCTTTTTCCAAGCTCGGTCATCGCGTCCTGCAGATCGGCTGCGATCCCAAGCACGACAGCACCTTCACGCTGACCAAAAAGCTGATGCCGACGGTGATCGACGTGCTCGAAACCGTCGAATTCCACAGCGAGGAACTGCGGCCCGAAGACTATATGTTCGAAGGCTATAACGGCGTGATGTGCGTTGAGGCGGGCGGGCCGCCGGCCGGTACGGGCTGCGGCGGTTACGTCGTCGGCCAGACCGTCAAACTGCTCAAGCAGCACCACCTGCTCGAAGACACCGATGTCGTCATCTTCGACGTCTTGGGCGACGTGGTGTGCGGCGGGTTCGCCGCGCCCTTGCAGCATGCCGAGCGCGCGCTGGTCGTTGCCGCCAACGACTTCGACAGCATCTTCGCGATGAACCGGATCGTCGCCGCGATCGGCGCCAAGGCCAAGAATTACGACGTGCGGCTGGCGGGTGTCATTGCCAACCGGTCCGCCCAGACCGACGAGATCGACCGCTTCAGCGATGCGATCGGCATGCGGCGGCTGGCCCATTTCAAGGACGTCGACGCCATCCGCCGCTCGCGGCTGAAGAAATGCACCCTGTTCGAAATGGATGACTCGCCCGAGGTGAAGGCGGCGCAGGAAGAATATGTGCGCCTCGCTGAGCTGCTTTATGCCGGCGTCGATCCCGTCGAAGCGCGCCCAATGAAGGACCGCGACATCTTCGATTTCCTGGGGTTCGAATGATGGCGAGCCGGGCTGACACCAGCTACCACCATCGCCGCGACCGGCTGGCGACCTATTTCGACAGCACGGCGCGCAAGGCCTGGATCGACCTGACCTCCGACGTGAAGGTCAGCGGCATCCGCGCCACCGTCCGCGCCGGGCGCGAGGACATGCGCAACACGCTGCTCGGCTGGTTGCCGCCGGAACTTTGCCGATCGACGTTGCTCGATGCCGGGTGCGGCACCGGCGCACTCAGCGTCGATGCGGCGTGCCGCGGCGCAGAAGTGACCGCCGTCGACGTCGCCAGCGGGCTCGTCGACATTGCGCGCGAACGGGCGCCGTCGTTCCTCGGTCATGGCAAGATCGACTGGAAGGTCGGCGACATGCTCGACTCGGCGCTGGGCGAATTCGACCATGTCGTGGCGATGGATTCCCTGATCCATTATTCGCCAGACGATATGGTCGACGCGATTGCCAAGCTCGCCCGTCGCTGCCGCAAATCGCTGCTGTTCACCTTCGCGCCCAAGACGCCCCTGCTGACCGCCATGCACAATGTCGGCAAGCTATTCCCGCGCGGCAACCGGTCGCCTGCAATCGTCCCGGTCAGCGAGGTGCGGCTGCGCGAGCGGCTGTCGAGCCTGTCCGAATGGCGGGTGCAGCGCGACCATCGCGTGACGACCGGCTTCTACATGTCGCACGCGTTCGAACTGGTGAGGCGCTGATGGCGTCGAGCGCCCGCCTTTCTGCGAAATGGAGCCGGGTGGCGACCGCCTGGCTGCCGTTCGCGGACGCGGCGAGCGCCGAGCTGCCCCTGTCGCGCCTGCTGCGCCTGTCGCTGTTCCAGGTCAGCGTCGGCATGGCGATGGTGCTGCTGAACGGCACGCTCAACCGCGTGATGATCGTCGAGCTGGGCCTGCCGACCTGGCTGGTTGCGTTGATGATCGCGATGCCCCTGCTGTTCGCGCCGTTCCGCGCGCTGGTCGGCTACAAATCCGATACGCACCGGTCCCTGCTCGGCTGGCGGAGGGTGCCTTACATCTGGTTCGGTACGATGATGCAGTTCGGCGGGCTCGCGATCATGCCCTTTGCGCTGCTGCTGATGGGAGCGGCCGATACCTTTGCGGTTGGCGCAGGGGCGAGCGGACTGGCCTTCATCCTGACCGGCGCCGGCTTCCACACCACCCAGACCGCGGGCCTCGCGCTGGCAACCGACCTCGCGCCCGGCGACAAACGGCCCCGTGCGGTCGCGTTGCTTTACGTCATGCTGCTGGTCGGCATGATGATCGCGGCATTCGTCATCGGCCGCCTGCTCGCCGACTTCAGCCCGACCCGCCTCGTCCAGATCGTCCAGGGTGCAGCGGCGCTGACCTTCGTCATCAACGTCATCGCCCTGTGGAAGCAGGAAGCGCGGCAGCCGCTGATGGAAGCCGAAGAGGCACCGTTGTTTGGCGACGCGTGGCGCGACTTCGTTGCGCTGCCGCGAGTCAAGCGGCTGCTGACCGCCATCGGCCTCGGCGCGGCCGCCTTTGCCATGCAGGACGCGCTGCTCGAACCCTATGGCGGCGAAGTCCTGGGCCTGTCAGTCGGGCAAACCACTGGGCTGACCGGTGCCTGGGCGCTCGGCACTCTCGGCGGTTTCGCCTTTGCCGCCCGATTCCTCGATGGCGGCACCGATCCGCTGCGGATCGCCGGGTTCGGCCTGTTGAGCGGGATCGGCGCCTTCCTGACGGTCATCTTCGCCGCACCGCTCGGCCAACCGGCGCTTGTCGGTGTCGGCGCTTTGGCCATCGGCCTCGGCGTCGGCCTCTTTTCGGTCGGAACATTGGTCGAAGCCATGTCGCTGTCGACGCGCAGTGCGGCAGGTCTCGCACTCGGCGCATGGGGTGCGGTGCAGGCCAGCGCGGCGGGCCTCGCCATCGCCCTTGGCGGCATCTTGCGCGACCTCGTGTCGAATGCCGCGCTTGGCGGATCGCTGGGCGCGATCCTGGCCAGCCGGGCGACCGGTTACGGCGCGGTCTACGGGCTTGAAATCATCTTGTTGCTGGTCGCCATCGTGGCGCTCGGCCCCCTGGTCGGACGCGTCCGTGACGGCGCGGCCTTCGGTAGTGCAGGCCGCTTCGGCCTTACCCAGTTTCCCACCTGAGCATCGGGAAAGGAAGTTGTGATGAATGACGGCTACATTGTGGGGACGATCGATCTCGCCGCGCTGGCGCTTTACGCCTTCGCGCTGTTTTTCCTTTGCCTCGTGTTCTGGCTACGCCGCGAAGATCGGCGCGAAGGCTATCCGCTCGAAGACGAGCTGACGGGCGCGATCGAAACCGTCGGCGGGCCGCTGCACAGCGCCAGCACAAAGTCATTCGCCCTGCCGTTCGGGCGCGGCACGGTGACCGCCCCGACCAAGGGCCGCGAGCCGGTGGACATTTCCGCCGAGCGCTATGAAAATTTCGGTGGCGCGCCCTATGTGCCGCTCGGCAATCCTTTCTTCGCTGGCGTCGGCCCAGGAGCATTCGCCGAGCGCGCAAAATGGCCTGACCAAGATGCGCACGGCAATCCGCGCATCGTCCCCATCGGCAGTGCCGACGGCATCCATGTCGCCAGCCGCAGCGTCGATCCGCGCGGCCTTCCGGTGTATGGCGCAGACGGCGCCAAGGCCGGGACCGTGTCCGACCTGTGGGTCGACCGCGCGGAACATATCATCCGCTACCTGGCGGTCGACACCGGCGGCGGAAGCGTGCTTGCACCGATGGCGATGGCCGTCGTCAAGCGCGACCGGGTGGTCGTCGACGCGATCAACGCGGCCGATTTCGCCGCCGCGCCCAAGCCCGCGGCCGCGGACCAGATTACCCGCAACGAGGAAGAGCGGATCGTCGCCTATTTCGGCACCGGTTACCTGTACGCCAATGCCGACCGGATGGGGCCGCTGGTATGACCGAATATGATCATGAACCGATCCGCGGCCTGCCCGGCGACCTGCCGGCGGGCGAGCGGATCATCTGGCAGGGCGCGCCCGACCGACGTCTGTTCGTGCGAAGCGCGCTGTTCGGACGCTGGGTCGGTGGCTATTTCGCGCTGCTGACCCTGCTTGCTCTTACGCAGGGAAGCCTGCTCGGCGCGGCGGCGACGGCGGTGGCGGGCATGGTCCTGATTGGCCTGCTCAACCTGTTCGCGTTCCTGGTCGCGCGCACCACCGTCTATACGCTCACCAACCGCCGGATTGTGCTCAGGATCGGCGTGGCACTGAACAAGTGCATCAACCTTCCGCTCAGCCATGTCGGCGCGGCCGACCTGCGTCAGCTGGCGGGCGATGCGGGCGATATCGCGCTGACGCTGACCGGGCCGAGGCGTATCGGTTACGCCATGCTGTGGCCGCATGCGCGTCCGTTCAAATTCGGCGCGCCGCAGCCGATGCTGCGTGCCTTGCCGGACGCGCAGCGCGTCGCGGCCTTGCTGGCCCGCGCATCGGCCGCAATCGGCCCGATCGAGCGGGCGGACCAGCCCATGACCTCGGCGTCGGCCGGGCTGCAGGAGGCGGCGGCATGAGCCTTGCCCACGACCATGCCAACACCGTTCCGCGGCCGGCGCTGATCATGGCCGGTAGCCTGGTCGTCTTCTCCTTGATGCTCGCCGCGTCGGTCCAGCTGGGACTGGCACCGCGATCGGCCGTGCCCGGCGTCGAACGCGCCGATGCGCATGTTGCCGAGGTCGAAAGCCGCCTGCTGTCGTTCAGGGACCAGCCCGACGGTTCCGTCCGGATCGTCGACGCGTCGAGCGGAGCGGACGTGCTGACGGTGGTCGGCGAAAAGGACGGCGGCGGCTTCATCCGCGGCGTGCTGCGCGGACTTGCGCGCGACCGCCGCATGCGCGGCATCGGTGCAGAACCGCCGTTCGAACTTGCGCTGTGGCAGGACGGCGCACTGTCGCTGACCGACCGCGCCACCGGACGGACGATCGAGCTGGGAAGCTTCGGTCCGGACAATCGCGCCGCCTTTGCCAGGTTGCTGCCGAAGGGCGCCACCGCATGAACCGCCGGTTCGACATACCCTGCCGTATCGCGATCGAGCAGAGCGAGGAGCATTTCCACGCCCATGTCGAACTCGACGGCGACATCCCTATCTATCCCGGCGACCGCGTCCGCGTGCACGGCGACCCGGTGCAGGTCCGCTTTGGCGAGAGCGTGATCTTCGATCGCATGGCAACGGTTACGCGCGCCGGACCGCTGCAGCGCGCCTGGACCAAGATCGCCGCCTATTTCGACCTCGGCGAACTCTACGAGGTCAGCTTCACATCAGGGAGGCTCAAATGAACGCCCATGCCGCGATTGCCGCAAAGCCCGATACCCAGGCGATGGCGAATCAGGACACGGTGCTGAGCCCGCGGTTCTACACGACCGATTTCAAGAAACTGGACGCGGTCGACGTGTCGCCGGTCCGGGCCGAATGGGATCGGTTGATCGCCGACATGCTGGCCGACCCGAACAAATATCATTTTCGCAGGGACGCGAGTTTCGATGGGGTCATTGAAGCGCTGGAGCCTGGACTGCGCGCCGAATTCACCGACTTTCTGGTCAGTTCGCTGACGTCGGAATTTTCGGGCTGCATCCTCTACGCCGAAATTGCCCGGCGGGCGAAAAACCCGGACGTGAAGCAATTGTTCAAGCTGCTCGCCCGGGACGAAAGCCGACATGCCGGCTTCATCAACGAAACGCTGAAGGATGCAGGGATCGGTATCGACCTCAGCTTCCTGACGAGGACGAAGAAATATACCTTCTTCAAGCCGAAGTTCATTTTCTACGCGGTCTATCTGTCGGAAAAGATCGGCTACGCTCGGTACATCACCATCTACCGGCATCTCGCTGCCCATCCCGAACAGCGTTTCCACCCGATTTTCCAATGGTTCGAAAATTGGTGCAACGACGAGTTCAAGCATGGCGAGGCGTTCGCGATGCTGATGCGGTCGGATCCGAAGCTGCTCACCGGATTGAACAGGCTGTGGGTGCGCTTCTTCCTGCTGTCTGTCTATGCGACCATGTATGTGCGGGACCATGCACGGCCGGTGTTCCACGCCGCGCTGGGGCTCGATCCCACCGATTACGACTATCGCGTCTTTGCCATCTGCAATCAGATCTGCCGCCAGGTTTTTCCGGTCGAACTGGACATCGAAGATCCGCGCTTCCGCCGCAACATGGACCGGCTGCTCGCCGCGTCTCGCCGGATCGAGGAGGGCAAGGGTCAGGGCGGCATCGGCGGTGCGGTGAAGCGCGTGACCGGGCTGGCGGGCGTCGCGGCCGGCCTCGTCCGCCTCTACTTCCAGCCGACGCGCAAGAATGAACTGCCGCAGAGCATCAGGCTGCAACCGGCGTGGTAAGCTGGAGCGGCCATATCCTGCCGGTCCTGCTGACCGTTGCGATCTGGTTTTTCGCCACGGGCCTCATCGCCTGGCTCGACAATCGCGAACGCGAAACCTTTCCGCGCAGCCTGATGGCGGCCGGGGTCGTCGGAATATTGGGCCTGTGCACCGTCTTCGTCGCGATACAGTCGACCGGCGCGACGGCCGTCTACGCCTCGTTCATCGGGGCGATCATGGTCTGGTCGTGGCATGAAGTTGGCTTCCTGACCGGCGCTGTCACCGGTCCGCGTCGCCAGCCGTGCGGTAGCGGCGCAACCGGCTGGGACCGCTTTTCCCAAGCCGCCTCGACGTTGGCGCATCATGAAATCGCGCTGGCGCTGACCGCATTGCTGCTCATCTCGCTCAGCTGGAATGCGGCCAACCAGATCGCGGCGATGACCTTCGCGCTGCTCTACGGCCTCAGGCTCAGCACGAAGCTCAACATTTTTTCCGGCGTTCCGAATACGGCAACCGACATCCTGCCGCCGCATCTCGCCTATCTCAAAAGCTATTACGGCCCCAACCGGCTCGGCCTGCTGTTGCCGCTTTCGACGGTCGCGACGGTGTGGCTGGCAGTATGGCTCGGCTCGGCCGCCTACCGATCGCCGCCGGGCAGCGGCGACGCGATCGGCGCCAGCCTGCTGTTCGCGCTGGCGGCGCTTGGCGCGCTTGAACATCTTTTCCTGGCCCTGCCGTTCCGCGACGGCGCCTTGTGGGGCTGGGCGCTGCCCCGGGCGGGCAGAAAATCATTCGATACATTCGCGACGGAAGAGGACCGCTGACATGGATTTCGAACGCTATTTCCGCGAAGAACTGGACGCCGTCCGCGAAGAAGGCCGGTACCGTGTCTTCACCGAGATAGAACGCCATCGCGGCGCCTTTCCCGCGGCCACCCGCTACGTCGACGGCGAAACGCGGCCCGTCACGGTATGGTGTTCGAACGACTATCTCGGCATGGGTCAGCATCCGGTGGTCATCGACGCGATGCACAAGGTGCTCGATCAGTGCGGCGCGGGGGCGGGGGGTACGCGCAACATCTCCGGCACCAACCATCACCATGTCCTGCTCGAACGCGAGCTCGCCGACCTTCACGGCAAGGAAGCGGCGTTGCTGTTCACCTCGGGCTATGTCTCCAACTGGGCGGGCCTCGGCACGCTTTGTTCGCGCATTCCGGGCTGCGTGGTTTTCTCCGACGCGCTCAACCATGCCTCGATGATCGAAGGCATTCGCCATTCGCGCGCGGAGCGGAGGATCTGGGCGCACAACGACCCTGCGGACCTCGACCGCCAGTTGTCCGAATATGGCCCCGACGTGCCCAAGCTGGTCGCGTTCGAAAGCGTCTATTCGATGGACGGCGACATCGCCCCGATCGCAGAGATCCTCGACGTCTGCGAAAAACATGGCGCGATGAGTTATATCGACGAAGTTCATGCGGTCGGTCTGTACGGGCCTCGCGGCGGCGGCGTCGCCGAACGCGAAGGGTTGATGGACCGCATCACGGTGATCGAAGGGACGCTCGGCAAGGCTTTCGGCGTGATGGGCGGCTACATCGCCGCATCGGCCGACCTGGTCGACTTCGTCCGGACATTCGCCAGCGGATTCATTTTCTCGACCGCGCTGCCGCCGGCCGTGGCGGCTGGCGCCTGCGCAAGCATCCGCCATTTGAAGGAAAGCAACGTCGAGCGGGAATCGCAGCGTGACCGGGTCGCGACCGTGCGGCGCAAGCTGGACATGCTGGGCATCCCCCACTTGCCCAACCCCAGCCACATCATTCCGGTGATGGTCGGCGATGCGCACAAGGCAAAGCGGATCAGCGACTGGCTGATGGACAACCATGGCATCTATGTGCAGCCGATCAATTACCCGACCGTGCCCCGCGGGACCGAGCGACTCCGCATCACGCCGTCGCCCGTGCACAGCGACGGCGACATCGAACGGCTGATCGACGCCCTCAGCGATATCTGGTCGCAATGCGAACTGGCGCGGCGGGCCGTCGCCGCCTGAGCGCAAAAGGAAAGGGCGCGGACCGCACGGTCCACGCCCTTACTTTTCCTGCTGCCCGAGGCTTATTTGCCGCCGGTCTTGAGGTAGGCAATCACGTCGGCACGATCCTGCCCCTTGGACAGGCCAGCGAAGGCCATCTTCGTACCCGGAACCACGCGCTGCGGGTTTTCGAGATACTGATAGAGCTTTTCAGGCGTCCAAGTGATGCCGCTGTTCTTGTTGGCCGCCGAGTAGGCATAGCCGGCGACAGAACCCGAGTGGCGTCCGACGACGCCGGCCAGCGACGGACCGATTTTGTTCACGCCTTCTTCGATCGCGTGACAGGCTTGGCACTGGGTGAAGATTACCTTGCCGTGCGCGGCGTCGCCGGTGAGGTCGGCCAGCTTGGTGCCGTCGATGGTATCGGTGGAATCCGCCGTCGGCGCAGCCGCGGGGGTGGCGGCCGGTGCGGCAGGCGCGGCCGTCGCATTGGCGTCGGTCGCGGCGGGCGTTTCACTGGTGTTGGTGGATGCTTGTTGTTCGCTTCCCCCGCCGCCACATGCGGCAAGGAGGGTGGTCGCTGCAGCAACGCCGAAAATGCGCCAGTAGGTCCTCATAGGAATTTACCTTTCCTCTCCACGAACTTTTCCGGAAAACGACTCGTAAGGGTGGCAACGTCCGATGCTTGGGTTGGTGCCGCGCGAAAGTCAAAATATGCGTTGCCGCCCAATAGTGTTGCAAAGCTGCAATGGACGGAGGGCCGACGCTATCTGCCAACAATGCTATCCGTCCGGCAGATTGGCCTGAAAGGCAGGTGTCATGCGCGACCATGACTTGCGTCGGCGGGCTGTCGGCGAAATGCATTTGCGGCGCTGGCCGTTGCTGCCGGTGCCCTGCCTTATCGTGCAATGGATATTGTTGCTCGACGCGGCGGAACGCTCGGCAGAGCGGGAGTTGCTCCTGCCGCGCAGCAATCCCGAGGCGGTCTCGGACAACCCTTCGCATCTGGAGGGCGAGCTTGGCCCGGGAATTCGCTTCGCCTGGGAACGGCACAGCGAGGGCAGCAGCTTCAGCCTGTTCTGCACGAATGCGAACGGTGACGATTTTGTGGATCCGTTCCGCAACCCGCCGCTGGCCAAAGCGATCCGCTGGGCCGAATCATTGCCGGGCGACGTCGTGCGCAGCACGCGCATCTGGATCGCAGCCACCGACGCGGACGCGGAAAAGCTGTTGCCCGCGCTTTACCTCAACACCGACGAACTCGTGTCCTGCCATATCGGTGGAGCCATTCGCATGTGGTCCGACTTCCGCCTGAAGGATGACGGCTTCGGTCGGTTGCTGCTCGCTGCAAACGGAGCCGACCGACGCGACGTGACGCGGCAGGTCCAGCGCCTTCAGGAGCTGGGAAACTATCGCAACCGCGCGCTGCTGGGCCTCCCCATCGCGCAACGCTACTGGCCCCAGCTCGACGCTGCTGAAGACCGGTTGCGCACCCTGGCGGCAAGGGTCGCGGACAGCGACGAGCGTGACGACGCGCTGCTGGATTCGCTCACCGTCCTCTCGCTCGAACTTGCCACTATCTCGACCGCCATCGACTTCCGCATGGACGCGACCAAGGCCTATGCCCAGCTGGTGGAAGAAAGGCTCGAGCAAGTCGACGGCCGCCCGATCGACGGGTTCGCATCGCTCGCGGACTTTACCCAGCGGCGTTTTCGGCCCGCGATCAACACCTGTCTTTCAACCACGCACCGGGTGACGCGGCTTGCCGTCCGGGCGGAACAATTGTCATCGCTGCTCCGCGCCCGGATCGAAACGCGCATCGAGAACCAGAATGCGCAGCTGCTTCGATCGATGGAGCGCAGCGTGTCGATGCAGGTGCGGTTGCAGCAGCTGGTCGAAGGGTTGTCGGTGGTCGCGCTCAGCTATTATCTGCTCGGGTTGATCGCCTACGTGCTGAAAGGCTTGCCGGAAGGCGCATTGGGAATCGGCAAGGACGTGCTGCTCGCCATTCTGGTCGTTCCGTTGATGGGGCTGATCTGGCTGGTCACCACATTGGTCAAGAAGCGGCTTCTGCACGACCAGCCCAGCTGAATTCGCGCTGGACTGGACGCGCTTACTTGTCCACATTGATTGACAGATGGTCCGCTTTCCCTTCTCCGCCATAGTCGGCCAGGACGAAATGAAGCTGGCGTTGCTGATCGCGGCGGTCGATCCGGCGATCGGCGGGGTGATGGTCTTCGGCGACCGCGGTACCGGAAAGTCCACCGCCGCCCGTGCGCTGGCCGGGCTGCTTCCACCAATCGATGTAGTGGCTGACTGCCGCTACGGCTGTGCACCCGGCCAGCAGGGCAGCTGCCCAGACCCGTGCACGTCGACAAAAAGCCGCAAGCAGGCCGTGCCGTTCGTCGACCTTCCGCTCGGTGCGACCGAGGACCGGGTGGTGGGATCGCTCGACCTGGAAAAGGCGCTGCGGTCCGGCGAGAAAAGCTATGAACCGGGATTGCTGGCCAAGGCCCATCGCGGTTTCCTTTACGTCGACGAGATCAACCTGCTCGAAGACCATATCGTCGACCTGCTGCTCGACGTCGCCGCATCGCGCGAAAATGTGGTCGAGCGCGAAGGGCTGTCGGTGCGCCACCGCTCGAGTTTCGTTCTCGTGGGCAGCGGCAATCCGGAGGAAGGCGAACTCCGTCCGCAGCTGCTCGATCGGTTCGGCGTGTCGGTCGAGGTAAGGACCCCGCAAGACATCGGTCAGCGGGTCGAGATCATGCGCCGCTGCGCGGCATTCGAACAGGATGCAGAAGCCTTTGCGAACTCGTGCGCCTCGGACGAGCAGCAGGTCCTCAAGCAAATCGCGCGGGGTCAGAAGAAACTTCCCGACATGGCGGTTCCCGACGAAGTCTTGGCCGATGCCGCGCGCCTGTGCAGCGCCGTGGGGGCCGACGGCCTGCGCGGCGAGCTGACGTTGATGCGCGCCGCCCGTGCCCTCGCCGCGCTGCAGGGCGCGAAGGCGGTAAGGCGTCAGCATGTCATCGCCGTTGCGCCGATGGCGCTGCGTCATCGCCTGCGTCGAGACGTGCTCGACGAGACGGGCTCGACGGCCCGCATCACCCGCGCGATCGACGAGCTGTTCGGGTGACCGATATCGCGGCCAAGGCGTCTCCGTCGGACGACGCCCGGCTTGCGCTCCAACTGCTTGCGATTGCGCCAGCTCTTGGCGGGGCCTGCCTTCACGGCGGATGGCCTTTGCGCGAGCAGCTGGTCGAAGACGCGCGACAATCCTTCCCGGCCGCCATGCCGTTGCGACGCTTGCCGCCAAACCTCGATCCCGAACGGCTTCATGGAGGGATCGACCTGGTGGCGAGCCTGGCCGCCGCAAAGCCGGTGTGGGCATCGGGACTCCTCGGCGAAGCGGCAGGCGGCGTGATCGAGGTGCCGATGGCAGAGCGGATGGCGCCTGCGATCGCCGGACCGCTGGCCCAGTTTCTCGATAACCGAAGCGAACGGGAAGGCGCCGTGCTGCTGATGTTCGACGACAGCGCAGCCGATGACGGGCGACCGCCCGCCGCACTGCTCGACCGCGTCGCATTCGACATCGACCTTGGTGGTGCAATGCCGGACGATCGAACGGAAGCGCGTGGCGACCCGCTCCGCCTCGACGAGGTCGAATTGCTGGATGGCGACCAACGAAGAACACTTGTCGAACTGGCGAAGGCGCTGGGGGTCGATGCGCTGCGATCGCTCGCCTTCAGTGAAATTGCCGCCCGGGCCAATGCCGCCCTGCATGGCCGCACGACGGCTGAAGAGATCGACCTGCTGACGGCGGGGCGTCTGGTGCTGGGACCGCGCGCTACCCGCATTCCCCAGGCACCGCCGGAGGACGCGACATCACCGCCATCGTCCGACGAGCAAGAATCGTCGAGGCAGTCCGACACGCTGGACGCCCAAGACCTCAGCGTCGCTGCTGCCGCGGCGCTGATCCCGGCGAATCTGCTCAAGCAACTCGCCGACGGGCATGCAAATCGTCGCGGCAAGGCGGGCGGGAGTGGCAGGCGGGCACGGTCGGCCAGCCGGGGCCGGCCTTTGCCAAGCCGTCCGGGTTCGCCCCGGCTCGGTGCCCGGCTGGCGCTGATCGACACGCTGCGCGCTGCGGCACCATGGCAGGCTCTGCGGCGGCAGGAACGGCCCGATAGCGATGCCCGGCTGCAGGTACGAAAATCCGATCTCAGGGTCCGTCGCTTCGAGGAGCGATCAGTGGCGGTGACGATCTTTTGCGTCGACGCGTCGGGGTCGGCGGCGCATGCACGGCTGGCCGAAGCGAAGGGCGCCGTCGAGCGGTTGCTGGCGCAGGCCTATGTCACCCGCAGCGAAGTGGCGCTGGTCGCGTTTCGCGGGACGGGGGCGGACCTCATCCTTCCGCCGACACGGTCGCTGACCCGCGCGCGGCGGGCCCTGTCCGACCTGCCCGGCGGCGGTGGTACGCCGCTGGCGGCAGGGATCGGCCTGGCCCGCGCTGTCGGCGAACAAAGTGTCGGCAGGGGACGCAGCCCGTTGCTGGTATTGCTGACCGACGGAAGCGCCAATGTCGCGCTGGACGGCAGCGGAGACCGGGTTCGCGCCGGCGCCGACGCGCTGGCGGCGGCCAAATCGGTTGCCAGGTCAGGCATCGATACCTTGCTGATCGACATCTCCTTGCGGCCCCGTCCGGCGGCGGCCGAACTGGCGACGGCTATGGGCGCGCGTTGCATTCCGCTGCCGCAGGGGCGGGCGGACGCGATCGGCCAGGCAGTGCGCTCGGCCCAGGCCCGCTAGTCGCACCGCATGGGCGCACCGCTCAATTGGAATGTCGACGGTCGAAACTGGCCGCATCGCGACCAGAGCCGTTTCGTCGAGGTCGGCGGCATTCGTTGGCACATCCAGCAGATGGGTTCTGGCCCGGCGGTATTGCTGCTTCACGGCACCGGCGCATCATCGCATAGCTGGCGCGATGTCATGCCGCGACTGGCCGATCGGTTCACCGTGATCGCGCCGGACCTTCCGGGCCACGGCTTCACGACTGGCAGGCCGCGGCGCGGCCTGACGCTGCCGGGCATGGTCGCGGCGATCGATGATCTGTGTCACAATGTGTCGATGGAGCCATGCGCGCTGGTCGGTCACTCCGCGGGTGCTGCCATCGCCATGGGTTGGGGCCGGGCGCACCCCTCGCTGCCGGTCATCGGTTTCAATCCTGCGCTCATCCCGTTCGAAGGCGTGGCCCGGCAATTGTTTCCCGCCATGGCACGACTGTTCTTCCTCAATCCTTTCGTTTCGCGCCTGTTCGCTGCCCGGGCGAGGGTGCCGGGCGAAACCGATCGCTTCCTGCGCAAAGCGACGGGATCGGCGATCGATGCCGCAGGCCTGCGCTGCTACGAAACCCTGTTCGGCAACGACGTCCATTGCAGCGGTGCGTTGCAGATGATGGCGGGCTGGGACCTCGACGAACTTGAGCGCACATTTCCGACCATCGCAAATCCTGTTTTGCTCGTTCATTCGGCGGGTGACCGGGCCGTAGGCCTGTCGCCAGTGAAGCGCGCCGCCGGTGCCTTGTCCAACGCCGAACTGCAAATGCTCGGCGATCTCGGCCACCTGGCGCACGAGGAGGCACCGGATGCGGCGGTCGAGGCGATCGTCGATTTCCTGCAATCCGCCGCCCCCAAGGCGCGCGGCAAACGCACCCGCAAGCCCGCCTAGCGCGGCTTGATTGCGAACAATTTAATCGAGCGTCGGCTTGACCATCTCTGGCCTGAGCGTCGGCCAATCGATGACGAGGTCGGGCTGCTGGCCTTCGATTTCATTGATGCCGTCGCGGGTGAAGCGACTGCAGTTCGGGATCATCAGGTGCATCGAGACGGCGCGGAACGCGAAGGCCGACCCACCGTCCATATAGCCGCAGCCCGCGCCGGACGTCCGTTCCCCGCCCATCACCGCGCGGCGGTTGTCGCGTGCCCAGGTGATAAATTCTTCCGCAGCCGATGCGGTGCGATGGTCGGCGAGAATGGCCAGCGGTCCGCTCCACGCATTCTCGCCGGGCGATGCGGCGGTGGTTTCCTTGCGGATTCCGTCCTGATAGGCGGTGCAGCCGGGCTTCTCGCCCCGCCACAGTGACGAGCGGTCGCAGCTCGGGCCGACGCGGCGGGGCTCGTTGCGGGTGAGGGTGCCGGGGGCGAAGATGGTGATCGCCTCGCTGCTCCACTCGCTGCCGCCACCGTTGCGGCTGATGTC
Organism: Sphingomonas jaspsi DSM 18422; assembly: GCF_000585415.1. Lineage (NCBI taxonomy): Bacteria > Pseudomonadati > Pseudomonadota > Alphaproteobacteria > Sphingomonadales > Sphingomonadaceae > Sphingomonas > Sphingomonas jaspsi. The sequence continues at coordinate 2,206,216 of NZ_KK073876.1, read as the reverse complement.
GATGACCAACCGCTTCATGCCGCGTTGCTGCAAGCTGTGGACAAGGCCGATCAGCTGGCGGTTGAGCGCTGCCCTCGTTGCCAGCTGCAGGTCGCGCTCGCTCGTTCCGGTCTTGGCGACCGCGGTGCAGGCCGTTCGATATTGATCTTCCCCGAAGGCCGGAATGCGGATGATGCCGATGTCGCCGATCAGCCCGGCCTGGAACGGCGCGGCACTGACCTCGATCCAGCCCGGCGCCGAAGGGTAGGGCAGGCGGGTGGCGGCCCGACCGTCTCGGTAACCGGCGGCATCGCATCCGCTGGCCGGCGCATCCGGCCCAGCCACCATGCTCGATGACGGAACGGCTTGCGCATCGGCCGCCGGCGGTCCGGCCCGCAGGTCGAGGTGCGGATCGTCGAACGCCTCGACCAGCTTCACGATCGCCAGCGTCGCGGCCGTGTCGTCCTCGGCCTTGTCCAGCATGTCGGTGATGAAGCTGTCGGCACCCTTCAGATTGATGCCGCGATGATCGACTTGCCAGTCGAAATTGGCGTAATTCTGCGCCAGCGCAACCTTGAGCCGCGCATAATCCGCCTTCCACACCGCCTTGTCGAATGCCGCGCCGGGCGTGGCGACGGAAACGGCTAGCGCCGCGATAAGCCAACGTACTGTCATGCTATGATAATACACCAACTGGATCGGCTGGCAATCGGAAGGGTGGTGAGCGCTGAAAATCGCAATCGGCGAACATTTCGCCGCCGTGATGGCACCTTCACGCGATTGCTGCGTTCGTTGGCCATCAGATAGGAGGACATTATGCTTCGCAAGGTTACCACCATGTTCCTGATCGCCAGCGCGGTCGCCATCACCGCCTGCAACACGGTCCGCGGCGCGGGCGAAGACGTGAAGTCGGTCGCCAATTGCACCGAAAACACGATCAACGGCGGCAACTGCTAATCCGTTTCGGCTAGACAACGGCTTCGTTGGCGGGCCATGGTTATCGCGTCATTCAAATAATGGAGCGATATTCATGGTCCGCAAATTGATGCCCGCCGCCGTCATCGGCCTGATGGTCGTGCTGGCCGCGTGCAACACGGTCCGCGGTGCCGGCGACGATTTAAAGTCGGCGGCAAACTGCACCGAAAACACCATTAATGGCGGCCGCTGCTAAACCCAGCGAAACGCCAGAGAAAGAGCCCCGCCGGATCGAGCCGCGCGGGGCTTTTTTGTAGTCTACATCCAAGCTGATCGCCGATCGACTCGACGCTGAAACCCTGCCGCAAGAGATTGGCCGCGTGCGCGCAGCAAGGCGCGCCGCCCATCGACGGTACGTGTAAACAGCAGCGTCGATGGCCCGACGTGCCGCTTCCACAGGCGGTGAAAGGCTTCGGCCCATTCCTTCCGTTGGGCGATACTTGCAGGAACCGCATGATAATCGAGGCGCCGCCAAGGTCCCCAGCCGCTGCGCCGTTCCAGCAGATAGCGCGGGTTTGCGACCGGACCCAATACCTCGCCAACCGCGTCCAGAACCATCCGCTCTTCCGCACGATTGAGCCCATCGACATAAATATCGACCTCACCGGATAGGTTTCGCACACCTATGACTTTGGCCGTTTCGATATCCCCGAAACTGAACTGGTCGGCCTCGGCCAAGCCCGAAAGCACAACTTTACCGACTTCGGCGACGCTTGATTCCAGCGTGCGATGCCTGATTGCCAACCACGACGCTTTCGCAAACCGAGGAAAGGCATAAATCCCGAATGCGATCGCCACCGCCGCAGCAAGATGCGCAGTGTCGGACGAAGGTGCCACGCGTAGTCCCTCATGCGCGGCGACCATTGCACCACCACTTGCCCCGCTGGCCGCCAGCCAGCGTAGCGTGTCGCGCCATGAAAGGTGACGCGGATCGTAATTCGCCTGCGCGATTTCGCGGACATGGGAACGCAGGGTGGCAGCGCCGATCGCTTGGTGCCATCGCCTAGCGATCGCCGGTCGATCGGCCGCCAGCGCCAGCGTCGCCCGATTGGCAGCTTCGATGTCGTTACCGTCCATTCCCAACCGTTCGAAACCCGAACGGATGTTTGGGTCACCGTGATTGGGGATCCCTTCGAAGGCCGCGAATCGCCGCTGCAGCAATTCCCAGTCCGAACGGATGAGGGTTGGCTCGTTCATGCTGCCCCATTCAAACCGATCGGCGATTTCGACCGGGGCGAGTTGGTCCACCGTCGCCAGGTGCCAAATGTTCGACACTTTCGCGGGCCGCTCGGGATCGATGCGGATAGCGCGGCCGCGCATCTGGTTCGACAGCATGTAGGCGGCGCTGTTGCTGGCCAGGACTAGGCTGTTAACCGACGGCGCGTCCCACCCTTCGCCGAGTAGCGCCTGTGTACCGACCAGCACGTTGATATGGCCCGCCTCGAACAAGTCGGTAATTATTTCGACGGCACAACCGTCAGCCGCACCCTCGAAATCTAGCTGCACGATGGAGGCCAAGCCAGGCAGCGAGGTCCGGCGAACCACCGCAGGAGATAGCCCCCGCTTCTCACATGCCCCCACCAAGGCAGCAGCGGCGTCGGTCGGAATGAGGACCAGCTTCCCGCTAAGCACTGCGATCCTAAGGCCGTTGATGGAGCTGCGGCGGAGTGCGTCGAAGATCGGCACGACGCCGATTTTCGACGGTCGGTAGTTCGGGGTGAATGATCGTGGAAATTCGTCTGTGCGCACATGGTCTGTCAGGATAACCAGGCGCAAATCCGTGCCTAGATTGGCAAATTCGGCGCGCGCGATGTCAACGATGCTGCCTAGTTTGGCGATGCTGCCCGCCATCAGGCTGAAGGTTGAGCGCGTTTCACCCAGGCAAACGTGCTGGCCTTCGATAAGTCCATGTTCGGCAAGGAACGGCTTCCACGATTTCAATCGTTCGGCAGCCGCCGGGAATATTTCGCTGTGGCTGAACAGGATCGCGTCAAGCAGCGTGGCGGTCCAGAAGGCAGAAGCGACCGGCAATTCATCGGCGCGAACGCCCAGCAGCTTGAGCGGAGCAGCGGGCAGGGGCCTGCTGCTGGACGCGATCAGTACAAGGATCGCCGAAAGTAATTCAGGGGCGTCAAGGATCGCTTCTACATGGGCTTCCGGAACGACCAGCCACGGGTGACGAAGCAGATCGTCGATCAATTGCTCGTCGGATCGGATTGCCCGCAGCAGTTCGCCGATCGTGTCCCTTCGGCGCTGCAACAAGTCGATGGTCGGCTGCTCCGGCTCGGAAAAATGAACATAGTCCTGGTGCGGACAAAGGTCGCCGTTGCGGACCAGTTCTGGCACGCCGATCTCAAGATCGATTGGACCGCATGCTTTCTGATAGCGGATCCATTCCGCATATGGTGCATCGTAGGGCGGTGTTGCCGTCAAAGCGACCACCGTCACGCCGGGTAATCGGTCGATCAGGGTTTGCAGCGCATGCCACCACTCGCGCCGAAGATGGTGACATTCGTCGAGCAGCAACGTGACCGGACCCGCCGCCGACGGCTGCTCGACGAATTGCGTAAAGCGCGACGGATCGGGGTCGGACCACAAGGCGTAAAGGGCTTGGTAGGTGGCGCAAGTGAGCGTCGACGATCGAACCAGGTGGGTCGAGGCCTCGGCCGCCGTTGGCTTCTCGCGAAGGAACATCGGGACTAGGCGCTCGATCCACTGATTGCGCACGGCGACCGTCGGCGCCAGCACAATCGCGGGCCGACCGATCCGCCTTATCAGCTCGAGGCCCAATATCGTTTTTCCCGAACCCGGTGCCGCCACGACGTGGATGCGGTCGTCGCAAATCAAACGTTCGAACTCATCGATCACGCGCTGCTGATAGTCGCGCCATTTGCCGGCGAAGCGCATTCGTTCGAACAAAGTCGGCGAAGCAGGAGAAGATGGCGCGGGGGCGCATTCGACGCTGGACATCGTGATGACATTGGATTGCGGGCCCGCCCGGCGCAACACGCAAAAAAAAGCCGCCGCCCGGGTCGGGCGACGGCCTTCTTCTGCCTTTACGCTCGGCGACTTACTCTTCGGTGCTGGCTTCAGCTTCGTTGAGATAATCCCCGGCATCCTCGTCGGTGCCGTGGCCGGAGGCCACGACGTCGCCGAGCGGATCGTGGCCACCGGCCGACGCATCGCGCGGGTTCTGGGCCAGTTCGGCGGCATGCTCTTCGGCGGCCGAGTTCGGCGCGATCAGCGCTTCCTGCAGCTTGCGCTGCTGGGCGCGGAGCGACGCGTCACGCGACGAGGCGGCCACGCGCAGGCGGTTCATGCCCGCACCGGTACCCGCCGGGATGAGCCGGCCGACGATCACGTTTTCCTTGAGGCCGTTCAGGATGTCGACCTTGCCCTGCACCGATGCTTCGGTGAGGACGCGGGTCGTTTCCTGGAACGAGGCGGCCGAGATGAAGCTGCGGGTCTGCAGCGACGCCTTGGTGATGCCCAGCAGGACCGGCTTGCCCTGTGCCGGACGCTGACCCTTGCCGAGCTTGGCATTGACCTCGTCCATTTCCTCGCGGTCGACCTGTTCGCCCTTGAGGAGCGTCGTGTCGCCGTCGTCGGTGATCTCGACCTTCTGCAGCATCTGGCGAACGATCACCTCGATGTGCTTGTCGTTGATCTTCACGCCCTGCAAGCGATAGACTTCCTGGATTTCCGCGACGAGATATTCCGCCAGCGCCTCGACACCGAGGGCTTCGAGAATGTCGTGCGGGTCGGGCGAACCGCCCACCAGATTGTCGCCACGCTTCACATAGTCGCCTTCCTGCACGTCGATGACGCGCGACTTGGGCACCAGCTCTTCATGCGGATCCGAACCGTCTTCCGGAACGATCGCAATCTTGCGCTTGGCCTTATAGTCCTTGAGGAACTGCACACGGCCGGAGACGCGAGCGATGATCGCCTTGTCCTTGGGCGTGCGGGCTTCGAACAGTTCGGCGACGCGCGGCAGACCGCCGGTGATGTCGCGGGTCTTGGCGGCTTCACGCGGCATACGCGCCAACACTTCACCGGCCTGGACGCTCGCACCGTCTTCGATCGAGATGACCGCACCCGGGGCCAGGCGATAAACGCCCGCCTCGGCCGCATCGTCACCCAGCAGGGTGAGGCGCGGACGCAGGTCTTCCTTCTTCGACTTGGCGAGATCGTCGATCACCTTGCGCTGCGAGATACCGGTCGATTCGTCGGTTTCTTCGGTCAGCGTGCGGTTTTCGATGAGGTCCTGGAACTTCACCGTACCGGCCTTTTCGGTGATGACCGGGCTGAACGAAGGGTCCCATTCCGCGATGCGGTCGCCACGGCTGACGATGTGGCCGCTTTCGACCAGCAGGTGCGCGCCGTACGGGATACGGTGCGTGCTGAGCTCGCGGCCATCCATGTCGAGGATGGCGATTTCGCCCGAACGCGACAGCGACACATGGCGGCCGCGCGGATCGGTGATCGTCGGCATGTCGCGCAGTTCGATCGTACCGTCGACCGGGCTTTCCAGGTTCGACTGCTCGTTGAGCTGCGCGGCGCCGCCGATGTGGAAGGTACGCATAGTCAGCTGCGTACCCGGTTCACCGATCGACTGGGCGGCGATGACGCCGACCGCTTCACCGATGTTGACCGGGGTACCGCGGGCCAAGTCGCGACCGTAGCACTTGGCGCACACGCCCTGCTTCGAGGCACAGACCAGCGGCGAGCGGATCTTGATGCCCTGCAGGCCGATTTCCTCGAGCTTGGCGACCATCGGTTCGTCGAGCAGCGTCCCCTCGGCGATGATGATGTCATTGGTCTTGGGATCGACGACGTCTTCCGCGGTGGTGCGGCCCAGCACGCGATCGGCGAGGCTGGCGATGACCGCACCGCCCTGGACGATGGCGCGCATTTCCAGCTTGCGGTCGGTGCCGCAATCTTCCTCGATGATCACCGCATCCTGCGACACGTCGACCAGGCGGCGGGTCAGATAACCCGAGTTTGCCGTCTTGAGCGCGGTGTCGGCAAGACCCTTACGGGCGCCGTGGGTCGAGTTGAAGTATTCAAGGACGGTGAGGCCTTCCTTGAAGTTCGAGATGATCGGCGTTTCGATGATCTCGCCCGACGGCTTGGCCATCAGGCCGCGCATACCGGCGAGCTGCTTGATCTGCGCCTGCGAACCACGGGCACCCGAATGGGCCATCATGTAGATGGCATTGGTCGGAAGCTCGCGGCCGTCGTCGCCCTTCTTCACGGCCGAGATTTCCTTCATCATCTCGGTCGCAACACGGTCGCCGCAACGCGACCAGGCGTCGATCACCTTGTTGTACTTTTCCTGCTGCGTGATCAGGCCGTCCTGATACTGCTGCTCATAGTCCTTCACGAGGGCGCGGGTCTCGTCGACCAGTGCTTCCTTCGATTCCGGAATGACCATGTCGTCCTTGCCGAAGCTGATGCCGGCCTTGAACGCGTGGCGGAAACCCAGCGCCATGATCGCGTCGGCGAACAGGACGGTCTCCTTCTGACCGGTGTGACGATAGACTTCGTCGATGACGTCGCCGATGTCCTTCTTGGTCAGCAGGCGGTTGACGGTTTCGAAGGGCACCTTGTGCGACTTCGGCAGCGTCTCGCCCAGCAGCATGCGGCCCGGGGTGGTTTCGAACCGCTTCATATACTGGTTGCCGGCCTCGTCCGTCTGCGGGACGCGGCTGACGATCTTGGTGTGCAGGGTGACGCCACCGGCGGCGAGCGCCTGGTGGACTTCCTGCATGTCGGCCAGGATCGAGCCTTCGCCGGGTTCGCCTTCCTTCTCCATCGAGAGGTAATAGAGACCCAGCACCATGTCCTGCGACGGCACGATGATCGGCTTGCCGTTGGCGGGCGAAAGGATGTTGTTGGTCGACATCATCAGCACGCGCGCTTCCAGCTGGGCCTCGAGGCTCAGCGGAACGTGGACGGCCATCTGGTCACCGTCGAAGTCGGCGTTGAAGGCCGAGCAGACCAGCGGGTGAAGCTGGATCGCCTTGCCTTCGATCAGCACCGGTTCGAACGCCTGGATGCCGAGGCGGTGGAGCGTCGGGGCGCGGTTCAGCAGGACCGGGTGCTCGCGAATGACTTCGTCGAGGATGTCCCAGACTTCCTTGCGTTCCTTTTCGACCCACTTCTTCGCCTGCTTGAGGGTCATCGACAGACCCTTGGCGTCGAGGCGCGAGTAGATGAACGGCTTGAACAGTTCCAAGGCCATCTTCTTCGGCAGGCCGCATTGGTGCAGCTTCAGTTCCGGACCGGTCACGATGACCGAACGGCCCGAATAGTCGACGCGCTTGCCGAGCAGGTTCTGACGGAAGCGGCCCTGCTTGCCCTTCAGCATGTCGCTCAAGGACTTCAGCGGACGCTTGTTGGCACCGGTGATGGTGCGACCGCGGCGGCCGTTGTCAAACAGCGCATCGACGGCTTCCTGCAGCATGCGCTTTTCGTTGCGGACGATGATGTCCGGCGCGCGCAGCTCCATCAGGCGCTTCAGGCGGTTGTTACGGTTGATGACGCGGCGATACAGGTCGTTGAGATCCGACGTCGCGAAGCGGCCGCCATCGAGCGGAACCAGCGGGCGCAGTTCGGGCGGGATGACCGGAACGACGTCGAGGATCATCCATTCCGGGCGGTTGCCGGATTCAAGGAAGCTCTCGACGACCTTCAACCGCTTGATGATCTTCTTCGGCTTCAGTTCCGACTTGGTCACGGCCAGCTCGTCGAGCAGCGCCTGGCGTTCGCCTTCGAGGTCGAGGTCCATCAGCATGACCTTGACCGCTTCCGCGCCGATGCCGGCCGAGAAAGCGTCTTCGCCATATTCGTCCTGAGCGCTCAGCAGCTCGTCTTCCGACAAAAGCTGGTACTTTTCGAGCGCGGTCAGGCCCGGCTCGATCACGACATAGGATTCGAAGTAAAGGATGCGCTCAAGCTGCTTCAGCTGCATGTCGAGCAGCAGGCCGATGCGGCTCGGCAGCGACTTCAGGAACCAGATGTGCGCGACCGGCGCGGCCAGTTCGATATGGCCCATGCGTTCGCGGCGGACCTTCGACACGGTCACTTCGACGCCGCACTTTTCGCAGACGATGCCCTTGTACTTCATGCGTTTGTACTTGCCGCACAGGCATTCGTAATCCTTGATCGGACCGAAGATGCGCGCGCAGAACAAGCCGTCGCGTTCGGGCTTGAACGTGCGATAGTTGATCGTTTCCGGCTTCTTGATCTCGCCGAAGCTCCACGAGCGGATCTTGTCCGGCGAGGCGATGCCGATCTTGATCTGGTCGAAAGTCTCCGGCTTGGCCACCGGGTTCGCGAAGTTGGTCAGTTCGTTCATTTCTTCAATCTCCAACCCCCTCCTGCATCAGCAGGAGGGAAGGAATATCCAGTGGCTTACTCGGCGGCGATCGCGGCGGGTTCGTCACCCTCGGCGTCGTGGCTGTCGAGCTCGACGTTGAGGCCGAGGCTGCGCATTTCCTTGACGAGCACGTTGAAGCTCTCCGGAATGCCTGCCTCGAACGTGTCGTCGCCCTTGACGATCGCTTCGTAGACCTTGGTACGGCCGACCACGTCGTCCGACTTCACGGTCAGCATTTCCTGCAGCGTGTAGGCGGCGCCGTAGGCCTGCAGGGCCCAGACTTCCATTTCGCCGAAACGCTGGCCGCCAAACTGCGCCTTGCCGCCCAGCGGCTGCTGGGTGACGAGGCTGTACGGGCCGATCGAACGCGCGTGGATCTTGTCGTCGACCAGGTGGTGCAGCTTCAGCATGTAGATGACGCCCAGCGTGACCTTGCGGTCGAACGGTTCGCCGGTGCGGCCATCGTACAGGGTCGACTGGCCAGAGGTGTCGAGACCCGCATTGGCCAGTGCTTCCGAAACGTCGGCTTCGCGGGCACCGTCGAACACCGGGGTGCCCATCGGGATACCGCCGACCAGGTTGGCGGCCAGGTCCATGACCTGCTCGTCCGTGCGGTCGTCGATGTCCTTCGAATAGGCATCGCCATAGACGTCCTTCAGCTTGGCTCGGATTTCCTTGACGTCCTTGCCGGCCAGTTCGCCGCCCTTGGCATGCATGTCTTCGAGCATTTCGCCGATCTGCTTGCCGAGGCCGCGCGCGGCCCAGCCGAGATGCGTTTCGAAGATCTGCCCGACGTTCATGCGCGACGGCACGCCCAGCGGGTTGAGGACGATGTCGGCGTGCGTCCCGTCTTCGAGGAACGGCATGTCCTCGATCGGCAGGATGCGGCTGATGACGCCCTTATTGCCGTGACGGCCGGCCATCTTGTCGCCCGGCTGCAGCTTGCGCTTCACCGCGACGAACACCTTGACCATCTTGAGCACGCCCGGGGCGAGCTCGTCACCGGCCTCGACCTTCTGGACGCGGTCTTCGAAGCGGCGGTTGATGGCCGCGACGGCCTCGTCATACTGCGCCTTCAGGGCTTCGAGGTCGGCCTGGCGGTCGTCGTCCTTGACGGCGATCTTCCACCAGTCGGCCTTTTCAACGCCGTCCAGCGTTTCGGCGGACAGGGTTTCGCCCTTCTTTACGCCCTTGGGCACCGCGGTCGCGACTTGGCCGATCAGCATTTCCGACAGACGCGCATAGGTGGCGCGATTGAGGATGCCCTTTTCGTCGTTCGCGTCCTTGCGCAGGCGTTCCTTCTCTTCCGTCTGGATCGCACGCGTACGGTCGTCGATGTCGATGCCGTGACGGTTGAAGACGCGGACGTCGACGATCGTGCCGCTGACGCCCGGCGGCAGGCGGAGCGAGGTGTCGCGCACGTCGCTGGCCTTTTCACCGAAGATGGCGCGGAGCAGCTTTTCTTCCGGCGTCATCGGGCTTTCGCCCTTCGGCGTGATCTTGCCGACCAGGATGTCGCCCGGTTCGACTTCGGCGCCGATGTAGACGATGCCCGCTTCGTCGAGGTTGCGAAGCGCTTCCTCGCCGACGTTCGGGATGTCGCGGGTGATGTCTTCCGGCCCAAGCTTGGTGTCGCGGGCGGCGACTTCGAATTCCTCGATGTGGATCGAGGTGAAGACGTCGTCCTTCACGATGCGTTCGCTGATCAGGATAGAGTCTTCGTAGTTGTAGCCGTTCCACGGCATGAACGCGACGAGCACGTTGCGGCCGAGCGCCAGTTCGCCGAATTGGGTCGAGGGACCGTCGGCGATGATTTCGCCGGCGTCGACCGTGTCGCCCACCTTCACCAATGGACGCTGGTTGATGCAGGTCGACTGGTTCGAACGCTGGAACTTCTGCAGCGTGTAGATGTCGACGCCGCTTTCGCCCGGACGAAGGTCGCCGGTGACACGCACGACGATACGGGTGGCGTCGACCTGGTCGATCACGCCCGGACGGCGGGCCGCGATGGCCGCGCCCGAGTCACGCGCAACCGTTTCTTCCATGCCGGTGCCGACCAGCGGCGCATCGGCCTGGATCAGCGGAACGGCCTGGCGCTGCATGTTCGAGCCCATCAGCGCGCGGTTGGCGTCGTCGTTTTCCAGGAACGGAATGAGCGAGGCCGCGACCGACACCAGCTGCTTGGGACTGACGTCCATCAGGGTGATGGTGTCGCGCGGGGCCATCAGGAAGTCGCCGTTGCGGCGGCTCGAGACGATTTCCTCGACGAAGCCGCCCTTGGCATCGAGCTCGGCGTTCGCCTGCGCGATGGTGTGCTTGGCTTCTTCCATGGCCGACAGGTAGACGACCTCGTCGGTCACCTTGTTGTCGACGACCTTGCGGTACGGGGTTTCGATGAAGCCGTACTTGTTGACGCGGCTGAACGACGCGAGGCTGTTGATCAGACCGATGTTCGGGCCTTCCGGCGTTTCGATCGGGCAGATACGGCCATAGTGGGTCGGGTGGACGTCGCGGACTTCAAAGCCTGCGCGTTCACGGGTGAGACCGCCCGGCCCAAGCGCCGACACGCGGCGCTTGTGGGTGACTTCCGACAGCGGGTTGGTCTGGTCCATGAACTGCGACAGCTGGCTGCTGCCGAAGAATTCACGGACCGCGGCGACCGCCGGCTTGGCGTTGATGAGGTCGTTCGGCATGACGGTCGACACATCGACGCTGCTCATGCGCTCCTTGACCGCGCGCTCCATGCGCAGCAGGCCGACGCGATACTGGTTTTCCAGCAATTCGCCGACCGAACGGACGCGGCGGTTGGCGAGGTTGTCGATATCGTCGATTTCGCCCTTGCCGTCCTTCAGGTTCACCAGCTCCTGGACGACCGCGATGATGTCTTCGCGGCGCAGGGTGGTGACGGTGTCCTCGGCGTCGAGACCAAGGCGCATGTTGAGCTTGACGCGGCCGACGGCCGACAGGTCGTAGCGTTCCGGATCGAAGAACAGGCCGTAGAACAGCGCGTCAGCGGTTTCGCGCGTCGGCGGTTCGCCGGGGCGCATGACGCGATAGATATCGGCCAGCGCACTATCGCCGTCTTCCGACTTGTCGGCCTTCAGCGTGTTGCGGATCCAGGGGCCCGTGTTGATGTAGTCGATGTCGAGCAGTTCGAGGCGGTCGACGCCGGCCTTGTCCAGCTTTTCGAGGTTTTCGGCCGAGATTTCGTCACCGGCTTCGACGTAGATTTCGCCCGTCTTCTCGTTGATGAGGTCATAGGCCGAAAAGCGGCCGAAGATTTCTTCGGTCGGGATGATGACGTTCTTGAGGCCGTCCTTGCCGGCGACGTTCGCCTTGCGCGGGCTGATCTTTTCGTGCGCCTTGAAGATCACTTCGCCGCTGTCGGCGTCGACCACGTCGTGGTTCGGCTTCTGGCCGCGCCAGCCTTCGGGCGTGTAGGGGATCTGCCAGCCGTTCTTGCCGCGGACATAGGTCAGGCGGTTGTAGAAGGTGTTAAGGATTTCCTCGCTCGACAGGCCCAGCGCGTGCAGCAGCGCGGTGACCGGCAGCTTGCGCTTGCGGTCGATACGGACGTTGACGATGTCCTTGGCGTCGAATTCGAAGTCGAGCCACGAACCCCGGTACGGAATGACGCGCGCGGCGAACAGGTACTTGCCGGACGCGTGGGTCTTTCCGCGGTCATGGTCGAACAGGACGCCCGGCGAACGGTGCATCTGCGACACGATGACGCGCTCGGTGCCGTTGACGATGAAGGTGCCGTTCTGGGTCATGAGCGGCATGTCGCCCATGTAAACGTCCTGTTCCTTGATATCGATGACCGACTTGGCCTCGGTGTCGGGATCGATTTCGAAGGAGGTGAGGCGCAGCGTCACGCGCATCGGCGCGGCATAGGTCAGTCCGCGCTGGCGGCACTCGTCGGTGTCGAACTTGGGTTCCTCGAGCACATAATGGTCGAAGTCGAGATGCGCGGTGCCGGCGAAGTCCTGGATCGGGAAGACGCTGCGCAGCGTCTTTTCGAGGCCGGAAACATAGCCGATCGACGGATCGGAGCGCAGGAACTGCTCGTAGGAATCGCGCTGGACCTCGATGAGGTTCGGCATTTCGCTGATTTCGTGGATGTTGCCGAAAATCTTGCGAATGCGGCGCTGCTTGGTGCTGCGGGCCATGGTCGGCACGTCTTTGCTCTTGGTAGCCATCTGCTTCCCTGCGCTCGGGGCATGCGTCGAGGCACGCGTGCCCTGTGGTTGTCGGTGGCGCGTTTCCCGTTAATTTCCCGCCATACGTGCGAACCGTTGCGCTTTCGGCCCGTGTCCCGGCGGGGACAGGAAAAGCCCCGGGCACACCTTATGGTGCGGCGGAGCCGATATGTTTGGATGGGTTGGATATAGCGCGAATCCGACAGCACGCAAGGGGGAAGGGCGGATTGGCGCGCGGTATCAATGATGTTCCGCCTTGATCGTTCCCTGGTCCGCGCCAGATTGGGCATGAAAGGAGGCCTTGTGATGGCCGACGTGACGATCCGCGATTTCCACGCGCACATTTATTACGACCCGGAAGAGGTCGAAAGGGCCAGGATGCTCGCCGCCGAGGTCCAGCGACGGTTCGGCGTGGCGGTGGGACATTTCCACCTGAAGCCGGTCGGTCCGCATCCGCGCGGCAGCGTCCAGCTGACGGTGCCCGCCAATCGCTTCGGCGAGGTCGCAACCTTCCTTAGCGTCGCCCGTGGCGGGCTGACCGTCTTTGCGCATGCTTCGACCGGCGACGACCTGGCCGATCATACCGAGAACGTTGTCTGGTTCGGGCCCAGCGAAGCGCTCGACATCGATCTGCTGAAACGGCTGCTGGGCCTTTAGCGCAAAAGAGGGGCGGCACATCGCTGCACCGCCCCCGTCAAACGATGTGCTAGGACCCCTTAGTCGCCGGTCGCGGCGTCGGCCTGCGTTGGTTTTTCATCCGCCTTCTTCGCCTTGGCAACCTTGGCCGGCCTCGCTTCGCCCTCATGGTCCAGCTCAAGCGTTGGCGCGCTTTCGGTCATCCCGTTTAGCGTGCCGCCGTGGAGCCCAAGTTCCTTCATCAGTCCGTCGATCATCGGCGCCTGGGCGCGATAGGCGAGGGCGGCGGCAACCGCGTCCTGCGCCAGTCCGCCCTGGCCCGTCGGTGGGGCCGCGCCTTCGCCGCCGCCGCCGCGCCCGTTGAGACCGTCGACTTGCACGATCTTGATCGAATCGATCGCTTCCAGCGGCTTGGCGCTCTCGCGCACCACCTCGGGCAGGACTTCGAGCAGCGCCATCTTGAACTTCAGGCTGATCTGCGACGAGGACAGCAGGTTCGCCGCCTCGTTGATTGCCTTCTGGCCCGCCGCCTCGACCTCGAAGCGGACACGCGCGGCTTCGGCGCGCAGCTTTTCGGCGTCCGCCTGCCCCTGTGCTTCCAGCTTGGCCGCCTCGGCGCGGTTGGTCGCCGCATCCTTTTCGGCTTCCGCCTCGACCTTGATGCGGATGGCTTCGCGTTCTGCGATCTTGGCCGCCTCGATCAGTTCGATGCGCTTTTCGCGTTCGGCGACTTCGGTATCGCGGGCGGTCGTGACGCCTTCCTCGGCCGAAACCGCCTTGGCGCGGGCGGCATCGGCTTCGGCCTTGGCCTGGCTTTCCTCGCGGCTCTTGTTCTGGACCGCGATCTGCTGTTCCTGCCGCGCGATTTCGACCGCCTGCTGCTGCGCGATGGTCGCTTCCTGAATTGCGCGTTCGGCCTCGATCTTCTGTGCGTCGATCACCCGCTGCGCCTCGATCCGGGCGGCTTCAGCCTCCTGGTTGCGCTGGGCCTGTTCGCGCGCAACCTCGGCCGCCTGTGCCGCACGCCGGGTCTCGATCTCGCGCTCCTGTTCCAGCCGGGCGAATTCATTGTCGCGGCTGATCTCGAAGCTCTTCTTGTCGGCTTCGAGGTTCTTGGTCTCCATCTGGACGCGTGTGTCCTTTTCGATGTCGTTGCGCGCCTTCTTGCGCAGTTCGATCTGCTCGGTGAGCTTGGTCAGGCCCTCCGCGTCAAACGCGTTGTTGGCGTTGAAATGCTCGATCGACGTCTGGTCGAGGCCGGTCAGCGAAACCGATTCCAGCTCCAGCCCGTTCATCGCCAGATCCGACGACGACACCTGCTGCACCTTCTGGACGAAGTCGGCGCGCTGTTCGTGCAGCTGGTTCATCGTCATCCCCGCCGCGACCGAGCGCAACGCATCGACGAACTTGCCTTCGACCAGGTCCTTCAGCATTTCCGGCTGCATCGTGCGCTGGCCGAGCGTCTGGGCGGCCATGGCGATCGAGCCGGCATCGGGCTTCACGCGAACGTAGAATTCCGCCTTCACGTCGATCCGCAGCCGGTCGAGCGTGATCAGCGCGTCCTGATTCTTGCGCTCAACCGCCAGTCTGACAGTATTCATGTTGACCGGCATGGTCTCGTGCAGCACCGGCAGCACCAAAGCGCCCCCGTTCATCACGACTTTTTCCCCGCCGAAACCGGTGCGGACGAAGCCGACTTCCTTCGTGGCTCGGACGTACAGCTTGGCCAGCGACCAGCCGAGCACGATCAGGACGAGGAAACCTCCGCCGCCCCAAATGGCAATCGGTACCAACTCGTTCATTGCAGACTCCATTGATCAATCAGTCGACCGGGCCGAGCCGCCGGTCCGCCGTGCTGATGGCGTAAAATAGGCCGTCCTCGAGGCGCACCAGCAGCACCTCTTCACCGGCGACGAATTCGGCTCCGTCGTCGTGCGGTTCGACCATCACATTATGCGGTTGTGCGTAGGCATCGCGAACGATGACGCGGGCCGGGCAGCCGCGACGCGCGGTCCCGATGTCGACCGTCCCGCGCTTGCCGACCAGCGTTTCAATACCCACGGCCGTGGTCTCGTCACGCGGAATGATGGGCGCGAGCAGGCGCGATACTATTGCGGTCGTGATCACTGCCGGAAAGGCGGCGAGAAGGGCGGCCGGGGTCGGCTGCATCATCGACCCAAGGATCGAGTCGAGCAAAAATTGTCCGGTAACGCCGATCCCGCTGAACATCAGCAACAGGATCGAAAGCCAGATGAGGAAGGGCACTCGTCCGATCCCCAGCAGGCTCGCCAGACCCTCCAGCGCGCCGGCGTCGGCATAACCGGCGTCGACATCATGGTCCGCATCGCCGATCAGGTCGCCAAGGCCGATGACCTGCGCGACAGCGATCAGCAGCAGGACCGCAAAGGCTACCGCGAACGGAAAGTTGTACTCAACGACAGACACGTCTCATTCCCCCGATTCCAATATCGTAGCGCGGGGGCGAGGGGCGGCAAGCGAAACCGGAATAGGGTGCGTCGATTTTCGGCGCCAAAGAAAAAGGGCGACCTCTTGCGAGGTCGCCCCTTCCCATCCACGGACGCTTCAAGACATCCGTGAAATCGATGCAGAAGCTTACTTGAGCTCGACGGTGCCGCCGGCTTCTTCGATCTGCTTCTTGATCTTTTCGGCTTCGTCCTTGTTGACGCCTTCCTTGAGGGCCTTCGGAGCCGATTCAACGAGGGTCTTGGCTTCGCCGAGGCCCAGGCCGGTGATGGCGCGGACTTCCTTGATGACGTTGATCTTCTTGCCACCGTCGCCGGTGAGGATCACGTCGAACTCGGTCTGCTCTTCAGCAGCCGGGGCAGCGGCACCGGCGGCCGGGCCGGCAACGGCGACGGCAGCGGCGGCCGAAACGCCCCACTTTTCTTCGAGAAGCTTGGCGAGTTCAGCCGCTTCGAGGACGGTCAGAGCCGACAGGTCGTCGACGATCTTGTTGAGGTCAGCCATTTTAGTCTCCTAGTGGACCAACTGGTCCGTAAGTTTCGTGCGTTGGTATAAGAACTTAAGCTGCGGCCTTGGCGGCGAGAACGCGCGCCAGCTGGCCACCCGGCTCCTTGGCGATACGGGCAATCTTGGTCGCGGGCGCCTGGATGAGGCCCACGAGAGTGCCGCGCAGCTGGTCGAGCGACGGAAGCTCGGCCAGCGCCTTGACGCCATTCACATCGAGAAGGGTCGTGCCCATCGCACCGCCGACGATTTCGAATCGATCGGTGGTCTTGGCAAACTCGACCGCGACCTTGGCGGCCGCGACCGGATCCGACGACGTCGCCAGCGCAGTCGGCCCCGTGAGGAGGTCGCTGAGCGGGCTGTAGTCGGAACCCTCGAGTGCAATCTTGGCAAGCCGGTTCTTCGCAACTTTGAACTGGGCACCGGCATCACGCATCTTCGAGCGCAGGTCAGACGACTGCGCCACCGAAAGACCGAGGTTGCGGGTAATAACCACAACGCCCGTTTCGGCGAAGACATCCTTCAGCTCGGCAACCAGATCAGCCTTTTGCGAACGATCCATGCCATACTCCTAGTCATTCCCATGCCGGACCATCCGGCAAGGGTTTTGGAGCTGCGGGCGAGCCCACAACTCCGAGATGTCCGGGGGATGGATCGAAAGCGCGGAAACGCACGAAATGGCGTCGCCGTCTTATGAATTCCTTTTCCCCGTCTAGGCCGCGAATTAAGGAGCAAGCTCCAGCGACTGTCTCGGACGAGAACGCCACCCGAAGGCGACGGTCGGGGGCTCCACTACTGTTGCAGTGCAAAAAGTCAAGCGCCTGCGGTGCTTAACGCACCACAATTTCGCCCTTCATGCCGAATCCGCTGTGGAAGGCATGGCTGCACTTGAGGCTGTAGGTGCCGGCGGCGGGCGCCCTGAAATGGACGGCGCGTCGGTCGCCGCCCTTTATTTCGATGGCGCCCTTCTGAATCAGCACCCCGTCGGCGGCATCGACGCTGGCGGCGGCGAAAAACTCTTTGGCGGAGAAGCTGTGACCGCCGCTGCCGTCGTTGATCAGGGTAAGGATATAATCCTGTCCCGCCTTCAGCTCGATCGTCTTGGGTTCGAACTTGAAGTTGGACAGGTGGACGTCGATCGCGACGGGCTGGGCGGCGGCCGGTGCGGCGATGGCCGCTAGCAGGGCGAGAGAGATCAGGCGCATTACGCGACTCCTTGCAATGCCCCCTCCGGCCGACTTTCTGCCTCGCGGGCCGTCCTGTCCAGATAGGACCAGATTGCCGACACCACGACCGATCCTTCGCCGACCGCCGACGCTACGCGCTTGACCGAGCCCGAGCGGACATCGCCCACCGCGTAGATGCCCGGGTGCGAGGTCGCGAAGCTGCTGTCGCCGCCGGCGTCGCGGCCGGTCGGAATGAAACCCTTGGCATCGAGTTCGACCAGCCCCGACAGCCACTCGGTATTGGGCGCGGCCCCGACCATGATGAACAGCGCGGAACAATCGATCGTGCGCTCGTACTTGTCGCTGCGGATCGTCACCTGGCGCAGCCGCTCGTCGCCATGCAGCGCGCTGACCTGGCTGCGATAATGGATGGTGATACGCGGATCGGCGTCCAGACGGTGACTAAGGTAAGCCGACATCGATTCCGCCAGGCTGTCGCCGCGCACCAGCACATGGACGTGGTGCGCGGCGCGCGACAGATACATCGCCGCCTGACCGGCCGAGTTGCCGCCACCGACAACGACGGCCTCAGTCCGTGCGCAGAAGCGCGCTTCCATCTCGGTCGCGGCATAATAGACGCCGGCGCCCTCATATTCCTGCAGCCGGTCGAGCGGCAGGCGGCGATATTGCACGCCCGCGGCGACCAGTACCGCGCGGGCGCAGACCGTCTGCTCGTCGTCCAGCGTCACGCAAAAGCTGCCGTCGTCGTTGCGGGTCAGCGCGGACACCCGCCGCGGCATGGCGAAGCGGGTGCCGAACTTCATCGCCTGGATCTGGCCGCGATAGACGAGGTCGGCGCCCGAGATGCCCGTCGGGAAGCCCATGTAGTTTTCGATCCGGCTCGACGTCCCGGCCTGGCCGCCGATCGCCGTATCCTCGATGACCAGCGCGCTAAGCCCCTCGGACCCGGCATAGACGGCGGCCGCGACCCCCGCCGGACCGCTGCCGACGATGATGAGGTCGAGCGTCTCGTCGATCGCCGCGTCGAGGTCGAGCCCGAGTAGGCTGGCAACCTTGCGCGGGGATGGGTCCTCGATGATCCGATCGGTGCCGAAGACCACTGCCGGACCATGACCCGAAAGACGGCACAGCGACGCGCTTTCGTCGTCGGTCCCGTCAAGGTCGTAGGACTGGAAGGGAATACGGTTGCGCGACAGGAAGGAGGCGACCCGCTGCACGGCCGGATCGAGGTCGGCGCCGATCAGCTTCAATGAGCTGCGGCCTTCCTCGAAGGTTCGCCGCCGCCGCGCGGCAAAGACCGACAGGATGTGGTCGGACAATTCGGGGACATCCGCCATCAATTCCAGCATCGCGACGCGCGGAACCTCGAGGGTCAGCGTGTCGGCGCAGGCGCGCATGCCCAATGTCCAGCGGCCGGCGTTGAGGAAGGCGATTTCCCCCAGGAATTGTCCGTCGCGTATGGTGAACGGAAGCAGCCGACCGCCCGTGTAGGGATCGACCACCTCGACGTCGCCGGAGAGGATGTAGATGAAGCGGTCCATCCGCTCGCCGATCTCGCAGACCATGTCGCCCGCGCGATAGCGGCGCTCCTCCCCGTCTGCCCGCATTGCGGCCAGATGCTCGGCCGCAATCGGCTGAGGAGTCATGAAGGTGAGGTCGCCGCCGATATTTTCCATCGCGGCACTGTAGCGCAGGCCCGTGACAAGAAAAGGCCGGAGCGTTTCCGCCCCGGCCTTCCCGTTCTTCAGGCTGTCGTGACGCTTAGGCGCCGGCGACTTCCGCGATGTCGATCTTGACGCCCGGGCCCATGGTCGAGCTGAGCGCGATCTTGCGGACATATTTGCCCTTGGCGCCGGTCGGCTTGGCCTTGACGATCGCGTCCACGAACGCGTCGAAATTGGCCTTGAGATCGGCTTCCGGGAAGCTCGCCTTGCCGATGCCGGCGTGGATGATGCCGGCCTTTTCGACGCGGAATTCGATCTGGCCCGCCTTGGCGTCGGTGACCGCCTTGGTCACGTCCATGGTGACGGTGCCCAGCTTCGGGTTCGGCATCAGGCCCTTGGGGCCCAGCACCTTGCCGAGGCGGCCGACGACACCCATCATGTCCGGCGTCGCGATGACGCGGTCATAGTTGGTCTCGCCGTTCTGCATCGCTTCCATCAGGTCTTCGGCACCGACGCGGTCGGCACCGGCGGCGGTCGCTTCGTCGGCCTTGGCGCCCTTGGCGAACACGGCGACCTTGACGGTCTTGCCGGTGCCCTTGGGCAGGTTGACGACGCCGCGGACCATCTGGTCGGCGTGGCGCGGGTCGACGCCGAGGTTGATGGCGACTTCGACGCTTTCGTCGAACTTCGACGTGGCGAGGCTCTTCACGAGACCCAGCGCTTCGTCGACGCCGTACAGCTTGTCGGCCTGGACCTTGCCGTCGAGGCTCTTCTGCTTCTTGGTCAGCTTTGCCATGGTCTTAGCCCTCCACAACCTGGAGGCCCATCGCGCGGGCCGAGCCTTCGATGATCTTGGTCGCGGCGTCGATGTCGTTCGCCGAGAGATCCTTCATCTTCATTTCCGCGATTTCCGCGAGCTGCGAGCGCTTGATGGTGCCCGCCGAAACCTTGCCCGGCTCCTTCGAACCCGACTTCAGCTTTGCGGCCTTCTTCAGAAGGAACGACGCCGGCGGGGTCTTGGTGACGAACGAGAAGCTGCGATCCGCATAGACGGTGATGATCGTCGGGATCGGCATCTGCTTTTCAAGGTCCTGCGTCGCGGCGTTGAAGGCCTTGCAGAATTCCATGATGTTGACGCCGCGCTGGCCCAGGGCCGGGCCGATCGGCGGCGACGGATTGGCGGTGCCAGCCGGCACCTGGAGCTTGATATAGCCCGTGATTTTCTTAGCCATTTTTCTCACTCTTTAGTGGGACTTGCCCCTTGCGGCGCGCATCCCGTTCAAGTTTAGCGGTACAAGCGGCTCGCGAACGAACCTCCCGCAATCCCACGACAAATGTCTTGGAAGGGCGCGCCTCTACCAGATTCGCCAGCAAATGCAAGGCGCTCCGGGGCGGGCGGTACCCCAACAGTGCAGCGCTCATTCCTGTGGAATCTGATCAGGCAAATCGACTTGAGCGAGCGGAGCGTCGAAACTCCAAACAAGCCCCTTAGGCTTGAACTCCTGGGTCACCGTTGCAGACATGGATCGCTCGACGTTCCGGGAGGTCAGGACGGAGCCGAAGCCCTTGCGGGACGGTGGCTTCACCGGCGGCCCGCCAATTTCGCGCCAGCTGAGGCGGAAGCGGGGGTCGGCCTCGGTCCCGCCGACCGCCCATTCCACATACAGTCGGCCTTTGTCGTTGGACAATGCGCCATATTTGACGGCGTTCGTTCCGAGTTCGTGGATCGCAAGGCCGAGCGCCTCGGCGGCGGACGGGCGCAGGACCATTCCTTCGGGACCCGAAAAGATGATGCGTTCGTCGAACAATTCTTCGTAGGCCGACAGCTGCGATCGAACCAGATCGCCCATCGCGACCCCCGACCAGCCGCGTCGGATCAGCAGGTCCTGGTTGGCCGCCAAGGCGGCAATTCGCCGTTCAAAATCGCGCACGAAATCGGGGTCGATATGGCGGCCGGTGCGGTGGAGGATCGCCTGGATTAACGCCAGGATATTCTTGCTGCGGTGATTAACCTCGCCCATCAGCAGGTCGATCTGTTGCTCATGCTCGCGTTGCTGGGTGATGTCGGTGTTGGTCCCGAACCAAAGGCGAACCCTGCCGTCGGCGTCGAAGATCGGCTTGGCCCGGCTCAGGAACCAGCGAAAACTGCCGTCTGCACCGCGCAGCGGGAAAGTGTCTTCCCACTCCTCGCCGGTGTCGAAACACTGCTGGATGCGCGCCACGACGCGGTCGATATGGTCGGGATGGTGGACCTTTTTCCACCCCCAGCCTTCCATCGCGGCAAGATCGGTCCCAGTGTAGTCGAACCAGCGCTTGTTGTACCAGAAGATCCAGCCTTCGGAATCGGCCATCCATGCCAATTGCGGAATGTTGTCCGCGAGTGCGCGGAAGCGTGCCTCGCTTTCCTGCAACGTCCGACGGAATTCGACTTCATGCTTTATGGGATGAGCGATCTTGGATGCGCCGACGATCGCGCCTTCGTCGCTGCGAATGGGGGATACCGTAATTGCGACCGCCAGGGTCGAGCCATCCTTGTGCAAGCGGACGGTCTCGAATTTCGGCACCAACTCACCTTTGCGAACACGCGAAAGGATATCGTCTTCTTCGTTCTGGCAGTCGGCAGGGATCAACGTGCGGATCGACTGGCCGACGATCTCCTCCTGCTTCCAACCGAAAATGCGCTCCGCGGCGCGGTTCCAGCTGCGGATGATGCCGTCGAGGTCTTTCGAGATGATCGCGTCGCTACTGGACTCAACAATGGCTGCGAGATGACCGTGTTCAAAACCGGGGCGAGCGGAGAATGGATCGATGGAAGGCATGGATTCGTAGGCGATTTGTTACACCGCCGGACCCATTGCCGACAAGTCAGATGGCAAGGACCGCCGCCGTCGCTGCAAGTGCCTAGGCCATGTTGCTTTTTCGGCCGAGTTGGACAAGCCTTCGATCAGCGCGCTTGCCGGGGCGCTGTGTAAAAGGGGGGAGTTTCCCATGTCGTTCCTTTTCATGGTTGCGGCCGCCGTTGCCGCGCCGGTTCCCGCAAATCAGCCTGTTACCGAAACCCGCTTCGGAATCACCGCGGTCGATGACGACCGCTGGATGGAAGACAAGGCCAATGCCGAGGCGTTGAAACAATGGTCGCTCGAACGCGACGCAAAGGCGCGGCCGATGCTGGAATCTTTGCCCAAACGTGCCGCACTGCTGGCCCGCGCCGAGCGGCTGGCGGCCGACGTGGTCCAGTTCCGCGGATATGTATCGTCTGGACCGACCGCCATCGTCACGCGACGCCACCCCGGCGACCAATTCTCTCGGCTCTACTTGCTGCGCGGCGGGATGGAGCGGCTGCTGTTCGATCCCAACAAGGACAAGTCCGGCGAACTGGCCGGCAATATTTCGCTGTCGCCCGACGGGAAGCTCGTCGCGTTCAACCGCTACAAGGGCGGAAGCGAAGCCGGCGCGATCGAAATCTGGACGACCGACGCGACCCCGCGGCGGCTCGAACGGGTCGAAACCGTATGGGGTGAAGATCGCGCGACCTGGCTCGACAACCGCCGTTACGTCTACAACAGAATGTCCGCGCCGGGCGCCTATCCCGACCCGATGTTCGGCGACATCGCCTATCTGAAGACGGTCGGCGCCTCTGGGCCAGGCACGCCGCTGTTCGGTGTCGGTCACGCGCCCGGGTTCATCCCCGAGGAAGCGGGATTGATCGCGTTCGCGCCTGGCGCGCGCTGGGCCCTTGGCTATGGCTCCGCCGCACGGTCTGAAGAAAAGCTGTGGCTTGGCCCGGTCGCGGCACTCGGAACCGACCGCCTCAAGTGGCGGCAGGTCGTTACGCTGTCGGACAAGATACTGGATGCCGCGGTCCTCGGTGATCGCTTCTACACCTTGAAGCAGCAAGGCGATCGCACGGTCCTTCAGGTCCAGCCGATCCGTGCCGACGCATCGCTGGGTCCGGCGCGGACGCTGCGAACGGACCGGCCGGACGAACTGTTGGACAGCCTCCACGCCGACAGCCGAGACCTTTATGTGAAGACCAAATCGGCAGGCACGGTCGGTGTCTATTATTACACGCAGGGCAACGGGCCCGGCCGTAAGATCGCGCTGCCCATGGCCAGCGGCGACCTGTTCGGCATCGTACCGGACAACAGCGGCAACGGCTTCAGCTTTGGCCTGTCGAGTTGGAACCGCGAAACCGGTGGCTACCTGCTCCGCGGCGGGCGCCTGATCGACACGGGCTTCGCCACGCCCACCCCGGCTGAAGCGCGCGACATCATGGTGGAAGAGGGCGAAGCGGTCAGCGCCGACGGCACCCGGGTCCCCATCGTTGTCCTGCATGGCAAGGATCGCCCGCAGGGCGGCTGGCCGACCGCACTCATGGCCTATGGCGGCTACGGCCAGTCCATGATCAGGCCAGGCCTTGGCCGGGACTCGCTG
Source organism: Sphingomonas jaspsi DSM 18422 (assembly GCF_000585415.1). Classification (NCBI taxonomy): domain Bacteria; kingdom Pseudomonadati; phylum Pseudomonadota; class Alphaproteobacteria; order Sphingomonadales; family Sphingomonadaceae; genus Sphingomonas; species Sphingomonas jaspsi. Next base: position 2,182,770 of record NZ_KK073876.1, on the reverse strand, counting down.
CCCTTTATCGCCGAAGGTGGCGCCTTTGCGATCTGCGGCGTTCGCGGCGGCGGGGAAAAGGGCGCGGCCTGGCATCAGGCTGGCCGCGGCCTTAACAAGCCGCGCGGCCATGAGGATTTCCACGCCTGCGCCCAATGGCTCCGTGACAAGAAGATCAGCACGGCGCGCGGACCCATGGCCATAGGCGCCAGCATGGGCGGCGCCCTGGTCGGTCCAGCTGTGCTGAAGCGGCCTGACCTATTCTCGGGGCAAGCTCTGCTGAGCGCGCTCCTCAATCCGCTGCGCATCGAAGCAGCAGACAATGGCGCCAATCAGTTCGACGAAGTGGGCGATCCGCGCACCGCCGACGGCTATCGCGGCCTGCTGGCGATGGACAGCTACAATATGCTGCTCTCGGCCAAGAATCCCGTCGATACGCTTGTCAGCGTCGGCCTCAACGACCGCCGCGTCGAATTGTGGCAGAATAGCAAATATGTCGCCCGCTTCGAGCGGCTGTTTCCGGGCAAAATCTGGCTGCGCGCGGAATCGGAAATGGGTCATGGCATGGGCACGGCAGCAGGCGTGCAGCGATCCGAAATGGCGGACCTTTACGCCTTCGTCTTCGACCGCGCCTCGCGTTAGCGATCGCCTGCCTTTGCCAGCATCTCGCCCATCTTGCGGTGGACGATCTCGATCGCCTTCAGCGGCCGGATCATCACCTTGAAATGGACGATGCGCTGGCCGTCGTCGGTGCAGCGGACGATGTCGACGCCATTGACCGATATGCCGTCGATCTCGCTCTCGAACTCCAGCACCGCGCCGCCCGCATTGCGCCATTCGCCGGTGTAGCGGAACTTGTCACCGCCGATCACCTGCATCGCGCCCAACAGATAGGCCATGCAGACCTCGCGCCCCCGCTGCGGGCTGTGCACCACCGGGCTTTCGAACACCGCATCAGGGTCGAGCAAGTCGTGGAGAAGTGCGGCATCGCGCGTCAGGGCAATGCGGTGCCATTGGTCGATTGCGTTCATCGCGCGAGCCTATGGGAGCCTCGCCCAAACGAAAAGGGCTGCCCGCAATGGACAGCCCTCAATCGCTTGCCGGGAAGCGCGCTTACTTGACTCGCTCGACCTGCTCGAATTCCAGTTCGACCGGCGTGGCGCGGCCGAAGATGGATACGCTGACCTTGACGCGGGCGCGGTCGAAGTCGAGTTCTTCGACGACGCCGTTGAAGCTGGCGAATGGGCCGTCCAGCACCTTGACCGCATCGCCGATTTCATAATCGACCTTGACCTTGGTCTTGGGCGCGGCAGCGGCGGTTTCGTCCTTGGTGTCGAGCATGCGGTTGGCCTGCGCGTCCGGGATCGCCTGCGGCTTGCCGTTGGGCCCCAGGAAGCCGGTCACCTTGGGCGTGTTTTTGACCAGGTGATAGACGTCGTCGTTCATGCCTAGCTTGGCCAGCACATAGCCCGGCATGAACTTGCGTTCGCTCTGGACCTTCTTGCCGCGCTTGATCTCGGTAACGGTTTCGGTCGGGACCTCGACCGCTTCGACCAGGCTTTCCAGGCCAAGGCGCTTGGCTTCCGACAGGATGGATTCGCGAACCTTGTTCTCGAACCCCGAATAAGCGTGGATGATGTACCAGCGGGACATGATGATCCTAGCGTGTGTTGCGGCTTAGCCGAGCAGGCCGAGCAGGAATTTGACGATCGCGGCCAGCGCCGAATCGACCCCGAAGAAGAACAGGGCAAGAATGGTGGTCATGATGACGACCATGATCGCGGTGATCCGCGTTTCCTTCATCGTCGGCCACACCACCTTGCGCGCTTCGGTGCGGACTTCCCTGATGAACTGGCCGGGTGAAACCTTTGCCACGTCTGTGCTTCCTTCGTATCGAACGGCGGCTTTTAGGATAGGCCCCTTACCCCGCGCCGGTCTTGCCGGGGCCGGGGGAAGACGTTTCCCATGTCCGCATGGGTCCGCGATGTAGCGGCGAGGCCCCTAGATGGCAAGGGCATGGTTGGCGAGATCGCGCGCCCGGGGTTTCCAGTCTCGACCCGTCATTCCCGGGCCAACCCGCCTTCGGCTAAAGCGCGAGGATCCTGCCGAGTTGCGCTTCGTCCCGCACGAACAATATGTCCGCCTGCCGCTCGGGCAGGCGATCGATCTCGCTCGGCGACCGGGACGGCTCGTCGATCAAGGCCAGCCAGTCATAGTCGTTATGGAGGTCGAACGCGCGATAGCCTTCGGCCCGCAACCGGTCGAACAGCGCGGCCCATGACGGGCTGGGGCTGACTTCCACGGCGATGGCCGGATGACGCGAATAAAGCGGCAGGTGGTCGATCAGGTCGCGCATGACCGGGGGCTCGGCGCCTTCGATGTCGATCTTGATCAGCGTCAGGCGCTGGCGATCGTCCGGCGACAACAGGTCTTGCAGGCGCCGGCAAGCGACTTCGCCGCTGGCCTTGATGCCTCGTTCGGGGACGATCGTCGTCATACCGATGTTGGTATCGGCCGCCTCATGGATGGTGACGGTTCCCGATCGGTCGGACAGCGCGACTGCCTGGACCTCGATGTTCGCCGCGCCGTTAAGGGCGATGTGGCCGCGGATCCGCTCGGCCAGGCGGGGCAGGGCTTCGATCGCCACGACTTTGCCGTCTGGTCCGACCGCCTTCGAAAAAAGCAGCGTATAGTATCCGATATTGGCGCCGACATCGGCCACGACGTCGCCCTCGTCGATCAGGCATGGAAGGATGGCGGACAGGCGCGGTTCCCAGCTGCCGAGGTGGATGATGGTGGCCTGGATCATGTCCCGGACGTCGCAGTCCATGCTTGCGCCGAACCATGTCCGCGCGCGGCTGTGCGGCCGGACCGTCATGCACCAGCGATTGTACAGGCGAAGCGCCAAACGCCTGGCGAATGGCAGGCGCGCGATGATGTTGAGGGGAGCGGACGGCCGGATCGCGTTCATCAACACCTGGTTTGCTGGTCCGACTTCTCGATCTGCGGCCTGGCAGGGGCGGAGGGACTCGAACCCACGACCCTCGGTTTTGGAGACCGATGCTCTACCAACTGAGCTACACCCCTAGGCCGACGCGCCGACTATACGGCGCGGAACGGAAGCGCAAGCCGGTTTAGGCGGCGATTTCGAAGGGCACGATCTCGCCCGACAAATAGAGGTTGCGCGCCTTCGACCGCGCCAGCTTGCCCGACGAGGTGCGGGGCAGGGTGCGGGGCGGGACCAGTTCGACGATTGGCGACAGGCCGGTAATCGCGCGGACGCGTTCCTTGATGTCGTCGCGCAGCTTTGTGCGTTCCTCGGCGTCGCTGACGCGGCAATGCACCAGCACGGCCGGCGTTTCCTCGCCACTCGGGCCGGTGATCGCGAAGGCAGCGATGTCGCCCTGCTTGAAGCCCGGCAGCTGCTCCACGGCCCATTCGATGTCCTGCGGCCAATGGTTCTTGCCGTTGATGATGATCATGTCCTTGGCGCGGCCGACGATGAAGATGTAGCCCTTCGACATGTAACCCATGTCGCCGGTGTCGAGCCAACCGCCGACCATGCAGGCGTCGGTCGCTTCAGGGTCGCGGTAATAGCCGACCATCACGCTGCTGCCGCGGACCCAGACCTTGCCGATCGACCGGTCGGCGAGAAGCTCGCCGTCATTGCCGCGGATCTCGATTTCCATGCCCTTCACCGGCTTCCCGCAGTTGACGATCGCGCGGTAGCGGCGCGGGCGCTCCTGTTCCGGCGTACCGGCGCCCGACAATTCGCTTTCCTCGACCAGTTCGAGGCGGATGCCTTCGCCCGGCGGCATCAGCGATACCGCCAGCGTGGCTTCGGCAAGTCCGTAGCTGGGGCAGAAGGCGCCTGCGGCGAAGCCGGCATCGGCGAAGCTGTCGACGAATGCCTGCATCACGTCCGGGCGGATCATGTCGGCGCCATTGCCCGCGACACGCCAGCGCGACAGGTCGAAGCGTTCCGACGCCTTGGTGACGCTGCTCATGCGGCGCGAACAGATGTCGTAGCCGAAGGTCGGCGAATAGCTGACCGAGGTGCCGGGATTGCGGCTGATCATGTCTAGCCAGGCCAACGGGCGGCGCGCGAAGTCTTCGGTCTTCAAATAGTCGGCGCTGAGCTGCAGCGCCATCGGCGACAACATGCAGCCGACCAGGCCCATGTCGTGATACCAAGGGAGCCAGCTGACGCAGCGGTCGCTGTCCTGCACCTGCAGGCCGACGCCATGGGCATGAAGGTTGTCGAGCAGAGCGCGATGGGTTACCGCGACGCCGTGCGGGAAGCGGGTCGAGCCCGAGCTGTACTGGAGGTAGCCGATCTCGTCAGTGCCGGCCGTCGGCAGGTCGACGGGCGTGGCGGCGAGGTCGGGCAGCGTGTCCCAATTGCGCGCCGGAATGTCGAGCTTCGCCGCGGCTTCCTCGCAATATTCGGCGAGTTCGGGGGGATAGACGAACAGTTGCGGATCGCAGCTCTTCAGCATGACGACCAGCTGGTCGACATAGGCTTCTCGCCCGCCAAAGCTGGTCGGCAGGGGCAGCGGTACCGGCCACAGGGCGGCGTAGACCGCGCCGAAGAAGGCGGCGGCGAACTCGGCGCCGGTTTCCGCGACCATGGCGACGCGGTCGCCCTTGTTCAGGCCAAGGCCGGCGAAGCGATAGGCGTTGGCGATCGCGTCGTCGCGAAGTTCGGAAAACGGGTACGCGCGCTGCAGCGTGCCGCGGGCGTCGTGAAAATTGTAGCCGCGCTTGCCCTTGGCGGCATAATCGAGCGCTTCACCGAGCGTGGCAAAGTCGGCGATCCGGCGCGGATGGGCGTCCAGGGTCGGCGTATAGCCTTCCGGCGCCAGCGTCTCGTCGCGGGTCAAGGTTTCCGTCGCGTTGCCGTCGATCACGCTTTTGCTTTCCGTCCGTTTATCCATTTTTGCCAGCGCGCACAGGCCAGCCGCGCCCGGTCGTTGCCGGGCCGCTTTGCGTGATGCTGGCTGAGTGTGGCACAAACATGGCCATGACCGGACGACCATCGCGCAAACCAAGGCCGCCGCTGGATGCCGCAGCACTGCAATCGATCGCGCTTCGCTACGTCGAACGCTTCGCGACGAGCCGGACGAAACTGGCGCAATATCTCAAGCGGAAGATTGCAGAGCGCGGGTGGGAAGACGAACGTCCGGCGGACATTGAGCGACTGGTCGAGCGGTTTTGTGAGCTCGGCTATGTCGACGACCGCATGTTCGCACTCAGCAAGGCGCGGTCGCTCGGCACGCGGGGATATGGCGCGAGGCGCGTTAGCCAGGCCTTGCACCAAGCCGGCATCGGCGAGGCGGACCGCGACGAGGCCGACCGCCATACCGAGGAAGACGCGGTGTCGTCCGCCCTGCGCTACGCCCGCCGCAAACGGCTGGGCCCTTACGCGCTTTTCGAGGCTGATCGACCGGGCAAGGAGAAGGCGCTCGCCGCCATGATCCGCGCCGGTCACGCCTTCGATCTTTCGCGTAAGATCGTCGACATGGCACCGGGCGCCGATATCGATCCCTTAAACATCGGTTAGAACTGGAATAATTACCATTATGTCGCTTGGACGACACTGGTGCCTATGGTAATGCCATCATCGTGAAGCGTTTGAGTGCCGAAACGACTCAGGGGGACTTCGTGGAGGAAAGTGCGGTCATGGCCGCCAATGACTCGCCCGAAGGCCAGACCTGCACCGGTCGCGTGAAGTGGTTCGATGCCACGCGCGGCTTCGGCTTCCTCGTGTCCGACGATTGCGACGGCGACGTGCTGATCCACTTCAGCGTTCTGAAGGAACATGGGCGTCGCTCGCTGCCCGAAGGCGCGACAGTCGAATGCATCGCCGAGCATCAGGATCGCGGTATGCAGGCGCGCAGAATTTTGTCGATCGACCTGTCAACGGCCTTGCCGATTCCGGCCCGCCCGGTCCATTCTGCCGCCGAACGGGCAGACCGGCAGGCGTTGATCGACGCCGCCGGCGAGTATGAGCCGGTGGAGGTCAAATGGTTCAATCGCGTCAAGGGCTACGGTTTCCTCAATCGAGTGGGATCCTTCGATTCGGGCGAGGATATTTTCGTCCACATGGAAACGGTCCGCGAAGCGCAGATCGGGGACTTGGAGCCGGGTCAGCGTTTGTCGGCGCGGATCGCGGACGGTCGCAAGGGCCTGACCGCAGTCGCATTGCAGGGCGCCTGATCGCGCAGGCGCTCGCCGCCGGCCTCCTCATGACCACCGCCGCCTGCAGCGCCGCCCCGGGGAGCAGCGCGTCGCTCGGCCAGTCGCCCGCCGGTCTTGAGCAGGTTCCGCTGACCATCGTGTCGAGCGGCAAGACGCATCGCTTCACCGTCGAAGTCGCCGCCAGCCCGCAGGAACAGCAGACCGGCCTGATGTATCGTCAGGAAATGGCGCGCGATCACGGCATGATCTTCCCTTTCGATGAAGTGCGGATCGCCAGTTTCTGGATGAAGAACACCTATATCCCGCTCGACCTCATTTTCGTGCGCAAGGACGGCAGCATCGCCAACATCGCGGAAAATGCGGTCCCGATGTCGCTTGAACCGATTTATTCGGACGGCGACGTCGCGGCCGTGCTGGAGATCAATGGCGGCGAATCCGCCGAACTGGGCATCAAGGCGGGCGACAAGGTCAGTTGGGGCAAATGACCGGCTTGCCACTGGCGGCCTAAAGCGGCAAAGGCGCGAACCCATGGGACTTTTCGCAAATGCCTTCACCTGGTGGAACGGTGCCTCCTGGGGCACGACCTTCTTTTCGCGTCGTCATGGCGAGGAAATGGGTCGCGACGATGCGGGCAATATCTATTTCCAGCATCGCAAGGATCCGACCCGCCGCTGGGTGATCTACGACGGCAACAACGATTCAAGCCGGGTTCCTCCGGGCTGGAATGCGTGGCTGCGCGGCACGATCGACGAGATCCCCGAAAAGTCACTTCCGCCGCGCCGGCCGTTCGAACAGGCGCCCCAGCCCAACCTTACCGGCACCGAGCGAACCTATCGGCCCAGCGGTTCGCTGGCGCGCAGCGGGCGTCGCGCGCCGGCGACGGGCGATTACGAGGCGTGGAAGCCCGAATAAACGTGCGCTTCGTCCTGCCTCTCGCCGCGCTCGGCCTTTTCGCGCTTGGCGGCTGTGATCGCCTTGGTGGCGGTCAGGAGAATGACGTCGACGGCAACCGGGCGGTGACGACCGACGTTCCGCGGGCGAGCGCCAACCAGCCCGGCGTTACGCCGATGGCCGAGCGGATCGCGGTTATCGGCCTGCTCAACAAGCGGAATGGCATCGTCAAGGATCTGCGGCTCAAGCCGGGTCAGGCCATCCGCGTGAAGGACGTGGTCGTAAGGCTGCGTGCCTGCGAAACCGCGGCGCCTTGGGAAGCGGAGAAGCTGACCGGCGCCTTCGTCCAGGTCGATGTTCGCCGTCCCGATAATAAATGGTACCGACGCTTTTCGGGCTGGCTCTACAAGGAAAGCCCGTCGCTGAACGTCGTCGAGGACCCAACCTACGACGTCTGGCCCAAAAGCTGCGAGATGAAGTGGCCGGCTGGACCGGCGGCGCCCGACGCCCCGGCCGCGTCCAGCAACCGGTCGAGCGCGCCGAAATCGGGCGGTGGCAATGCCGCTTCGCCCGACGCTGCCGAACCGGAAGCGACCGAACCTTCGGACAATCCAGCCCCGCCGACCGCCGACGACAATGAGGCGCCGAGCAATCCGGCATAAGTCTCGCGGCTGACAGTTTTGGCGCCGAGCGACGCCAGATGATCGGTCATGAACTGGCAGTCGAGCAGCGTGTAATGGCCGACGCGAAGCCGTGCGACCAGCCAGGCGAGCGCGACCTTCGAAGCATCGGTCGACCTGCTGAACATGGATTCGCCGAAAAAGGCCCGTCCCAGCTTCACGCCATAGAGGCCGCCGACCAGTCGATCCTTTTCCCAGCATTCGATCGAATGGGCATGGCCTGACGCGTACAGGCCCATGACCGCCCGCTCGATGCTGTCGTTGATCCATGTCTCGTCACGGTCGGCGCAGGCGAGGATGACATCGTGAAAGGCGGTGTCGCAGGTCAACCGAAACCGGCCCGACCTCAGTCTTTTGGCGAGCGAGCGCGAGCAGTGGAAAGCATCCAGCGGCAGGATCGCGCGCTCGCGCGGTTCGACCCAGAAGATATCGTCGGCGTCGCGCGCGTCGGACATCGGGAAGATGCCCGCGGCATAGCCGCGCAGCAACATCCGCGGGTCGAGCGGTCCGCTCACAGCAGTGCGTGCACTTCTTCCTGCGGGCGGCAGAGCTTCACGCCCTTTTCGGTTTCGACCAGCGGCCGGTTGATGAGGATCGGATGTTCCATCATCGCGTCGAGGATCCTGTCTTCGCTGACGCCTTCGTCCCGCAGGCCGAGTTCGGCGGCGAGATCTTCCTTGGCGCGAAGGCCGTCGTGCGCGGTCATCCCGGCGCGGGCATAGAGGCGCTTCAGCTCGTCGCGGCTGGGCGGTGTCTTCAAATATTCGATGACGGTGACGTCGGCACCGGCTTCTTCGAGGATGGCCAGCGTCTTGCGCGACGTGCCGCATTTCGGGTTGTGGTAGATGGTGGCTTTCATGCGGCCATACATGCCGTCGTCCGACCGCTATTTCTAGATACTAGAGGAAGCATCGGCGTCGAATAGCGGACGAATTCGGGGAAGTGCGAACCACCACCAGAGCCCGCCAATGATCGATATGGCGGCCGCCACTTGAAAGGCGGGATGATAGCCGAACCGATCGACCAGCACGCCGGTCAGGATGGGGCCGATGATGCCGCTGGTATTGCCGATGCCGTTCATAATGCCCACGAACGGCCCCGACGCGCGCTTGCCCGCGTACATTTGTGCGATGGCGTAGCATTGCGATCCTCCGGGCGACGCCGCGATGCCGGCCAACAGCAGCCAACCCATCAGGGCCTCGGTCGTCGTCGAATTGCCGATGCCAATGATCGCAATACCACCGATGATGTGCCCGGCGGCCATCAGCGACCGACGGACGCGGCTCTCGTCATAACGGTGGGAGAGACGGTCGCTCAGCCAGCCGACGAACAGCGCAGCCGTTCCCTGGACCAGGTAAAGCACGGTGAGCATCTCGGTCATCAGCAGGATCGACAACCCGCGCGTGGACACGAGGAACAGTGGCAACCACGCGAGCAGGAAGTAGAAGCCGTAGGTGTTGGCAAAATGACCGAGGCCGACGATCCACGCAGCTGGCTGCTTCATCACTGCCATCATCGTCGCCCGCTCGCTGACCGGATCGGAGCTTCGCCAATGCGGCTTGGACGCGACCAGCCAAGGCAGCAGCCATACGACGGTCACAAGGCCGAAGATGAGAAAGATCGGCCGCCAGCCCAGCGTCGCAAGGATAATCCCGCCGGCAAAGGTGCCGAGTGCCGGCCCGTAAGCCAGCGACGCGCTGACGACGGAATTGGCGAGACCGCGCCGGTGCGATGGGACGTGGCGAGCAATGATCGCCGAGACCGAAGGAAAGGCGACGCCCTCCCCGATTCCCAGCAAAACCCGCATCGCGACCAGCGCGGCCAGGCCCGTCACAATCCCGGTGAAGGTTGTGGCCAGCGCCCAGACCAGCAGCCCGATCGCGACCAGCCGATAGACGCAAACGCGGCTGATCATCCAGCCGACCGCAAATTGGGCCGGGGCATAGATCCAGGCAAAGGCCGACACGGCCAGCCCGAAGCTGGTCGCGTCCAGTCCCAATTCTTCTTTCAGTTTCGGGGCGGCAATCCCCAGCGCCCCTCGATCGACGTAGTTGAGCAAGACCATCGCCGACAGGAGGATGGTCAAGCCGATCGCACCGTCGCCTACGCGCTTCGCGGCGGTCGCCATGTCAGTTGCCTTTCCGGACGACGGCGAAGCATTCGACCTCGACCAGTGCACCGAGCACAAGGCCGTCAGCGTCGAAGGCGCTACGAGCGGGGAATTTCTTGTCTTTGAAGTAGGTAGCATAGACCGCATTGAACGCGGGCCAATCCTTCATGTCGTCGAGCATGACGGTGCATTTGACGACGTCGTTCCAGCCGGCCCCTGCCTTGGCCAACGTCGCCCCGATATTGTCCATCGTTTGCCGCGCCTGCGCCTCGATCCCGGCTGGCAGCTTGCCGTCGGGCGTGCGGCCGATCTGTCCCGACAGGTACAGCATATCGCCTACGCGCACGGCCTCGGAAAAGGGCAGGGGCTTGCCGTCGAGCATCGGCTGTCCGATGCGTTCGGGTGCCGCGGACACCATGGCCAGCGCGGCCATCGTCATGACGATCATCATGCCCTCCCCCTTGTTTTCACTTACGCTAACACGGGCCGGGCAAAGGCCGCAGCCCTAAATATCGACGGCGCCCACGATCCCAAAAGCCTCGTCGCGCCGCTCCCACGGCACGAACAGATGATCGTGGTGATAGGCGGCGATCATGTTGCAGCTGATGTCCGCGTACGCGAGTGCCGCGGAAACGGCAGCGGTTAGCCCGACACCCTCCAGCGCGCTGGTAAGGCCCAAGCTGATACGGGCGAAACCGCGCTGGCATGTAACGCCCGCCGCATCCAGCGATGCTACCGGTGCGACAAGGCTAAGCCCCTCATCCTCGGCAAAGGTGGCGAGCGGCACCAGCCCCGGCGGCACGTCGCGGCCGGGCTCGAGCGTCGCAAAGCCATATTCTTCCGTCGCCAGCCTGGGCGACAGGCGGGTCATTCGCCGTCTTGCGCCTCGAGCCACTGCTCGAGCCACTTGATTGTATAGTCGCCCTTCTGGAACGCTTCCGTGCGGATGATCGCCTGGTGGAGCGGCACCGTGGTCTTCATGCCGTCCACGACGAACTCTTCGAGCGCGCGCTTCAGGCGCAGGATGCAGCCTTCGCGGGTGCGGCCATAGACGATGAGCTTGCCGATCATGCTGTCGTAATAGGGCGGCACCTTATAGCCGGCGTACATGCCGCTATCGACGCGGACATGCATGCCGCCGGGCGCGACATAATTTTTCACGAGTCCCGGCGACGGCGCGAAGGTCTTCGGGTCCTCGGCGTTGATGCGGCATTCGATGGCGTGGCCGTGAAGCTGGATATCTTCCTGGCGCACCGACAGCCCGTCGCCCTGCGCAACGCGAATTTGTTCGCGGACGAGGTCGAGGCCGCTGATCATTTCGGTCACCGGATGTTCGACCTGCAGGCGGGTGTTCATCTCGATGAAATAGAATTCGCCATTCTCGTACAGGAATTCGATCGTGCCGGCGCCGCGATAGCCCATATCGGCCATCGCCTTGCGGACGACCTCGCCCATGTGCGCGCGCTGTTCCGCGCTGATGACGGGTGAGGGGGCTTCCTCGATCACTTTCTGGTGACGGCGCTGGATCGAACAGTCGCGCTCGCCGACGTGGATCGCCTCGCCATTGCCGTCGCCGAACACCTGGAATTCGATGTGACGCGGGTCGCCGAGATATTTTTCCATATAGACGGTGGCATCGCCGAAGGCGGCCTTGGCCTCCGACGCTGCCTGGCCCATCAGGCTTTCCAGCTGGTCCTCGTCGGGCACGACCTTCATGCCGCGTCCGCCGCCGCCCGATGCGGCCTTGATCAGGACCGGGTAGCCGATGTCCTTGGCCAGCGCCTTGGCTTCGTCGACGCTGTCGAGCGGGCCGGGCGAGCCGGGAACGAGCGGCAGGCCGAGGGCCGCGGCGGTGCGCTTGGCTTCGATCTTGTCGCCCATGATGCGGATATGCTCGGGCTTCGGGCCGACCCAAATGAGATTGTGGCTCTCGACGATCTCCGCGAACTGCGCGTTTTCGCTGAGGAAGCCGTAACCCGGATGGACCGCGTCGGCGTGGGTGATTTCCGCCGCCGAGATGATGTTGGCAATGTTGAGGTAGCTGTCCTTGGCCGCCGGCGGGCCGATGCAGACCGCTTCGTCGGCGAGGCGCACGTGCATCGCGTCGGCGTCGGCGGTCGAATGCACCGCGACCGTCTTGATGCCCATTTCGTGGCAGGCGCGGTGGATGCGCAGCGCAATCTCGCCGCGGTTGGCGATCAGCAGCTTCTGGATAGCCATCGTTCGATTACCCGATGACGACCAGCGGCTGGTCGAACTCGACCGGCTGGTTGTCGCCGATCAGGATCTGGCTGATCGTGCCGGCCTTGGGCGCGGTGATCGGGTTCATCACCTTCATCGCCTCGATGATCATCAGCGTGTCGCCCTGCTTCACGGGCTGTCCGACCGCGATGAACGGCTTGGCGCCGGGTTCAGGCGAGAGATAGGCGGTGCCGACCATCGGAGACTTGACCGCATCGGCAGGGGCTGCGGCAGGCGCGGCTTCGGCGGCGGGCTGGGGCGCGCTCGGCGCCGGTGCAGCGGCGGGCGCGGGGGCCGCAGCGGGCGCGGGGGCGTAGCTGACGACCTGCTGGCCGCCGCGCTTCACCTTGATCTTGCGATCGCCGTCTTCGACCTCGATTTCGCTCAGGTCATTGCTGGAAAGCAGTTCGGCGAGTTCGCGCACCAGGGCGGTGTCGACCCGCATCGAATGTCCTTCCTTGTGATCGGCCATGATTTTCAATCTCCGCGAAAAACGTAGGGGCGCCCTGTGTCAGAGCCGGGCCGCCGCGTCCAGTGCCAGCGAATAGCCACGCGCGCCTTCGCCCTTGATGACCATGGTCGCGGCGAGCGCGACGAGGTCGATGTGGCGGAAGGCCTCGCGCGTTTCGGGGTCGCTCAAATGAACCTCGATCACCGGAGTCGGGACCGCCTTTACCGCGTCGTGCAGTGCGACCGACGTGTGGCTGTAGCCGCCGGGGTTGATGATCACCGCCTTTGCACCGACCGCCGCCGCCTCGTGCAGCCAGTCGATCAGATGCCCTTCGTGATTCGACTGGCGGATGTCGAGCGACACGCCGATCAGCTCGGCCTCCGACATCAGCCGGGCAGCAATGTCGTCTAGGGTGTCGGTGCCGTAGATGTGGGGCTCGCGAGTCCCGAGCAAATTGAGGTTCGGCCCGTTGAGGACGAAGATCAGCGGTGGCGTCGCCATGGCGAGCCCCTATATGGGCACTCGTCCCGTCCGTGAAGCGAAAGCTGACCAGCCCATGAGTCTTACCGTCACCATCAATGGCGAAACCCGACAGTTCGAAGCGGGAACCACCATTTCCGGGATGATCGCCCAGTTCGGGCTCGATCCGACCAAGGTGGCGGTCGAACGTAACCTTGCCATCGTCCCGCGATCGACGCTGGCCGAGGTTGAGGTGAAGGACGGGGACAAGTTCGAAATCGTCCATTTCGTTGGCGGAGGTTGAGCAGTTGAGTGACACATGGACCGTTGCCGGTCGGACCTTTTCCTCGCGGCTGATCGTCGGCACCGGCAAATATAAGGATTTCGCGCAGAACGCCGCGGCGCTGGAAGCGAGCGGCGCGGAAATCGTCACGGTGGCCGTGCGGCGGGTCAACATTTCCGACCCGTCACAGCCGGTGCTGATGGACTATATCGACCCGAAGAAAACGACCTACCTGCCCAACACCGCGGGATGCTTTACTGCGGAAGACGCGATCCGCACGCTGCGCCTGGCGCGCGAGGCGGGGGGATGGGATCTGGTCAAACTTGAAGTGCTGGGCGAGGCGCGCACGCTTTATCCCAACATGAAGGAAACGCTGCGCGCGACCGAGGTGCTGGCCAACGAGGGCTTCTTGCCCATGGTCTATTGCGTCGACGATCCCATCGCTGCCAAGCAGCTTGAGGACGCCGGTGCGGTGGCGATTATGCCGCTGGGTGCGCCGATCGGGTCGGGCCTCGGTATCCAGAACCTGGTCACCATCCGTCTGATTGTCGAGGGCGCGAAGGTGCCGGTCCTGGTCGATGCCGGTGTCGGGACCGCAAGCGACGCGGCGGTGGCGATGGAATTGGGCTGCGACGGGGTTCTGATGAATACCGCCATCGCAGAAGCCAAGGACCCGATCCGCATGGCCCGCGCCATGAAGCTGGCGGTCGAGGCCGGGCGCGAGGCTTATCTTGCCGGGCGCATGCAGAAGCGCCGCTACGCCGATCCCTCCAGCCCGCTAGCCGGACTCATCTAGCGCGACGAAATTACCTGCTTAGCGACGAGTTGAGCAACGGCCGCCGACGCGCTTCGTTTCCCACCCATAAGGCCCCAGTGAAAAGGAGAGTTGAAATGGGTGAGTTCAAGGAAAACGTCAAAGGCATGACCAACGAAGCCATTGGCAACACCAAGCAGGTCATCGGCGACGCGACCAACAATCCGGAGCTGGAAACCGAAGGGAAGCTGCAGGAAGAAAAGGGCGAAGCGCAATACGTCAAGGGCGACCTTGAAGACGCTGCCGGCAACGAATTCTAAGCGATCGTCATTTCGATCGATGTGAGGGCCGTCCTTCGGGGCGGCCCTTTTCATATGTCCATTGCGGACCTGATCGCCCGCAACGAATTCCGACGCAACGCTTTGAAATACCGGAGGTAAGGACGATGCACCAACGGACCCGACTAGATCGATTCGACCCGAAGAGGCGCGGGAATTTCGGCGACGCTGCCGAACTGGTGGTGGTCGGGACCAAGAAGACAGCGGCCGACGACGCATCGAAAAAAGTAGCGATCGGCGACGGGTGGCCCTCGATCTTGTTTCAACCCAACGGACGCTAGCGTGCGCGCAATTTTTCGATCGTCGTCTGGTTGGTGATCACGTTCACGTCGGTGATGCAATGGAGCAGGCGGATGCCCTTGCGCTCCATCGCCCGCTTCAGCGCCACTTCGAAGTCCTCAGTCTTCTCGACCCGCTCGGCCCAGCCCCCGAATGCTTCGGCCAGCTTGGCGAAGTCCGGATTGGCGAGGCTGGTTGCGCTAAGCCGCGCCGGATAATCCCGCTCCTGGTGCATCCGGATGGTGCCATAGGCGCCATTGTCGACGATAATCACGAGTAAATCGGCACCATATTGCGACGCCGTCGCCAATTCCTGCCCGTTCATCAGGAAATCACCGTCGCCGGCGACGCAAACCACCGGCCGATCCTTGAACCGGATGGCGGCGGCGACCGCGGCGGGCAGGCCATATCCCATCGTCCCGCTGGTCGGGGCAAGCTGGGTCGGCGTCGGGCCATAGTGCCAGTAGCGGTGCCACCAGCCGGAGAAATTGCCCGCGCCGTTGCAGATGATGGTGTCGGCAGGCAGAAGGTCGCGCATTGCCTTGACGCATGGGCCAAGGTCGAGCTTAACCCCGTCTCGCGGTGCAGGTTCCGACCACTGCAGCCACTCGCGATGCGATTCCTCGCCGTCCCTGAACGGTACCAGCTCAGGATCGTGCCAGTCGGCAGCCATTTCGGCGAACTCGTCCATCTCGGCGCAGATCGGCAGTTCGGTCTTGTAGACCCGGCCGAGCTCGTTGGGATCGGGGTGGACGTGGATCAGGATCTGGTCGGGGTGATCGGGGGTGATCAGCTTGTAGCCGTCGGTCGTGCTTTCACCGAGGCGCGCGCCGACGACCAGCAGCAGGTCGGCATCGCGGATGCGCTGCTGCAACCTTGGGTTGGGACCATAGCCGAGCTGGCCGGCATAGACGCGGCATTCATTGTCCATCGCGTCCTGGCGGCGGAAGGCGGCGGCTGTTGGAATGCCGTAGCGGGCGGCGAAGGTTTCGAAGAAATGGGCCGCGGCGGTATTCCAGCCCGCGCCGCCGATGATCGCGACCGGGTTGGTGGCGTCTTTCAGCAGGCCGAACATCGCCTCCATCGCGCCCGCGCAGGGCGGCTGATTGATCGGCGGAATGGCGGGACGGTCGAGCGCCTCGACCTCGTCGCGCAGCATGTCTTCGGGAATGGCCAGCACCACGGGGCCGGGCCGACCGCTGGTCGCGACGCGATAGGCGCGAGCGACATATTCGGGGATGCGGCGGGCATCGTCGATCCGCGCCGCCCATTTGGCGACAGGCCCGAAAAAAGCCGCCATGTCGATTTCCTGAAAGCCTTCGCGGTCGCGGTCGGCACGGTCGAGATCGCCGACGAACAGGATCATCGGGGTCGAATCCTGGAAGGCGACATGGACGCCCGCTGATGCATTGGTCGCGCCGGGGCCGCGGGTAACGAAGGCGACGCCGGGCTTGCCGGTCATCTTGCCGTCGGCGTCGGCCATGTAAGCGACGCCGCCTTCCTGCCTACAAACCACTGTCTCGATCGTTTCCGCGTCATGCAGCGCGTCGAGCACGGCAAGGAAGCTTTCGCCGGGAACGGTGAAAATGCGCTCGCAGCCCTGGAGCTTGAGCTGGTCGACTAGGATCTGGCCGCCGGTGCGTAAGGTCATGGCGCGGCCTTTAGCGGGGAAGCGGCGCGTTGGGGAGGGGGCTTAAGCGACCTGCGGTTCTTCCTTGGCGAAGGGACTGCACTTCAGCCAATGCTCCATCGAGCTTGCAAGCTGGTCGTCGCCGGTCAGCAGCAGGCGGTCATGGTTGCGCGCATCCCGGACATTGTCGTGTCCCATCCAGATAGCGGTCATCGCCTCGAGCGAGGAGCTGACATACAGGTCCACGTCGTATCCCGGATCGATGCTGCACAGGTCGACCGGGCATTGGGGCGCAAGGATCAGCCACCAGCTGCGTTCGTTCCTGGGCGCATCGGGATATTGGAACTGGATGACGCGGCGATCGGTCGGGAAGGGGTCGAAGTTGAGGTTTCGCCGCATGTCCCACATCAGCAGCGACGCATCGAGCTGCTGTAACGAGACTCGGCTGGAGATCCAGCGTTGGCCCCACTTGCCGAACCCTTCGATCAGGGGCTGGAGTTCAGCGCCGGCGCGGGTCAGCGCATAGGCTTGTACCCCGGGCTCCCCAACGACCGGCACTTTCTCGACGATGGCGGCTTCTTCCAGTTCCTTCAGCCGTTGGGACAGGAGCGCGGGTGACATGCGAGGCAGGCCGCGGCGGAGATCGTTGAAGCGGGTCGAGCCAGCCAGCAATTCGCGCAGTACCAGCACTGTCCATCGAGTGCACAAAATCTCCGCCGCCATCGCGACCGGGCAGAATTGCTTGTAGCTGCGTTCGACCATCGCCGCCTCCATAGGCTCATGTCGAAAGGCAGGCTAATTCAGTTTCTGTACCGGGGCGATTCATTTCCTGAACTGGAGCGGGAATCTCGCTTGCTTGTAATCATTGCCCATCAAGTTCGTCAGAGCGAAGGGAATGGATTATGCTGGCCGTCATGGAACGCACCGGGGCGCAGACCGACTGGACCGCCAAGGCGGAAGAAATTGCTGCGGCGATTGCGGCGCACAATGCGCGGCACGATGCCGAGGATAGCTTCGTCGAAGAAGGCTTCGCGGCACTGACCGATGCCGGCTTCTTCAAGGCGCTGGTGCCGATCGAACTCGGCGGCGGCGGTGCCAGCGTCGGCGAGATTTGCGACGCATTGCGCATCATCGGCGCAGGCTGCGGCTCGACCGCGTTGGCCGCAGCGATGCACAGCCACATCGTCGCGGTCGCTGCGTGGCGGCGCGAACATCAGGGAGCGCCGATGGACGCCCTGCTGAAGCGGATCGCCGACGAAGACCTCAAGCTGGTGTCGAGCGGCGGGTCGGACTGGTTGAATAGCGCCGGCACGATGGAAAAGGTCGACGGCGGTTACCGTCTTACCGCTCGCAAGGCGTTCGCCAGCGGGTCGGTCACCGGCAACATCATGAACACCAGCGCGGTGTACGACGACCCCATCGATGGGCCGACGGTGCTTCATTTCGGTGCCCCGCTGAAGGGCGAGGGCGTGACCATCGAGCCGACATGGAAGGCGCTGGGGATGCGCGGCACGGGATCGAACGATGTGGTGTTCGACGGCGTGTTCATTCCCGACGCAGGCATCGCCGGCAAGCGGCCGCAGGGCAAATGGCACATGCTGTTCCACATCATCAGCATGATCGCCTTTGCGCCGATCTATGCAGCCTATCTCGGGGTCGCCGAAGGTGCGCGGAACAGGGCGGTGGAGTTGGTCAAGAACCGTCCCCACGACTCGCTGCTCGCGCAGAATGTCGGCGAGATGGACAATCACCTGCAGGCCGCGCGACTGGCGCATCGTCGCATGGTCGAACTGGCCGAGACCGGCACGCCGGGGCCCGAGACCACTAACGAAGCAATGATATGCCGTACGCTGTGCGCGGATAGCGCCATCGCCTGTGTCACCAAGGCGATGGAAGTGGCCGGTGGGCTGGCTTTCTACCGGAAGTCCGGTCTGGAACGCGCCTTCCGCGACATCCAGGCCGCACGCTTCCATCCGCTGCAGGAAAAACCGCAGAAGGACTTTGCCGGGCGCATCGCGCTGGGCTGGGACATCGACGGTTGACGGACGGGGTCGGCCGCTAAGCCCGACCCCGATCGCCGCGTCACGCCTGGTGGATGGCCTTGACGACCTGGTAGGTTTCGAGGCCTTCCTTGCCGCCCTCGCTGCCGAAGCCCGAATCCTTCACCCCGCCGAACGGGGTGTCGGCGCCGGAAATGGCGAAGCTGTTGATGCCGATCATACCCGCCTCGATCGCGTCGCCGAGCAGGTTGGCGCGGCGGCCGTTTTCGGTGAAGGCGAAGGCTGCGAGACCGAAGGGCAGGCGGTTGGCCTGTTCGATCGCTTCGTCGAAATCCTTGAACGGACGCGCGACCGCGACCGGGCCGAACGGCTCGTTCGACATGATGTCGGCTTCAAGCGGAACGTCGGCAAGTAGGGTCGGCTGGAAGAAGAAGCCGTCGTTGCCGCGCTGGCCGCCCGACAGGATGCGGGCGCCCTTGGCCTCAGCGTCGCGCACGAGGCTGTCGATCGCGTCGGGACGGCGGGCATTGGCGAGCGGGCCCATGCGGGTCGCATCGTCCATGCCGTTGCCCATCACCACCTTGTCGGTGCGGTCGGCGAAGCCCTGCACGAAGCGGTCGTAAATGCCGTCCTGAACGTAGAAGCGGGTCGGCGACACACAGACCTGCCCGGCGTTGCGGAACTTCTGCGGCACGACCATGTCGAGCGTCTTTTCAAGGTCGCAATCGTCGAAGATCAGCACCGGCGCATGGCCGCCGAGTTCGAGCGTCAGCCGCTTCACGCCGTCGGCAGCGATCTTCATCAGATGCTTGCCGACCGGGACCGAGCCGGTGAAGCTGACCTTGCGCACGATCGGCGAGCCGATCAGATGGCGGCTGACCATGTCCGGCACGCCGTGGACCAGCTGGAATACGCCCTTGGGCAGGCCGGCGTCGTCGAGCGCCTTGGCGACCGCGCCGGTGCAGCCCGGGGTTTCTTCCGGTGGCTTGGAAATGACGCTGCAGCCCGCGGCGAGCGCGGCCGCAACCTTCTTCGCCAGCAGGTAGATCGGGAAATTCCACGGGGTGAAGGTGGCGACGACGCCAACCGGCTGGTGCACGACGATCGAGCGGCTGCCGGTCGGGCGGACGAGCACGCGGCCATAGTCGCGCTTTATCTCTTCGGCGTACCAATCGAACATTTGCGCCGCGCCAAGCACTTCAGACTTGGCTTCAGCGAAGGGCTTGCCCTGTTCCTGGGTCAGCAGGCGGCCGATACTTTCGGCGCGTTCCTTGAGCAACGCACCGGCTTTCTTGAGGATGGCGCTACGCTTTTCGACGTCGGTCGCGCGCCACAGCGGATAAGCGCGCTCGGCGGCGGCCAAGGCGGCGTCGAGATCGGCCTCGGTCGCCAGCGGCACTTCGGCGATGGTTTGGGCGGTAGCGGGATTGACGACCGGGAACAGGTCGCGGCCTTCGCCGCTCTGCCAGGCACCGTCGATGAAGAGTTTTAGGTCGGTATCGTAGCTCATGGCTGGCCAGATAGGGGCGGGGGTGCGGTTCGCCAAGCTTCGTCTTGATATTGATTGCGAATCCGTCACAATTCGCCGCCGTGAGTGTTAACGAGTCCCTTGAGCGGCGGATCGCAGAGTTGGAGGCCGAGCTGTCCGATCTGCGGACGGCGCGGGCGGACCCGCTTGGCGAGGGCGACCTGCTGAAGGCGTTGCTCGACTCCATGGCGCAGCGCCGGGTCGTCGAACAGTCGCTGCTCGATGCGCAGACCTGGTTCCATCTGGCGCAGATCGCTGGCGGCGTGGCCGCTTACTCGGTCGATTTCAGGACGATGACCAATCGCTGGTCGCCATCGACCTATGTCATGTACGGTTACGACCCGGCGTCGGAGGTGACGTTCGACCAGTGGATTTCGGCGATCCACCCCGACGACCTGCCAGAGGTGCAGCGCGTGGTCGGACTGACCACGATGATCGGCGAGGATGTCGATCATCGGTTCCGCATCGTCCGGGGCGACGGGGCGATCCGCTGGATACAGGATCGCGGTCGGGTCATGCTCGACGATGACGGGCGGCCTTCTCGACTGATCGGGATCAACATCGACATCACCGACATCATGGCGATGCAGGACCAGCTGCGCTCGACCGACGATTTCCTCGGGTCGGTGCTCGACGCCACCAGCGATTGCATCAAGATCATCGAACTGGATGGCACGGTGTCGTTCGCAAGCGAAAGCTGCCGCGATGCGCTGGGAGTCGATCGGCTCGACGACGTCCGTGGCAAGCCCTGGCACGACTTTTGGCCGATCGAACTGTGGAATATGATCGATGCGGCGCTGGTCCGTTCCAGCGGCGGCGAACGCTATAGTTTCGAAGGGGCGCGCGAACGGGGCGATGGTTCGCTTCGGACTTGGGACATCACCCTGTCGCCTATACGTGGTCATCAGGGGGAGATCCTCTGCCTGGTGGCGGTATCGCGGGACGTGACCGAGGAGCGGGGTGAGCGCGCACGGAGTCAGTTGTTGACCCGCGAACTTCACCACCGGATCAAGAACAGCCTTGCGACGGCGCAGGCCTTGGCCCGCACGTCGGTCGCCTCCAGCACGACGCTCGCCGATTTCGAGGCCAATTTCTCGGCCCGGCTGACGAGCCTGTCGCGGGTGCACGCCATGATCGGCGACAGCGATGAGCAGGTGACCGTCAGGGACGTCTTCGCCCGCGAGCTGCAACCCTTCTTCAGCGACAAGTCAGTCCGCATAGACGGGCCGGATGTCCCGATCGACGCCGACGTCGCCGTGCCGTTGGGCATGGTCGTCCACGAACTCGTCACCAACGCCTGCAAATATGGCGGGCTGGGCCCCGGAGGATCGGGGCTGGATGTGCTGTGGATCACGCGGCGTGACTGGGTTCCGCCGCAATTGGTGATCGAATGGCAGGAACAAGGCGGAACGCCCGCTGAGATCGCGACCAGCAGCGGCTTCGGCAGCAAGCTGACGCGCCGGTTGGTGGCCAGCCTCAAAGGGACCATCCATGCACGGCCCTCAGCAGACGGCTTCCGCGTGAGCATCTCGCTGCCGCTTCCTTGACGTCAGCGCTTGCCCGGCCTGCCGGGCTTCGCTAGCGCAGACGGCGAAACAGAGAGGAAGTGCTCATGACCAAATCCGAACTCGCCGCGAAGATGAACGACGCTCAAGCATGGCTGCCGGGCAAGACCGTCAAGCTCGACTTCGGCAGCGATGGCGCGATCATGCTCGACGGCGCGAACAGCCAGGTGACCGAAGGCGACGGCGCGGCCGACACCACGATCAAGATTTCGTGGGCCGACTGGCAGGCGATGGCCGACGGCCAGCTCGACGGGATGACCGCGTTCATGACCGGCAAGCTGAAGGTCGAAGGCGATATGTCGAACGCGATGCAGCTTCAGGGCGTGCTGTCAAAGCTTCGGGGATAAGCCTTGGCCAACAAGATCTACGCGGATGCAGCGGCGGCGCTCGACGGGCTGCTGTTCGACGGCATGACGATTGCCGCGGGGGGCTTCGGCCTGTGCGGCATTCCCGAGCGGTTGATCGACGCGATCGTTGCGTCGGGCGTCAAGGACCTCACCATCGCGTCGAACAATGCGGGCATCGACAATGAAGGCCTCGGCAAGCTGCTGCGTACGCGGCAAGTGAAGAAGATGATCTCGTCCTACGTCGGCGAGAATAAGGAGTTCGAGCGGCAGTATCTGGCCGGCGAGCTTGAGGTCGAATTCTGCCCGCAGGGTACGTTGGCCGAACGGATGCGTGCCGGGGGCGCGGGCATCCCGGGCTTCTACACCAAGACCGGCGTCGGCACGAAGGTTGCCGAGGGCAAGGAAGTGAAGAGCTTCGACGGCGAGGATTACATCCTTGAACGCGGCATCCGCGCGGATCTCAGCATCATCAAGGGGTGGAAAGCCGACGAGGCGGGCAACCTCGTCTTCCGCAAAACCGCGCGCAACTTCAACGCGCCAGCTGCGACCTGCGGCAAGATTTGCGTCGCCGAAGTCGAGGAGATCGTCGCTGTCGGCGACCTCGATCCCGACGCCATCCATCTGCCGTCGATCTACGTGAAGCGCCTGATCAACGGTTCGCCCTACGACAAGAGGATCGAATTCGTGACGACGAGGGAGCGCGCATAATGGCCTGGGACCGCAACCAGATGGCCGCGCGCGCCGCGAAGGAACTTCGTGACGGTTACTACGTCAACCTCGGCATCGGTATCCCGACCTTGGTGGCCAACAATATCCCGGACGGGATGGAGGTGACGCTGCAGTCCGAAAACGGGATGCTCGGCATTGGGCCGTTTCCCTATCCGGACGAGGTCGACGCTGACCTGATCAACGCCGGCAAGCAGACGATCAGCGAACTCGACAGCTCGTCCTATTTCTCGAGTAGCGACAGCTTCGCGATGATCCGCGGCGGGCATATCGACCTGACCGTGCTCGGCGCGATGGAAGTTTCTGAGAAGGGCGACATCGCCAACTGGATGATCCCGGGCAAGATGATCAAGGGCATGGGCGGGGCGATGGACCTGGTCGCCGGGGTCAAGAAAATCATCGTCGTGATGGAGCATAATGCCAAGGACGGCAGCCCCAAGTTCATCCCCGACTGCACCTTGCCGCTGACCGGCAAGAATGTCGTCGACATGATCATTACCGATCTGGCGGTGTTCCAGCGGCCGGACCATGGCTCACCGTACAAGCTGATCGAGCTGGCGCCGGGCGTCACCGCCGAGGATGTGCGGGCCAAGACGACGGCGCATTACACCGAATGATGCGCTTGGCGACCCTGCTGTCACTTGCGGCGCTTGCCGCGTGCAGCGAGGCGCCGACCGTACTCGACGGCACGAGCCGTGAGACCTTTGCCCGGAGCGCCGAACAGGCGCGGCGCGAACTGCCGATCGCCGATCGGCTGCTGTTCGATGCTGCGCTCAAGTCGCCGCCGGGCAACCGCTATTCGACCAAGGATCCCGACAAGCTGAAGCGCGAGGCCTATGCCGGAATGACGGCAGCGGACGTCGTTGCCGACGCCAAGGCGCGTGGGATCGAGTGAGGAGGAAGTCAGAAATGCTGAAATATGTCCTGCTGGCCGCCAGCGCGCTGGCGCTGCCCGCCGCCGCGCAAAACACCCCGGTCGCACCCAGCCAGGCCCATGGGACGGTGTCGATCAGCCTCACCCGGCTCGATTGCGGCTCGATCCTGATCAAGGACTTCGACGCCTTCTTCTCCGACGCGCATGACTACAAGCCTGGCCCGCGCAGGGTGACCGACAGCTGCTACCTGATCCGCCACGGCGACAAGGCGATGTTGTGGGACACTGGCCTTCCCGCGGCGCTCAAGGGTCAGAAAAAGGACATGGGAGCCATCGTCGGCGGGCTCGACAAGACGGTGGTCGAGCAGCTTGCGGAGCTCGGGCTGAAGCCGGCCGACATCTCGGTCGTCGGGATCAGCCATATGCACAGCGACCACACCGGCCAGGCGGCGGATTTCGGCGGCGCGAAGCTGGTTGTCGGCAAGGGCGATTATGACGGGACCAAGGGAGAAGGCGATCCGTTCGGACCGTGGCGGTCGAACGGCGACAAGAATGTCACGACGGTCGGCGGCAGCGATTTCGACGTATTCGGCGACGGTCGGGTCGTCGTGCTGAGAACGCCAGGGCATACGCCGAACCATCTTTCGCTGCTGGTCCGGCTGGCGTCGGGTCCGGTGCTGCTGACCGGCGACCTCTATCATTCGACCGAGGCGCGGCTGAAAAAAGGCGTCCCGCCGTTCAACACCGACCGCGCCGACACGCTGGCATCAATGGACCGCTTCGAAAAGCTGGCCAAAAATCTCGGCGCCAAGGTCATCATCCAGCACGAACCGGCCGACATCGCCAAGCTGCCGGCCTTTCCGAAGGCGGCCAAGTGAAGGCGCTTTTGAGCCATTCGCCGGGCGGGCCCGAGACGCTGACGCTGGATGAGCTGCCCGATCCGGTGGCGGGGAAGGGCGAATTGCTGGTTAGCGTGCGCGCGGCAGCGGTCAATTTTCCCGATACGCTGATCATCGAGGACAAATATCAGTTCAAGCCGGCACGCCCGTTCGCGCCGGGCGGTGAGATCGCAGGCGAGGTCGAGGCGGTCGGCGAAGGAGTCGAAGGCTGGAGCGTCGGTGACCGTCTGATCGCGGTGCCGGGCTGGGGCGGCATGGCGGAAAAGGTCGTCATCAACGCCCGCACCGCCTACCGCCTGCCGGATGGCCGAAGCTTCGAGGAAGGCGCGGCGCTGCTGTTGACCTATGCCACTTCGATCCATGCGCTGTACGATCGCGGGCATCTGAAGGAGGGCGATACGCTGCTCGTTCTCGGCGCGGCCGGCGGCGTCGGACTGGCGGCGGTCGAACTTGGAAAGGCCCGCGGCGCGCGCGTGGTCGCGGCAGTGTCGAGCGAGGAAAAGGCTGCAGCGGCCAAGGCGGCGGGCGCGGACGATGTCGTCGTCTATCCGCGCGGCCCGTTCGACAAGGACGGCAGCAAGGCACTGGCGCAATTGTTCAAGGATGCGGTCGGGCCCGATGGCGCCAACGTCATCTACGACCCGGTTGGCGGCGACTATGCTGAACCCGCCCTGCGGTCCATCGCGTGGGAGGGCCGTTATCTGGTTGTCGGCTTCCCGGCCGGCATTCCCAAGCTTCCGCTCAACCTGACGCTGCTCAAAAGCTGCGATGTTAGCGGGGTCTTCTGGGGCGCCTTTGCGGCGCGCGATCCCAAGGCGAATGCCGCGCATGTCGCCGAGCTGTTCCGGCTGTGGGAGCAGGGCAAGATTGCGCCGCGAATCAGCGCCAGCTACCCGCTCGCCCAGGGCGGCGAAGGCATCGCTTCGCTGGCGAACCGTAACGTCATCGGCAAAGTGGTAATCACGCTCGACTAACGGCCCGTTTAATACGCGTTAATGGGTGCGGAATTTACCGGACGTTAGGCTTTGTAAGTTAATCGCGCCCGATGGCGTGGGATATTCGTCGGCCGACGACCCATACGTCGGGGGCCGACCGGACAATCAATGTTTCGATCAGCAAGACCATCCTTGCGGTGGTTCTGGCGACGATCTGCCTTGCCGTGGGCGGCGCCTTGTGGGCGGCGCATGAATCCGACGTCGTGTCGGTCGAGCGGCAGGCCCAACTTGCCGAACATGCCATGGAAAGCAGCGTCGACGAACTGGCGCTGCAGCAGGAAACGGTCGCGGTCTGGGACGAATCCGCGCAGCAGGCGGTCGCGGTCAAACCTGACGTCCAGTGGCTCGAATGGAATGTCGGCGGCTATCTGAACCAGTTGTTCGGCCATGACGAGACCTACATCCTCGACGGCTACGACAAGCCGATCTACGCCGATATCAAGGGGCAGGTCGTCAGCCCGGGCCGATACGGCGCGCGTCACAGCGAGATCGGCCACCTGATCGAAAGCCTGCGCGGCCGCACGGTCGAGCCCGTCGGCATCCACGATCGTAGCACGGGTCGCCAATTGGCGCATGGCAGCACCGTCCAGACCACGTCGCGGTCCAAACATGATTCCCACCTGGTCGAAGTGGGCGGTCGCCCAGCGGCGGTCAGCGCGATGCTGATCGTGCCTGCGACCCAAGGCTATGTGAAGCCGCGCGGCGGCTGGCCGATCCTGGTCAGCATTCGATATCTCGACAGCAATTTCCTCGACCAGCTCAGCGCCCGCCAGCTGATCGCCGATCCGCGCTTTTCCGAAACCGACAATCCGGGTCCGGGCGAACACAGCATTTCGCTGCGCACCGAATGGGGTGCGTCGATGGGTTATCTCATCTGGAAGCCCGAGCTGCCGGGGACGCGAATCCTGAGCCGCCTTTGGCCGTTCACCGCGCTGATGATCCTCATCCTGGCGATCTACGTCACCGTGATCGGTCGGCGGCTTCGCCAGACCGCGCAGGATCTTGCGTCGGCCGAAGGGGAGGCCGCGCGACTGGCCTTTCACGACGGCCTCACCGGGCTGCCCAACCGTGCCTTTTTCCAGAAGTCGCTCGACGAGTGGATCCGGCGCGGACATCTCGATCCGGTCCCATTCGCGCTGGTGTTGCTCGACGTCGACGATTTCAAGCTGATCAACGACAGCCTGGGCCATGACGCGGGCGACGCGGTGCTGCTCGCTTTTGCCGATCGCGTCCGTTCCGCCATCGGGCCGCAGGACATCATGGCGCGACTGGGCGGCGACGAGTTCGCGTTGTTGTTGGCCGATTATTCGGACGACCAGCGGCTGGAGGCCTTTTGCCGCCGCCTGCTGCACCGCTTCGATATGCCCTGCGTTCACGGGTCGCAGAATATCCAGGTCCGGGCCAGCATCGGCGGCGCGATCCGCAAGGCCAAGGATAGCGCGGTCACCATCCTCAAGCATGCCGACCTTGCTCTGTATGAATCCAAGGCGACCGGCAAGGGCGTCTGCCGTATCTATCACCCCAAGATGTGGAACAGCCTGATCGGCCGGCGCGAGATGATGTCGGCCGCTAACCAGGCACTGGCCCAGGACAATATCCGGCCCTTCTACCAGCCCAAGGTGTCACTGGAGGACGGCCGCGTGCTCGGCTTCGAGGCGCTTTTGCGCATCTGCCCGCCGGACGGGGAGCCGATCGGCCCGGACGTGCTGGCAGCAGCTTTTGAAGATAGCGCGCTGGCTTCGGCGATCAGCGACAAGATGATCGAGCAGGTGCTGGAAGATATCGTCCGCTGGCGCCGTGCGGGCGTCGACTTCGGCCATGTCGCGATCAATGCGTCGGCAGCCGAGTTGCGGCGCGGCGATTATGCCGAACGGTTGTTGGCGCGGCTTGACCTGATGCGGATCGATCCCTCGCTGATCCAGGTCGAGGTTACCGAAAGCGTGTTGCTCGGCCGCGGTGCCGAACATGTCGAACGGACCTTCCGCACGCTTGCCAACCGCGGCATCCTGCTCGCGCTAGACGATTTCGGGACGGGCTTCGCGTCGCTGTCGCATCTCAAGCAGTTCCCGGTCGCGATCATCAAGATCGATCGCACCTTCATCCGTGACCTCCAGATCGACGCCGGCGACGGCGCGATCGTCGACGCGCTGATCGGGCTCGGACAGGCGCTGAAGATCGACGTGGTGGCAGAGGGGATCGAAACGGGGGCGCAGCGCGACTTCCTGTGGGCGCTGGGCTGCAGGCTGGGTCAGGGCTATCTGTTCAGCGAGGCCGTTCCTGCGTCGAAAGTGCCGCCGTTAGTCGTTCCCCCGTCAACGGCCGATTGCGGAGAGCGCGCGGCATAGGCGTTCGTTACGGTAGCGTAATTCACGGAACTTCTTTGCTTCCACAGCGCTTTCCGTTCGAACCAAAACTTTGAAAAAGAGCCGCAAAATGAACAAGCTAGCCCTCGCGCTGGCTGCGGCGTGTTGTGCCTTGATGCCGACCGTCGCTGCCGCCACGATCGAAACGCCCGAAGCCCGTGCCCAAGCCGCCGATGCCGCCCAGCAGGCCCGTGAAGACATGATGGTCAAGTTCGGGACCGCTGAAATCAAGCCCAACCGTTTCCTGTGGGACGACCAGGGTTCGACCCCCGGCGACGTCAATGTGATCGTCAGCATCTCCGACCAGATGGCCTATGTGTATCGCAGCGGCACCCTGGTCGGTGCGGCCGCCGTATCGACCGCCAAGGAAGGCAAGGTTACCCCGACCGGCATCTTCCCCGTGCTGGAAAAGAAGCGGATGCACCACAGCCGCACGTACGACAATGCGCCGATGCCGTTCATGCAGCGCCTCGACGAATATGGCATCGCGCTCCATGCCGGTCATAATCCCGGCTATGCGGCGTCGCATGGCTGTATCCGCCTCCCGGTAGCCTTCGCCCAAAAGCTGTTTTCGATCACCGACGTCGGGTCGCAGGTGATGATCGCCGCTTGAGAAGGCAGGCATGACCTTTCAAAAATGCGGGTCCGTGTGGTCAGCACGGGCCCGCTTTTCGTTGCGTGATGCAGGCCTCGCGCCTATCTGGCGGTCAAACGCAAACAAAGGGATGACCGATGACCCAGTTCGACGATCGCGAACGCGCCTTCGAAGCCAAGTTCGCCCATGACGAGGAAATGCAGTTCCGCATCATCGCCCGCCGCAACAAGCTGTTGGGCCTTTGGGCCGCGGACAAGATGGGCCTGAGCGACGTCGAGGCCAATGCCTATGCCTCGGACGTTGTGCGCGCCGATTTCGAACATGCAGGCGACGAGGATGTCATCCGCAAGGTGCTGGGCGACCTGACCAGCGCCGGCGTCGACACCGACGAAGCGACGATCCGCGAGAATCTCGGCCACAAGCTGGTGGAGGCGCGGCGCCAGATCATCGAGGCCAGCAACTGATGCCGATGGCGGCACAGGACATCGAAGCGCTGATCGTCGCCGCCATTCCCGACGCCCGGGTCGAAATTCGCGACCTGGCCGGGGACGGCGACCATTATGCTGCCCGTGTCGTCAGCGCTGCTTTCGCCGGGATGAACCGCGTGCGCCAGCACCAGTTGGTGTACAAGGCGCTGGGCGGCCGCATGGGGGGCGAACTTCATGCACTGCAATTGGAAACGGCAGTGCCGAGCGGAGACCATGAATGAGCAATGCAAATGAGCGCATCGACGCGCTGGTGAAGAACAATGACGTGGTGCTGTTCATGAAGGGCAGCGCGCTGTTCCCGCAGTGCGGCTTTTCGAGCCGCGCGGTGGCGATCCTCGACCACCTCGGTGCGACCTATGAAACGGTCGATGTGCTGCAGGACCCGGAGATCCGCCAGGGCATCAAGGAATATTCCGACTGGCCGACGATCCCGCAGCTTTATGTGAAGGGCGAATTCGTCGGCGGCAGCGACATCATGATGGAAATGTTCGAAAGCGGCGAGTTGCGACAGCTGGTCGCGGCGTAAGCACTCCATTTTCGGTGACGTGAGAGGCGGTCCGGTCGGGCCGCCTTTTTCGTATGTGCGTTTGCCGGAAAATCGAAAGGGGCGGCGACAGGGGGACCAGAAAACCGCCTGTTGCCGCCCCTTGGATTTGGTGTGGAACCAAGTGGACCCACTCTATTTTGCAACGGACGTGCCAAATCGATTTAGTGACAGAAAACTGCCATAAATAATCCTGGGCGGGTCTGCCTGTAGCCCTCTCTTGTCAAAATTTCCGACACAATTTCCGCCGTTCGTCGCTTTCGACCAACGGATGTTTACAACTGTAGTCATAACGATTACACCTGTCATCGAAAGGGCAGGCAATGGTCAAACCGAGTCTCGACAAGCGTATCAGCGACGCCGAACTGGACGTGATGGAAGTGGTGTGGGCGGCATCCGCGCCGATGACCGCCACCGACATTGCCGAAGGGATCGATGCCGCGCGCGGTTGGTCGCTTCCGACGGTCAAGACAATGCTGTCGCGACTGGTAGCCAAGGGAGCGCTTGAGCATCGCGAGGATGGTCGCCGTTTCCTCTATTCGGCCGCCTTTCCGCGCGAGGCCTATGTTGGGCCGGAATCGAAGCGGTTTGTCGAACGGTTGTTCGGCGGCCGTCTATCGCCGCTGGTCGCGCACCTCGCCCAGGAGGATGCGCTGGATGACGACGACATCGCCGCGCTCGAGGCCCTGTTGAAGGAGCTGAAGTCATGACCGACTGGCTGGTCGATACGCTGTTCGCCACCTCCGTGCTGATGCTGCTGGTGCTGATCCTGCGCCAGCCAGTGCGCGAGAAGTTCGGTTCGCGCGCGGCCTATGCGCTGTGGCTGCTTCCTGCGGCCCGCGCGCTGATGCCGACCCTCACCGAAACGGTCACGCGAACGGTGCCGGCGCTGCAGCCGGTCAACGTCGACAGCACGCCGTTGTTGACCCCGCTGGCGGTGGAACCGCAACTGCTGAGTGCTGTGACACCGGTCGAACGCACGCTGGTCGATGCGCTCGGTGGATGGCCGACGATCCTGATGACGATCTGGCTCGGCATCGCCGCCGGACTGCTGCTGCGTGGCCTGTTCGAATATCGCGTCCAACGCGCCGACATCCTCAAGGGATCGGTGCAGCTAGCGCGGATCGGCAGCATCCGGCTGGTCAAGACGCATGCCGTTGCCGGCCCGCTTGCCTTCGGCCTGATCGACCGTGTCATTGCGCTTCCGGCCGATTTCGAGCGCCGCTTCGACGAGCGCGAGCGCTGCCTGGCGCTCGACCATGAACTGGCGCACCACCGCCATCTCGACCTTTACACAAACAGTTTTGCCTTCGTCCTCCTCAGCCTCCAGTGGTTCAACCCACTTGCCTGGTGGTCGTACGCAGCGTTCCGGTTCGACCAGGAAGCTGCCTGCGATGCCCGGGTCCTGGACAAGGCGATGCCCAGCGACCGTGCCGACTATGGCCGGGCGATCGCCAAGGCCGCTTCGGGGCGGGCGCTGCTGCTGGCCAGCGCGCTCGATCAGAAGAAAACCCTGCACAGGAGGCTTAAGTCCATGTTGAACAATACCCCCAAGTCCCGCCGGATCGGCGCGACCGTCGCCATCGTCGCCGTGGCCGCGCTCGCCCTGCCGCTGACCGCGACCCGTGCGATCGACTATGTCGATGTCGCCGCGCCGAGCGCGCCGACCGCGCCCGTCGCCCCTTCGGCGCCGAGCGCCCCGTTGGCGCCGATTGCGGCTGCCGCGCTGGCGTCGGCGCCGGAAGCCCCCGCAGCCCCCGAAGCGCCCGAAGCACCGGGTGTGACGGCCGGGCATGCCGACATCAGCTTCATCGGCAACGACAGCGTCCGCATCGACGGCAAGACCAAGCGCTGGACCGAGCTTAGCCCGGCCGAACGCCAGCGCATCCGGGAGGAAACCGCCAAGGCTCGCGTTGAACTGGCCCAGGGGCAGGCGCAGATGGAACGCGATCTCGCCAACGCCCGCCGCGACATGGAGCAATTCCGCAACGGCGACTTCGAAAAGGAAATGGCCAAGGCCCGCGCCGAAGTCGCTGCCGCCTTGCGCGAAATCGACGCCAACGCTGCCGAGATGCGCCGGGGCGGGGTCGATCCCGAGCAGATCAAGGCGCAGGTCCGCGCCTCACTGGCCGACATCGAGAAGATGGACGTCGAAAAGATCAAGCGCGAGGCGCTGGAATCGATCGACCCGGAAAAGATGAAGGCCGAGCTTCGCAAGGCCGAGCAGTCGCTCGCCGATATCGACAGCAAGCTGGACAAACTCGACCGCGGCGATCGCTGGTAACAAGGCTCCAAGCGGCGCGAGACGCGCCATCATATACCCCGATGGCGCTTTGCGTGGCGGGGGCGTCCGTGGCAGGGAGGCTGTCGTGGACGCCCCTTACGCCATCTTGGAAGAGCTTGAGCCCGGTATCGCCCGGCTGCTCGCGCGCAATCCGTCGCCCTACACATACTTCGGGACGCAGACCTATCTCATCGGGACGGACGTGCTTGTGGTCATCGATCCCGGTCCCGATATGCCTGAGCATGTCGATGCGATCGTCGCGGCGGCAGCCGGACGGCCGATCGTCGCCATCGCCTGCACCCACACCCACCGCGACCATTCGCCCGCCAGCCGTGCGCTGAAGGCGCGGACCGGCGCGCCCATCGTCGGCTGTGCGCCGCTGACGCTGGAAGCGGTCGGGCCACGGGCGGATGCCGCGTTCGATGGCGACTATCGGCCCGATCGCATCCTGGCCGATGGCGAGCGGATCGAACTGGCGGGCGGCGAGGCGCTGGAGGCCGTGGCGACGCCCGGGCACACCTCCAATCATCTCTGCTTCGCCTGTCGCGGCGCGCTGTTCACCGGGGATCATGTCATGGGCTGGTCGACGACGGTGGTGGTGCCGCCGGACGGCGACATGGGCGACTATATGCTGAGCCTCGACAAGCTGCGGCAGCGCGACGACCGCATCTATTATCCGGCGCATGGGCCGGCGATCCAAAAGCCGAACCAGCTGGTGCGGGGAATGATCGGTCATCGCATGCAGCGCGAGCGGCAGATCCTGCGGCTGGTGGGAGAGGGGGCCGGGACCATCGACGCGATCGTCGCGGGTGCGTATCCCGGGCTCGACCCGCGACTGATCCCCGCCGCCGGCGGTTCGGTGCTGGCACATCTGATGGATCTCAAACGCCGCGGGCTCGTTGAGGAAGCGGAGGGTGAGACATGGATGATCAGCCGCAGCGAATGACCTTCAACAAGCCGCTGGCGATCGGCGCGATCGTCGTCGCGCTAATCCTCGGCCTGTTGGTCGGCGGGGCGGTCAATGTCGGCAAATGGATTTTCGGCGGCGGACCGAATGCCGAAACCGTCGCGTCATCGGCGCTGCAATCGATGCGCGCGCAGAACCGGCTGGTGCCATTCGTCGCCCGTTACGTGTCCGTGGTTTCGAGCCGGCAGGAGCGGTTCGGCGGGCTGGTCAGTGCCGAACGGACGCTCGTCCTGCCAGGCGACGTGCGCTACGAGCTCGACCTGTCGAAGCTGGAAGCCGATGACGTTCGCTGGGACGAGGCGACCAAGACGCTGAATGTCACGCTTCCCGAAATCGAGATCGCCGGGCCTGAAGTCGACCTGAAGGCCGCGCGAGAATATGGCGAGGGCGGGGTGCTGAGCGCCGTCACCGACGCCGACAGCGTGCTCGACCGAGCCAATCGCGACCGCGCCGTGTCGGACCTGCGCCAGCAGGCGAGCGCCGGCGTGCCGATGCGGCTAGCGCGCGAGGCGGGACGGCAGGCGGTGGAACGCAGCTTTTCGCTGCCGCTGGTCGCCGCGGGAATTAAGGATGCGAAGGTCGTGGCGCGATATGCCACCGACGTGTCGCCGGTCACTGAACCGCTCGACCATAGCCGCAGCGTGAACGAGGTTTTGTCGGAAAACCGCTGACGTTCGTCGAACGGCGATTCGATTTTCGGGATGGTTAATGATAGTGGCGCCGCCATGGCCCACATGCCGGGGACGGGCCCTTCATAACGCCAATTAGGGGGCAAATCTTATGGCAACCCATTTAGATGGGCACGCGACGGCTGTGACGGCCGGGCGCGGTTTCATGGCCGACCAGCGGTTTTTCACGCGCTACGCGATCGCGCTGGTCGTCTTCATCATGTTCGGTTTCATTCAGTTCCAGCTGCGCGGTTTCGTCAATTTCCGCGGCGCACCGCTGTTCATCCACCTGCACGCCGCGGTAATGGTCAGCTGGCTGGCGATGTTCGTCCTGCAAAATGTGCTGGTCCAGAGCGGCAATATTGCCCTGCATCGCACGCTCGGCTGGGTCAGCGTCGCCTTGTCCGTCGCTGTGGTCGCGATGGCGAGCTACACCGGCATCACCGCCATTCGCATCGGCATCGTCCCGCCCTTCTTCTCGCCAGCGCAATTCCTGGCGATCACGCAGGTCGGTGCGGCGACGTTCGGGGCGATGGTCGCTTTTGCCATCGCTCGTCGCAAGCAGACCGAATGGCACCGCCGGTTGATGCTGGGCTCGATGATCTTGATCAGCGAACCCGCGCTGGGTCGCCTGGTCCCGATGCCGCTTATCGGCGGTGAGATGGGCGAGTGGCTGATTGCGGGCATTCAGCTGCTGATGGTGTGGATCCTCGCGCGTCACGACCGCAAGGTCATGGGCGCGGTTCATCCGGCGACCAAGGTCGTGCTGATCGCGCTGCTCGGATCGCACGCGCTGATTTCGGCGCTGACCTACCTTCCCGCCTTCATCAATCTTGCGCAGGCGGTTGCGGCAGGTTGATCTACCTCATATCTCCCTGTCGGGCGCGCATGACGACGCCTGACAGGGAGAGTGACCAGTGACCGCCCAGACCCAGAGCCTCAAGGGCCTCGACCTCCTCGCCGAGATCAAGCGGCTGAAGGAGGAGCGCAACGCGGTCATCCTGGCGCATTATTACCAGAAACCGGAAATCCAGGACCTCGCCGACTTCGTCGGCGACAGCCTTGACCTGTCGCGCAAGGCGGCGGCGACCGATGCCGACGTCATCGCCTTTTGCGGCGTGCGCTTCATGGCCGAAACCGCCAAGATCCTGAGCCCGCAGAAGACGGTCATCCTTCCCGACATGGACGCCGGCTGCAGCCTGGAAGACAGCTGCCCGCCCGAAGAGTTCAAGGCGTTCCGCGCGGCGCACCCAGACCATATCGCGCTCACCTACATCAACTGTTCCGCCGAGGTGAAAGCGCTCAGCGACATCATCGTCACCTCGTCATCGGCGCAGGTGATCCTCGACCAGATCCCGAAGGACCAGAAGATCATCTTCGGGCCCGACCGGCATCTTGGCGGCTATCTGTCGCGGACCTTCGGGCGTGACATGCTGTTGTGGCCGGGCATCTGCATCGTCCATCAGGCGTTCAGCGAGACCGAGCTGTTGAAGCTCAAGGCGCAATATCCCGACGCGCCGGTCGCGGCCCATCCCGAATGCCCGCCGCACATCGTCGATCATGCCGATCTGGTCGGATCGACCAAGGCAATCCTCGACTTCGCGATCAATTCGCCGGCCAAGGTCATCCTGGTCGCGACCGAACCGCACATCATTCACCAGATGGAAAAGGCCGCGCCCGACAAGACGTTCATCGGCGTGCCGGGCGGCGACGGCAACTGCAACTGCAATATGTGCCCCTATATGGCGCTCAACACGCTCGAAAAGCTCTACGTCGCGCTGCGCGATCTTGAACCGCGGATCGAGCTGTCGCCCGAACTGATGGACGCGGCGAGGAAGCCGCTCGACCGGATGCTTGACATGGCCGGGCGCACCGTGGGGCAGGGGGACGTCGGCAAGCCGATCGTTCGCGACTAGAGCGGGCGCGCGCCCGCCTCGACCACCTTGGTGTGCGGGTGATGCTTGTCGAGGTGGCGCTTGATGATCCTGAGGTTGCGGGTGTTGGACCGGAAGAAGAAGTCCGGCACCGCGCCGACGAACGGGATCGCGCCGAGCAGCATGTCGAACCCGATGTTGCCGCCCATGCGCACCAAGTGCCACTTGGACATGCCAAGGTTTCGCGCTTCCCAGGCGATGTAGCTGCCGAGCGCCGCGGCCGACACCGTGCCGACGCCGGGGATGAGGTCGAGCAAAACGTCGAGGCCGACCGGCTTGTTGATCCCGGGGATGACGAACATCCGCTCCAGCAGCTTTTCCATCGCTTCGATCCGCTGGCGGACGGATGCCGGATCGCTGTCCATCGGCGGCAACTGCTTCTTCAGGCGTTCGGTCGTGACCACTTTACTCGTCCTCCCGTGCGCGACGGTTCTTCAGGCCGACTAAGGTATGGCGTCCAAACGGGTTTTCAATGAAACCGTCGATGCCCGAGCGGACCAGCGACCAGCGGACTGGGGCGGCGACCGGAATGAACAGCTGCGCTTCGTCCATTTGCGTCGCCACCGCCTGGAACAGCGCCGCGCGGTCCCTGGCGACCGGCGTGGCGCGAGCCGCCGCGAGCACCGTTTCGACATCCTCAAGGCAGACCGACGTGACGGCGCAGCGGAAGCGCCGCAGGAACCATGCCGGGCTGCTGGACGGCGCGACCTCGTCGATCCACAGCAGGTCGGCCGTCGCGGGCGTAGCGGCACGGCCGACTTTGAGGCCCAGCGGCTCGAGATCGCGCGCGATCTGGCGAATGACGGCCTCGCCGCCAGGCCCTTGCGGCATTTCGATGCGCACGACCGGTCGCTCGACCGAACCGAACATGCGGTTGGCTTCGGCGATAAGCTGCGCGCGCCGCTGGCCAACGGGCTGGCCGACCCAGTCGGGCTGGACCACGTCCCTGACGCCTTCAAGGCCCGGCTGGAGGATCGTCGCGCGCGGTTGCAGGCCCGGAACGTTCATCATCGCGACGATCGCCTGCCGGTCGATCGCGCGCGCGACCAGCCTGCGCAATTCGCGGTCGCGCATCAGTGTCGACCGGCTGTTCGGGAGGAGGCCGAACAGTCCCGCGACCGGATCGTAGCGGATCGATCCACGCGGCGAGTTGGCCCGCTGCAGCAAGGGCAGATCGTCGAACGTGCCGCCGATCACGACATCGAGCTTGCCGTCGTTGAACTGAGAGATCAGCGAAAAGGCGGGGGCGCCGGTGATCAGCGCCTGCTCGCGAACGTCCTTGGCGTCGGGAATCCTGATGCGATGTTCGATCAACAGGCTTTTGGCCGGATCGTAATCGGGTGATGCATCGCGCCTGATCGGGAAGAAGGGGCCGGTTCCCACCGAGGCGCGAACAAGGCCAAGTTCGGGCTGGGCAAGTAACTGCAGCAGATTGGGTCGCGGTGCGCCGAGGCGGATCTCGATGACGCGGTCGGTCATCGCTACGACGTCCTTTACCGCGCCGAGCGTGTCTTTCAGCGGGTTGCGACTGGCCTCGCGAAGCTGGCGCGAAAGGATTTTCGCGACTTCCTGCGCCTTCAGCTTGCGACCGTCGGGCCATTCACCCGTCTGCAGGCGGAAAATATAGCTCAGCCCGTCGTCGCTGACGTTCCAGCGTTCGGCAAGTCCCGGGACGACCTGGCCGCGTGCGTCGAACCGGACCAGGCCCTGCGCCATGTTCGACCTGACCAGCGCCTCGCCGACCGTCAGCGGCGCTTCGACAGTCTCGACGAGGGCCGGCTGGTCGCCGATCACCCCGACCTTGGCAAGCTCGTCGCCATTGCCGCTGCACCCGGCAACCATCGTTGCCAGGAGCAGCGACAAGGCGCGCCAGCGGGGCAGGACGAAGGTAGCCATGGCCGCGGACCATGTCCCTAAATGCGCGGTTCATCAACCACTGGATATTTGCCCTCAGCTGTCTTACCTTTGTAAGTCAGTAGGCGACGGCGAGGGCGTTGGAGAGGAATGACCGAAGGTCACGGAGTCTGGCAGCGGGGCGGCGCCAACATTGAGGAATTGCCGGACCCGTTCGCGCCGCCACCGACGCCCCCGCAGCCGACGCCGGACGCGCCGCCGAAGCCGCGCTGGCGCAAGCTGCGCCTGGCGCTGAACATCACCGGCGTGCTGGTGCTGGTGACCCTGCTGTGGCTGATATTCACCGCACCGCTGAGCCGCGCGCTCGAGCCGCTGGACGATCCGGCCATGTTGCTGGTCAGCGCGGAAGGACAGTCGATCGCCCGTCGCGGCGCGGTCAAGGACCAGCCGGTCGAGGTCGCCAAGCTCAACCCCCTGACCGCCAATGCCTTCATCGCCATCGAGGACCGCCGCTTCCGCAGCCACTGGGGCATCGATCTGCGGTCGATAGGGCGGGCATTGGTGACCAACGTGCAGGCCGGCGGCGTGCGCCAAGGCGGCAGCACGATCACCCAGCAGCTGGCCAAGACCAGCTTCCTGTCCTCCGACCGCAGCTTCAAGCGCAAGGCGCAGGAGGTGATCATCGCCTTCTGGCTGGAAGGGTGGCTGACCAAGGACGAGATCCTGTCGCGCTATCTCAGCAGCGTCTATTTCGGTGACGGCGTCTACGGCCTCCGCGCCGCGTCTCGCCATTATTTCGATCGGGAGCCTGAGCGGCTTACGCTCGCCCAGTCGGCGATGCTGGCCGGAATGGTGCAGGCGCCCTCGCGGCTGGCGCCGACGCATAACCTGGCGGGGGCCCAGAAGCGCAGCCGCCTGGTGCTGCAGGAAATGGCCGACAATGGCTACATCAGCCAGCAGAAGGCGCGCGACACGGCGTCCGCACGCCCGGTAGGCGTCAATGCGGACGTGCCGACCGGAACCTATTTCGCCGACTGGGTCGCCCCGCAGGCCAGTGCCGCATTCGACGCCGACTATGGTGAGGTGAGGGTACCGACGACGCTCGATGCGGATCTGCAGCGCATCGCCGTGCGCGCGGTGGCGGGCGCTTCGATCGGGGATGCGCAGGCCGCGCTCGTCGCAATGCGGCCGGACGGGCGCGTGGTCGCGATGGTCGGCGGCCGCAACTATGCCAAGAGCCCGTTCAACCGGGCGACGCAGGCGCTGCGCCAGCCGGGCAGCGCCTTCAAGCTGTTTGTCTATCTCGCCGCAATGCGCGCGGGTTACACGCCGGACAGCATCATCGACGACACGCCGATCACCATCGACGGTTGGTCGCCGCGCAACAGCGACGGCGTCTATCGCGGACGTATCACCCTGCGCGAAGCCTTCGAACGGTCGAGCAATGCGGCGACGGTGCGACTGGCCGAACAGGTCGGGCGGCAGAACGTCATCCGTGCGGCGCGCGACCTCGGCATTTCGTCACCTTTGTCGAACCAGCCCAGCCTGTCGCTCGGCGCGTCAGGCGTGAACCTGCTCGAACTGACCGCAGCCTATGCGGCGGTTGCTGGTGGTCGTTACCCGGTAAAGCCGACGGGCCTGCCGCCGCAGGCGAGCGACGACGGCGGAGGGTTGGGTGCGATGTTCGCCCGTGGCGGGCGGCTCGACGATGCCCGCGACCGCGCACCCATGCTCGACCTTCTATGGGCATCAGCCAACCGCGGGACGGGTCGCCGGGCCGCCATCTCCACCACAACCTTCGGCAAGACCGGGACGACGCAGAACAACCGCGACGCGCTCTTCATCGGCTTTGCCGGGGACCTGGTGGTCGGCGTTTGGGTCGGGCGCGACGACAACCAGTCGCTCGGCAAGATCACCGGCGGCACCGCCCCCGCCAACATCTGGCGCCAGTTCATGGGATCGGCAGTCGCCATCGACGGTCGGCGCGGACCGGCATTGCCCAGCCAGTTCCGGATTCCGCAGCGCCTGCCCGAGCCCGACAAGCGAGAAAGCCCCATTCCGGCCGAGTGGACGGAAGGGGCCGATATCCTTCGCAACGTCGCCGACTTCATCGACGGGCTCAGCAAGGGCAAATAGGGCGGGCCAAAAAAAATCGCGGTTAACGAAAAGAAACCTGCGGCTTTAAGTCTTTTTCAACCCTTGTGGACGTAATCCTGACGGCAACCGAGGCACCTTCGAGTGCCAAGGTGGGGAAAAGTGGATCCCCTTTGTGGAGCCTGAAGGAGACCAGAAATGGCGAAGATTCTGAAGCTGATCAAGAACAACAAGGGTGCGACCGCGATTGAATACGGCCTGATTGCCGCCCTCATCGCCGTTGCCGCGATTGCCGCGATGTCGAGCATTGGTAACAACCTCGGCAACACCTTCAACAACGTGTCGAACGAACTCGACTAATTGTTGGATTAGCCAAAGGAAGCGGCGGTGCCGAAAGGCGCCGCCGTTTTCTTTTTGTCCGCTTTTCCGCGCTTTCCTGAGCGTTAATGAACCGCTATGGCGGTAGGTGCGGAGAGGTTAGTGGGGAGTGCTCGGGCTATGGCCAATCGTCGTTTTATCATCCAGGTCGGCGAGACCTATTACATGACCACCGGTCCGCTGCTGGCCTACGACGCGTCCAAGTCGAAGGGCAACAAGCACCAGGAAGAGGGCGCTGCAGAGGTAGCGAAGAAGTTTGCGGCGGTCGACGAATCAGCCCGCTACGCAGCGGTCGAAGTCACCGACTCCGATTTTGCCGCCGTCAATTTCGCCACCGAATAAGGTGCTGCCGGGACCGCGATCGAGCGGTCGACTGAAAACTGCCGAGGAATTGCGCGGCGCGGTGGCCGAGGTCGTCGCGCACGCGCAAATCACCCGCATCGCCGATGTCACGCGGCTCGACCGGATCGGACTGCCCTGCTGGCAGGCGATCCGGCCGATGGGACGTTCGCTTTCCGTGCATCAGGGCAAGGCGCTCACCGATGAGGGTGCCCGCCTTGGCGCAGTGCTCGAAGCGTGGGAGGCGCATTGCGGGGAGCATTATGATGCACCCGTCCTGACCTGCGGTTTCGAAGCGCTGTCGCCATCCGTCCGAGCGCCCGCCATCGGCGACTTCGCCAAGGACGATGCGATAGCGATCGATCCTAGCCGTCAAATCGACTGGGTAGTGGCCCCGGATTGGCGCGGCCGCGAGGTTGCCGTTCCCTTTGCCTGTATTTCGATGGATTTCACCCGCATGCTGGGCACGCCCATCGACCGGTCGAGCAATGGCGTGGCTGTCGGCAGTTCGCGTGACGAGGCGATCGCTTCGGCGATGCTGGAGTTGATCGAACGCGATGCCGTGACCGAATGGAAGTCGACGTCGATGATCGACCGGATCGGGGATCAGATCGACCTCGACCGCGCGGGGCTCGAGTGGCTCGATTTCTGGCGCGAGCGGCTCCAGTCGGTCGGCGCTTCGCTTCGCTGCTACACGCTTCCATCGCTTACGGGCACGCCGGTAATCGCCGCCGAACTGGGCGATTCCGGCAAAAGCGCCGCGCCGTTTCGCGCCATCCACGGCCACAGCGCCCATCCCGACCCGGAGGTCGCGCTGTTTCGTGCCATTGCCGAAACCATCCAGGGGCGCGCCGCCTATATCGCCGGATCGCGTGACGACCTGCCGCCGTCGCAATATGCGCTTCGCCAGGACGCGCTGCGCGTTGCGTTCGCCATGCCTCTGCCGGTTGGCATGGACGGCAAGTCTTTCGACGCCATTTCGCATGGCCCTGCCAGCGTTAACGAGATGGTCGACCGGATCGCAGCGGCGGGACTTGGCCCCGTGGTCGTAATCGATTTGGGGCAGGTCGGGCCCTTTCATGCCGTGCGCGTCATCGCGTGCGGGCTGGCCGCGCGGCGTCGACGACGCCGGGTGGCGGCATGACCCGCAACATCGCCGTCTTCGCCGGACCCTCGTGGCAGCAAGGTTGCCGGCCGACGCATCCCGGCCTCCACTGGTTTCCGCCGGCTGCGACCGGGGACATATTGCGGATCGTCCACGGTGGTTTCGCCACCATCTGCCTGATCGACGGATATTTCGATCATCGTCCGTCGCCGTGGCACAAGGAATTGCTGGTGGCGATGGCGGCCGGGATCCGCCTGATCGGCGCGTCGAGCATGGGGGCGCTGCGGGCGGCGGAGCTCGACATGTACGGGATGGAAGGCGTTGGCGCCATCTATCGGGCCTATCGCGACGGACTGCTGACGGGCGACGACGAGGTGGCGCTCATTCACGGTCCCGAATCGATGAATTGGGCCGCGGCAAGCGTCCCCTTAGTCGAAGTCCGCGCGACGTTGCTGAAGGCGGTTCGGCTGGGACTGTTCGATGCCGGGATGGCCCGGCGGCTGCGCGCGGCAGCGATGGACGTCCACTATGTCGACCGCGACTGGCCGCTGCTGAAACGGCTATTCGAGGAAGAAGGGCTTAAGGCCGCCATTGCTTCGCAAGTAACGGATCTGCATGTCCCGCTGAAGCAGCTGGATGCCGAACTGGCCGTCTCGGCCGCGCTCGCGGACGGTCATCCGCCGCGTCGCCTGCACGTTCCCCAAACCAATTTCCTGCGCGACCTGAAGACCGAACTCAGTCTCGATTGAGCGCCTTTTCGGCCAGTTCGAACAGGCGTGCGCCATAGCCGTTGTCGAACGGATGGTGGCTGCGGATCATCGCCATGATCATGTCACTGTCCGGGTGCGATCCGTCGTGCCAGTTGCTTTCGACGCGCTCGCGCCACCGCCGGAACATGGCCGGCGCTTCCGGTAGACCCAGCTCCATGTCGCTCAGCGACTGATAGAAGCGGCCCCAAAACAGCGGCTCGGTCACCGCCGCGAAAGCCGCGCTGGCGGCCTGGTCGTTGCCTTCCAGAAGGTGAAGGCGCCCTTCCTGCTCCAGATTGTCGTTATCGCTCCACGGCTGCAATTCGTGGCTCAGCGCGAACAATTGCCGGGCGCGGTCGAATTCGCCGAGATAGACCATCCCGGTCGCGACCTGGTTGGCGCGTTCGGCGCTGTAGGGATTTCGTTCGAACGCCTGTTCCAGCATCTCCTTCGCTTCGGCGAACTTGCCAGCATAGAGATTGCAAAAGCCGATCGTCAGATAGTTCATGCTGTGACTTGGGTCGGTGGCGAAGCCGGCCCTCGCCATCTTCAGTGCCCTGGCCCGCAAGGCTTTGTCGCTCGCCCCGAACGAGGTGAAGAAATAGTCGGTGTTGTAGAAGCGGACGAGCTGCGCATAGGGCAGACCGAAATCCGGACGCTCCGCGATGATCGCCTCAAGGTCGTCGACCGACCGTTTGGCGTCTTCATAGGTGCGCACGCTCAACACGCCCCGCTTCACGATCAGGTAGCGGTCGAACAGGTTGGCGCCGTGTCGGGCGACCCCGCTTATAAGGTCCTGGTCGACCGCCGGAAGAAGCGAGCCGGCGATCCGCTTGACGATGCGGTCGACGCCTTCGGCGTTACCCATGTTGGCCAGCGACATGTTTTCGGCCCACAAGACCCGTCCGTCCGACACCCGCTTGGTCCGGGCGATGATCTTGGCGCTGTCGCGGTCCGGAAGAAGCGTCGCGGTCAGGTGATAGCTGCGTTCCGGCGCCGCAACTTGCGGATTGCGCTCGTCGAACTGCGAGTTGGCGACGAGCTGAATGTCGCGGAACTGGGCAAGGCTCGACAAAATCTCCTCGCGCAGCCCTTCGCCGAGGTAGGGCAAGGACTGGCGAACGGCGGCATCGTTGAATTCGGACACGATGATGACCGGCGGGTCGTCGCTGAGATCGGACACCTTCACGCTCGGCTTGCCCTTCGCAGGCGTAGTCGGCGTCGCGATCGGTGCATCGTCGGCCTCGCCAATGTCGGCGATCAGGCGGTAGCCGCGGCCATAGACGCTTTCGATATAGCTCGGCGTCTTCGACAGGTCGCCGAGCGCGCGGCGCAATTCCTTGATCGTCGATGTCAGCGCGGATTCGGACACGAAGGTACCGTCCCACACCGACGAGAAGATCGCGTCCTTGGTGACGAGGCGGCCGCCATGGTCGACCAGCATGTTCAGCAGACGAAATGCCTTGTTGCCCAGCTTGATCGGACCGGATGGCCCAACCAGCCGCTCGTCGTCGCGGTCCAATATATATACGCCGACCCTTACCCTGGCCGGCGCGGACCCGTGGTCCGGCATCCACGTTCCCCTACGCCCGATAATTTTTGCCCCGGCTGGTCCGGGTGCCCCTCTGTCCGATCCATGATGCAAATCGGCCCTAGCCGCAACGGGGAACGGCCAAATTCTGCGATCCGGGCGCGATTCTTTTCAGAATCTAATCAGCCTGCGGTCAGGATGTGACACCCCGCCCGGCGTAAATGGAGGATGCCGAGGACGTTTCCCGGCAGACACCATGAAGGGCAATCCATGTTGTACGATCTGGTCAGGCACGATGACGCTGCAAGCACGGCGTTCCTGTTCGATGCCGCAACCACGACCCGACCGGTCGAGCAGCCAGCCACCTTTCACTGTGTGTCGCCATTGTCCGGCCGCCCGTTCGACGAGCTGATCGCGATCCGCGGACCGGTTGTCGAAACGCGCCGCTTGCGCCTGCGCCCGATGGAAATGGATGATTTCAAGGACTTCGAGGCGATGATGTGCGACCCGTCGGCGCTCGCCTATTCGCACAAGAGCGCGATGGGCAGCGACGAAGCGTGGACGCGCTTCCTGCGCCAGGTCGGTCATTGGCACCTACTCGGTTACGGACCCTTCGCGGTGTTCGACCGTGAAACGGACGAGTTTGTCGGCGAAGTCGGCTTCGGCCAG
Source organism: Sphingomonas jaspsi DSM 18422 (assembly GCF_000585415.1). Lineage (NCBI taxonomy): Bacteria > Pseudomonadati > Pseudomonadota > Alphaproteobacteria > Sphingomonadales > Sphingomonadaceae > Sphingomonas > Sphingomonas jaspsi. The sequence continues at coordinate 2,138,978 of NZ_KK073876.1, read as the reverse complement.
TTCAACCGCAACCTGGGCGGGCATTTCGACTGGGCGCCCGAAGCGTGCTGGACGATCGTCAAGGGGCGCCAGAATGAGGGACTGGCGACCGAGGCGGTGGCCGGCGCGGTCACCTGGGTCGAGCGGGTGCTGGGCGCCACGCGGACGGTCTGCATCGTCAGCGCCGACAATATCGCGTCGATCCGCGTCGCGGAAAAGATCGGCTTCCGGCCGTTCAAGCGGAGCGAATTCAAGGGTTTCCCGGCAGTGTTTTTCGAACGGGTCGTGATCGGGCTGTGAGCGTTACGCGCCACATTTGCGGTCACCAAGGGCCGGCGTCCGAACAGGCGCCGGTCTTTGCCTGTCCGGTCGATCGGCCAATTATGAAAAGATTCTGGAACAGTGAAAAACCATCATGCCGTCAGGATGTGCCTGGCCGGCACGCCTAGAAAGAAATGGTCGCCGGCACCGGGGTCGGCGCAACGGAGTGAGCGGACAATGTTGCAGCGGAAGGCTTCGATGGCACTGATGGCCGTTGGTTTGGGGGCCGGCATCACCAGTGCTTTGATCGGGTCGCCGCTCGACCCCGGAATGCCGACCAAATCGGCTTTGAACACCCCGTTCGACGCTGGTTTGGCGCGCGACAAGGGACAGGCCGGCTAAGCCGGCCGGCACCAGCTTCGTTGGCCTGACGTTTGTCATCTCCGCGCGTCGGCCAGCGTTGATCGGGGGAAGGGGAGGTTTGCTTCGGCAGGCCTCCCCTTTTTTACCGCGCTGCCCAGTCGGTCGGAAAGCGAAGGCCAAGGCGGACGGCGACGTACAGGATAAGGAGGCCGGTCATCGTCCGGAGGTAACGTTCGGGGATGATCTGGCTGCCGAGTTGAGAGCCTATCAGGCCCCCCGCCAAGACCGCTGGCAGCAGAGGCCAATGGTCGAACAGCATTTGGGAGCTTCTGCCAGCGCCTAGCTTAGCGATTTGCCCGGCCAGGCCGCTGATCGAATTGACCAGGATGAACGCCGCCGACGTGCCCGCGATCAGCCGCGCCGACCCCCAATTGCGAAAATGCAAGACGGGCGACAGGTAGATGCCGCCACCGATCCCTGTAACGCCTGCGACAAGGCCTAGCAGCGCACCGCAAGCGGCGTCAGCCGTCACGCTGGTGGTAGCGGTTCGGGGTGCCCGATCGCGCCACAGCGACGGCCAAATCAACAAAAGCCCAGCGAGCGTAAGGCACAGGGCCAGCAACGCGACGAACAGCCAGGCCGGGACATGGATGAACCCGCCGATCCAGGCGGCCGGGATAGACGCCACCGCAAATGGCCAGAAACGATCCCAGTCCAGCGACCCGGCCTGCCGGAACCGGTTGGCGCCGACCGCGACGACGACGATATTGCACGCCAGCGCCAGCACCGGCACCACTGCGACCGGCAGGTCGGCCAGCAGCAGCAACGCATTGTAGGTCGACCCGCCGCCGAAACCGACCGACGCATAGAGCAACGCAGTGGCGAAAAAGGCCAGGCCCAGCAACACGACGAACATCGATCATTCCCCCTTCGGGCGTAACCGCGCACCGGTCGGTTTCGAATAGCAAGCATTGCGGTAGGTAAGGCGACAAGGCAATGTACGCACGACATGGCTGATCCGGTTACAGGTGGTGCGTCGGGCACGTCGGGCGCTTCGGGCGCGATGATCGACACCTTTGGCCGCCGCATCGACTATCTACGGCTGTCGCTGACCGATCGCTGCGATTTCCGCTGCACCTACTGCCTTCCCGAACATGCGACCTTTGCGCCGCGCGTCGAGCAGTTGACGATCGGCGAACTCGACCGCCTTGCCTCGACCTTTATCGGGCTTGGCGTGACCAAGCTGCGGCTGACCGGCGGCGAACCGCTGGTGCGCAAGGGCGCCGACGAGCTGATCCGATCGCTCGGCCGGCACCTGCGATCGGGCGGGCTTGCCGAACTGACGCTGACGACAAACGGGTCGCAACTGGAACGGCATGTCGACACGCTGGCCAAGGCGGGCATCAGGCGGATCAACGTCTCGCTCGACCATCTCGACCGCGATCGGTTCCACAAGATTACCCGTGGCGGCGACCTTGGCGCGGTGATCCGCGGGATCGACGCAGCCCGTGCCGCAGGCATAGCCGTCAAGATCAACACGGTGGTCCTGCGCGACGACAATCTGGACCATCTTCCCGAACTCGTCGGATGGGCGCACGGCCGGGGGATGGCGGTGACCCTGATCGAAGTCATGCCGGTCGGCGACATTGGCGCGGACCGGCTGTCGCAGCATGTGCCGATGCCGGTCGCCCGCGCGGCGATCGAGCGGACGATGCCGCTGGCCGACGTCGCGCACCGGACCGGCGGCCCGGCCCGCTATGCGATAACGTCATCGGGTGCGATGGTTGGCTTCATCACCCCACTGTCGGCCAAGTTCTGCGACGGCTGCAACCGGGTGCGGGTCGATGCCAGCGGACAGCTGCACGCCTGCCTGGGACGCGACGAGGCGGTCGACCTGAAAGCCGCCCTGCGCGAACATGGCGACGACCGGGCGCTGGAAGGCGCGATCCGCGAGCTTATCGCGCGCAAGCCGCGCGAACATGATTTCCGCATCGCGGCCAGCGGGCCCGCCGCCGTCGCCCGGCCGATGGCCGCGACCGGCGGATAGGCGCTGTGACGAAGATACTGTTCTTCGGTCGGCTTGCGGGGCTGGAGGCCGACATGCCCGACACGCCGGTCGGGTCCGACGCATTTCGACTCGCGATCGAGGCGCAGCTTCCGCAATTGGCGGCGCCCGGCATCAACATGGCGGTCAACCAGCAGATCGTGCGCGCGGACATCGTCATCCAGCCTGACGACGAAGTGGCGTTCCTGCCGCCGATGAGCGGCGGATGATCCGGATCAGCGCCGAACCGATCGATCCGTCTGCATTGCTGGACGAATTCCATCGGACTGTCCGGGCGGGGGCGACGGCCGTCTTCGTCGGCACCGTTCGTGCCGACGATGGGGTCGTCGCGCTGACCCTGGAGCATTATCCCGGCTTCACCGAGCGCGAGATCGAGGCCATGACGGCGGGCGTGTCCAGCCGCCACGGCCTGTCGGGCGCAATGGTCGTCCACCGGGTAGGGCGGATGACGCCGGGCGATCCGATCGTCTTTGCCGCCACCGCGTCAGACCACAGGCGCGCGGCAATGTCCGGGCTTGAGGAGCTGGTCGACCGGCTGAAGACCGAAGCGCCGTTATGGAAAAAGGAAGAAACCGCTCACGGCATGCGCTGGGTTGAACCAGTAGCGTCCGATCGCCAGGCGGTGGATCAGTGGAAGGAGCGGGCGTGAGCGAAGAAAAGGTGGGGATCGCGGTGCTGACGATCAGCGATACGCGCGACGAGGCGAGCGACACGTCAGGTGCCTATCTGGCCGGGGCGGTCGAGGCCGATGGCCACCGCCTGGCGGCCAAGCGGATCGTCCCGGATTCCATCGAGGCCATTCGCGAGGCGGTCATGGCATGGGCTGCGGACCCCGCCGTCGACGTCATCGTGTCCACCGGCGGAACCGGCCTGACCGGCCGCGACGTCACGCCGGAGGCGGTGTTGCCGCTGTTCGACAAGGTGATCGACGGCTTTCCGGCCGTCTGGCACGCGATCAGCTTCGACAGCATCGGCCTGTCGACCTTGCAGTCGCGCGCCTGTGCCGGGATCGTCAAGTCGACCCTGGTATTCTGCTTCCCGGGATCGGGCGGGGCGGTGCGCGACGGGTGGACCAAGCTGCTGTCCAAACAGCTCGACCGATCGACGCGACCCTGCAATTTCGTCGAGATCATGCCGCGGCTGTCCGAACGATGAGCGATCTCACCCATATCGATCGCGACGGACGCCCGCGCATGGTCGACGTCGGCGCCAAGCCGATCACCGATCGGGTTGCCCGCGCCAGCGGGATGGTGCGCATGAGTGCGGCCGGCATGGAGGCTGTGGCCAATGGCGGGAGCAAGGGCGACGTCTGCCGCATCGCCGAGCTTGCCGGCATCATGGCAGCAAAGAAGACGGCCGACCTTATCCCATTGTGTCATCCATTGCCGCTGACGTCGGTGAAACTGCGGGTGTGGCCCGATGCCGCCGCGTCAGCGGTCCGGATCGAGGCCGAAGCGGCCTGCAGCGGCCGCACGGGCGTGGAGATGGAGGCGCTGACTGCGGTCAGCGTGGCCGCGCTGACCGTTTACGACATGGTGAAGGCGGTTGACCGTAGCATGGTGATCGATGCCGTCCGGCTGGACGCCAAGCAGGGCGGACGCAGCGGCGATTGGGAGCGCGCCGATTGATCGCGTTCGATGAGGCGGTCGCGATCCTCAAGGCGCGAGCCGGGACGCTCGATATCGAGGAGGTCGGCCTAAACCAAGCGTTGGGCCGTGTGCTTGCCGAGGACGTGATCGCGACGCATCGTCAGCCACCCGATCCGCGATCGATGATGGACGGCGTCGCCATCGCGTCCGATGGGGCCGAACCGGGCCAGGTCTATCATATCGTCGGCACGATCCACGCCGGTGACGACGCCGATGCCCTGACGCTGGACGACGGGGCGGCGATCCGCGTAGCGACCGGTGCTGTCGTTCCGGGCCGGGCCCGGACCATCGTCCCGCTGGAAAATTACCGGATTGATGGCGATCGACTGACCATCGTCGAACGCTCGCCGGGCGGCCGGTTCATGCGGCGCGCAGGGGCCGATTTCGACATGGGCGAACGCTTGCTGGATGCGGGGAGCTTACTGACGCCGGCCGCACTGGCGCTCGCCGCTGCTGCCAATCGGGCAAGCCTGCGTGTCCGTCGTCGCGCTCGCGTTGCGATCGTCGCCAGCGGGAATGAGCTGGTGGAGCCGGGGCAGCCCATGTCGGCCGGGCGTACCATCGACAGCGCCACGCCCATGATCACCGCGCTGTGCAGCCAATGGAACGGCGACGCGCTGCCCTCCGTCCGGCTGGGCGACGATGCCGTGGCAATCGAGACGGCGATCGAGCGGTTGTCAGAACAATCCGACCTGATCGTGGCCATCGGCGGTGCATCGGTCGGCGAGCGCGATCATCTGCGCCCGGCGGCCCGCGCGCTCGGATACGAGCTGGTGTTCGAAAAGGTGCGGGTGCAACCCGGGAAACCCTGCTGGTTCGCGGCGCGCGGATCGCAAATGATCCTCGGGCTTCCCGGCAATCCGGCCTCGGCGTTTGTTTGCGCCCACCTGTTCCTGAACGCGCTGCTGACCGCAATGACCGGCGGCGGGCGCGATGCGTCGCCCTTGTCAGGTCGGCTGATCGGCGGCGCATTGTCGTCGGGCAATCGCCGCCTGTTCGCGCGGGCCAAGGCCTGGGTCGAAGGCGGACAGCTGTTCGCGTCGGCCTTCGCCGACCAGGACAGCGGGCTTCAGAAAGTGCTGGGCTGGTCGAACGCGTTGATCGAAGTGCCGGAAGACAGTGAGGTCGGGGAGGGCGACGAGGTGGCCATCCACCTCACCGGCGAGCTGGGCTAGATCCCGGCGTACCAGTGATAGTCGGCGCGGTCTTCCCACGCGCCGCCCTTGCCGCCGTAGAGATCGTCGAGCCGCTCGCGCGCTTCGATCCGCATGACATATTTGGCCTGTTTGTAGCCCAGCTGCCGCTCGACCCTTAAGCGGATCGGGGCGCCATGCTGGACCGGCAGCATCTGGCCGTTCATCCGCCAGGCGAGGATCGTCTGCGGATGGAAGGCATCGACCAGGTCGATCGATTCATAATAGGGATTGGCGCCCATACGGTCGGCGCAGTGGAAGACGATGAACCGTGCCCGCGGGGAAAGCCGGGCGGCGTCGAGCAGGCGCGACAATTGGGGTCCGGCCCATTTGCCGATCGCCGACCATCCTTCGACGCAATCGTGGCGTGTGGTCTGTTCGCGGGTCGGCATCGACTGCAGCTGCGCTAGGCTGAGGCGCAGGGGGCGTGCGACCAGCCCATCGACCACCAGCCGCCAGTCGGCGAAGCGATTGGCAACATGAGCCTGATATTCGTCGCCGCCGGGATTGATGTTGCCGTTGGCGCGAAACACCGGGGACATCTGGTCGGGCCGATATTCGCGGGCCAGTTCGTTGCGGCCGGTAATCAGTCGCTGGCTGCGGTAATGCAGCTGGTCGCCGAAGCGCAGCGCTTCGCGGAAGTCCGGATTGGCGTTGAATTTGTCGCAGCCGGTCAGGATCAAGCCGCCGGCCCCTGCGGTCAGCCCGGCCAGGAATTGGCGGCGCGGAAGGATCGTATCGTCCATGACCGTCAGTTCCTTTCCTTAGGGAGGCGATAGCGGCCGGTGATCATCGACCGGACTTCGTTGATCGGGCCGGCGAGGATCACCATCAGGATATGTACGCCGAAAAAGCCGGTGAGCAGCATTGCCGCGATGAAGTGGAGCGAGCGCGCCGACTGGCGCCCCCCGAACAGGTCGAGCAGCGGCGTCATTCCGGCGTTGAGGTTAGGCGACATGGTCAGCCCGGTCAGGATGACCAGCGGCAGCAGCACGAACAAGACGCCGACGTAGGACAGCTTTTGCAGGATGTTGTAGTTCAACGCCTCAGCGCCGGTGGGAAAGCGCAGGCGCGCATGTTCCTTGATGTCGTGCCACAGGTGCGACGGGCGGACCTCATCAAGCCTTATCCTGAGGTCGCGGACGATATGGCGATTGAACAGCGACCAGAGCATGTAGATCGTCAGCGGTACCGCCAGGATCCAGGCGAAGGCGAAGTGCCACAGCCGGGCGTCGGCCAGGCTATATTCCGAAGGGATGGTTATCCAATAGGGGAAGGCACGGTGTTGCACCTTGCCCGCCTTGTCCGTCCACACGCCGAGGACGCCGGTGGTGTCGACCTTCACCGACCCGACCCGGACATAGCCTTCGTCGCCCTGTGATCCGATCATCAGCCAGGGATGATCGAAATTGGCCCCATACTCGCCCCAATAGAGGCGAGGATGGGCGTTGAAGATCATCAGCCCGCTCATCAACAGGATGAACAGCGCAACTACATTGGTCCAGTGCCACAGCCGCGTCGATAGGCGATGACGGCGAACGAGGTCGCCGCCTTTGGGTTCTACCCGGTCAGTGGGGGGCGACGGCGCGGGAACCGCTGTTGCGGCAGGCGGCACGTCGTCGGAATGCGTCTCAACCGTCATGGACTTCCCCTCGTCCGGCCAGCCGATGCTCTCGCATTTTTGATGGACTGTCCATCATGGCTTACGGCGAATTTTCGCGCCGCTCGGCAGCGGGTTCGGGGCGTTGGGACGGAAGGTTACACGCTCGATCGCGAGTGACCGTGAAAAGAAAAAGCCCGCCGGATGGCGGGCTTTTGAAAGGAATGGTGGAGCCGAGGGGGATCGAACCCCTGACCTTCGCAATGCCATTGCGACGCTCTCCCAGCTGAGCTACGGCCCCGTTCCGGAGGCGCCTTTAGGGGATGCTTTGGCGTCTGCCAACCACCTATTTTCCGGACGCGCCTTTTTTCATCCCCGTTGCTTTGGCGATCGCCCGCTCCAGTCGGGCGATGCGATCATCGAGCGCCTGTTCCTTGGCTTCGCGGCGGCACACCACGTCGACCGCGCGCCCGATCGGCGACGAAAAGGCGCTAAGCGCTTCGCGCTCGTCCTTGTTGTACCCCGACCCATCGGGGCGCGGCCCCAATACCAGCTCGCCGACGGGACTGCCGCTTCCGGCAGCGGTAAGCGGCACGGCATATTCATAGGTCGAACAATCATGGCCGCTGTTGGCCACGACGCTTCCGCCCACCCGCAATTCGCAGCCGGTCGCGCGAACGCCGTTGCTGAGCCGGGTGACGACCGCATCGCCAAGTTCCTTTAGCGTGGCGGTCTCGCGCAGATCGTCCACCACAGCGGGCAGCTCGACACGGAGTAACTGCAGAGTCGAGTGAAACTTCCGTTCCGCCCAATGGTGGATGCGGTTGTGCATCGGCGCGATGATGGCCGCGGCGATCGCGGCCGCGCCGGCGCCAGAAATCATCCGCATTTCCTCACCGAAATATTCTTCGCTGGCGATTTCGGCGAGCTTTTCGACACCAGCGAAGACGGCGATGAAGCCGACGGTCATTGCGCCATAGGCGGCCGACCGGCTGATGATGGTGTCTACGTCGTATAGGCGATAGCGAAGGATGCTGACGACCAGCCCCATCGCCATCACGATCATCCCCAGCGCAAAGGCAATTTGCGACGCCAGGTTGACCAGGATCGCGAAGGCAGTGTGACTGCGGTCGGCACCGCCGATAAGCCATAGGATCATGCCGACAAAGATCATGCCGAAGCCCGTCAGCAGCCCGAACATGGCCGCGCGGACCTGCAGCTGACTTTGGTCGTTGGCGAGACTCTGCCGCCGTCGCCAGAGCACGACAAGCGGCAGCGCGGCGCTAAGCAAGAGAACCGGCTGAAAAAAATCGCGCCATGGCGATTGATCTAGTGCCAGCGCCACGATCACAAGGACGATCGATAATTTGGCCAACTTGCCGCGGACGGCACCGTCGGGAAACACCACGATAGCCAGGAATAGGCCGAAAACCCACAGCGGACTGAGCAAGCGGTTCAATACGAAAATCAAGGTCTGGTTGGTGTAGGCAAGGTTGGCCGCGGCGGTGCTGCTTGCCATCAGCGCGAAGGTACATGCCAGCAAGACGACGATCGTTTCCTTTCGACGGCTGCGGAACAGCAGCGCTGCGGCGGTCAGCAGCGCGAAGGCCGGCAGAAGCGCCGTGGCGCTGTCGATGATCTGGTAAGTCCTTGAACTGAGCCCGGTAACCGACGTCGCTTCGTCCATATTGGCCTCCAGCCGCGTCAGGCGGTGGTTGGCCCTAACCCCTTTGTTATCGACCGTGGTCAGCGTGATGGTGGCGCCTTCCGGGCGAACAAGCGCCTGCTGGATGGCGTCGATGTCGGCGAGATTGTCACTAATCGGGCGGCCGTCGATGGCCACGATCCGCTGGCCTTCCTTGATACCCTCCCGAACCGCTTCCTTCGTCGAACCGCTCATCAGGGTGACCTTGCCGTCGATGGCAGTCCAGCCGAGTCCCAGGTGACTGAATGGGCGAAGCGATTGACGCTCGTAAAAGCGCATGCCGCCAACGACATTGGCGATGATCGAGGCTGCGATTATCGTCAGCCAGATGACGCGGATCGTCGGCCACAACCGGTCAGGGATTTTCGGCAATATCCAAGGTCGATCGGACGAAGCGTCCGGCTCAATCGGAATCGAATCGATGGACGTGGTCGCCATACGCACTTCCCCCCCGCGACAAAGGCTAACGCAGATTAAACAAAAACCCGCCCCTGCCAAGACAGGAGCGGGTCTGAATGATGTGCGGCCGATGACCGGTGGGATCTTAGTTTTCTTCGTCCTCGTCGCCGGTCGCAACGCCCAGGTCGTCGTCGCCGGTCGACAGGTCGACTTCGTCGTCCGCGCTCGGCTCTTCGTCTTCGTCGATCGCCAGATCATCGGCGCCGAGGTCTTCATCGTCCTTGACCGGCTTGTCGGCCTGCACCGCTTCGTAGGGAAGCGGCTGCTTGGACTTAAGCACTGGTTCCGGATGCCACTGGTTACCGCATTCGATGCAGGTGACCGGTTCGTCCTTGGTGAGGTCGTAAAAGCGGGTCGAGCACTTGGGGCAGGTGCGCTTGGTGCCCCATTCGGGTTTGACCATCGGGTCTTCACTCCATGAGAATCTTGAGGTTAGCGGAACGCTTGGCCCGCAAAGTGGGCGCGCCTTGCCATAGGTGCAAGGCCCTGTCAAAGCGACGGCGTCATGGCCAGCCGTACCGTTCCCCTCGTCATCGCCGTCGACGGCCCCGCCGCCAGCGGTAAGGGCACCATCGCCAAGGCGCTGGCCCGCCACTACGACCTGCCGCACATGGACACTGGCCTGCTCTACCGGGCGGTGGCGCTCAGCCTGTTCCGTTTCGGCGGCGACGCGGCCAGCGAGTTCGAGGCGCTGCGCGCGGTGGATGGCCTGGCGCAAATCGACATGGGCGACGAAGAATTGCGCAGCGAAGTCGTCGGCTCGCTCGCCAGCCGTATCTCTGCCTATCCCGCGGTCCGCGCGGCCCTGCTCCAACGGCAGCGTCAGTTTGCGGCGCAGGATGGCGGCGCGGTGCTCGACGGCCGCGACATCGGGACGGTGATCGCTCCCAACGCGACCGCTAAGCTGTTCGTCACCGCGTCCGCCGAGGTGCGCGCGCGCCGCCGGCTGGCCGAGCTGGAAGGTCGGGGCATGCCGGCGCATTACGACGACGTATTGCTCGACATCCGCGCCCGCGACGCCCGCGACGCCGGCCGCGATTCGGCGCCGCTGGTGCAGGCTGACGATGCCGACCTGCTGGACACTAGCGAGCTGGGCGTTGACGCGGCGATCGCGGCCGCGATCGCGCTGGTCGATGCGCGCCTTGCGATCGCCTAGCGGTCGTTCAGCAGGAAAACGACGTAGCCACGAAAATTCGGCTCGTCGGCCAACCCTGCCGGCTCATGCCACCGGCCGTTGTCGACCAGCCCAACTTTGAACGGCAATGGGAATCCTTTCATCCGCCGGAAATAGGCTTCGTAGCCGGGGATGGTCGTGCGTCCTTGGTAGGTCTGGATCACGACCTCGTCGACGATCCCGCCGAGGCGCTTTAGCGCCGCCGGGTCGCCGTTGGCGCTCCAGTCCATCAGGCCGGTGATCGACAATTTGTAGCGGCGAGGCAGCGCCGAGCGCAACCGGGAGAGGAAATCGGCATAGCCGTCGAGCCCCCTCGTGGCCGCATCGAAATCGACCTGCAGGCCGTCGACCCTGTTGCCCGCAGCAGCCCAGCGATCGAGGCGGGCCACGATGTCGGAATGTGCACCCGCAGGCCAGTCCAGCGTGTCGGTTCTGACGACTAGCCAGAGGTGCGGATTCGGCGCCTTGGGCATTGCGATTCGTAGAGGCGCGAAGCGGGCGGGCCGTCCGCGAATTTCCCCATCGAGGATGTAAACCGTCGATGCCTTGCGCACCGCGTCGGTCGGGCGGACGCCTGCCCACAGCCAGACGCTGTCGTAGCGGGCGGCCTCGACACGGTCCGGATCGGCTTTTCCGCACCCCGCCATGGCCAGCGCCGCCAGCGCAACCCACAACAGCCTACCAATAATATTTGAGCTCCTTGGCCCAGATGCTGTTGCCGAAACGGGTCTTCAGCCGCTGGAACCACGCCTTGCGCGTCGCCTTCGGGACGACGTCGCCGCCGCAATCATTGTTGCCGCTCGGCTCGTAGCAGCGGATGGCCCGGTTGAGCGCGAAGGCCTTGTCGTCGTCGCTGGCCGCCGGGCTGTCCATCACCAGCTGGTAAATGCGCGCGCGGGTCAGCGGCTGGCCGGCATATCCGGAGCGTCGGTTGGCGACATAGCTGCCGGTGTTGCGATCATAATGCTCGTCCCAGCTGTCGTACCCGCCGCGGCGGAATTCGGCGAGGCAGAGCAGAGGCCGGATGGCACCGGGATTGGCCGCCAGCGCGCCGACGGTGGTGCGCAGGGTCGGGCAGCCCTTGGTGGCACCTGCATCGATGGCAAACTCCTCGATCGGCGGTTCACCCATCTCGGTCGTCCATTGCGCGTCGTAGCTTTCGGTCGTCCAATTGATGTCGCCGCGCTTTGCCGGGCGGTTCTTGAGCGCGGGCGCAATCAGCAGCTGGTCGGCGAGGAAATCGCGGTACTGGCCGTAGTGCAGGTCGTTTCCGACCAGCATGTACAGCGCGATCTCCCGCTCGCCGCGGGTCTTGCCGTCCTTGACCAGACGGCGCAGCTCAGCGGCGTTGGCGTCGATTTCGATGATCCGGCTTCTCAGAAGCGGGTGGGCGATCGGGCTGCCGCTTTCTAGCAGCCGACCCGCGACCCCCGCGTCATGGTCGAATTTGTAGATGGCAAGCTCGACTGCGCCGCGCTGGTAGGGCTGAGTGGCGCCGGGCAGCAGGCTGACCCAGAAGACGCGGGCGTTGCGGTCCTTGACCGCCGTCAGTGCAAGGCCGCGAAGCATCTGTCGGCTGAATTGCAGGTAGCTGAAGCGTTGCTGGTGCGCCGAGTCCGGAATGAGGGCCAGCACCTCGGCCGGCTTGTTGCGCCCGAAAAAGGCTTCGGCCGCGAGCAGGTAGGAATAAAGCTCCGGCTCGGCCGCAAACACGGGCCGCTGCTTTTCGAGGTCGGCGCGGGTCAGCAAAGGACCGACAGCCTGCCGATCAGTGTCCCAGAATTCCGCCGCGCGCAGCCGTTTGAGATCGGCAACCGCAAGCAGGACCGGATCGGTCATGCGCGAAACGCTTTTCGCCGGGAACAGGCGTCGGTCGATTTCGGTGATGACGTCGAGGTTGGGAAGGGCGCCGCGCCGGCTGCTGTCGCGGAGCAGGGCGGCATAGGCACCACTCATCGCCGCTTCGTCGCCGCGCAGCCATGCAACTCGGCGGGAAAGCCCGGTCGCCGACGCGGCGTAGCGTCCGTTCGGAAAGACCCGAAGATAGGCCAGCCGCGCTGCATCGGCAGCGTCGAGCGCCGCCCGGTCCTTGTTCAGCGGGACGTCGAGGCTGCCATATTCATCGAGGTTCTTGTCGATCGCCGCGAGCAGGCCGTTGCGGAAGATCATGTAACGCCCGGTCTCGCTGGCCCAACCGGCTTTTCCGTCGGCGGCGCGAGCGAAGTGCGCTGCGGCCTCGTCGAACTGCTCTGCGTAGAACAGGCGGCTGCCCTCAAGGTACGCCGCATAGCCACGGCCGGCGGGGGAGGTCACACCGCCAAGGTCGAGGGAGAGGGTCTTGGCCTTGTCGCAGGCCGCCGCGAGGGATTTGCGGGTAGCGACAAGGATAGTCGCTTCCCTAGCGGGAACGGCCCGATCCTTCGTCACGGCATCGACGAACTGGTCAGTAGCGGGTTGGCTGGCGTAGCAGAGTCCGTAGTTGCTCGACGAGCCATAGTCGCTACCCGGCACATAGGGTTGCGCGCCGGTCGCCTGCTCTGTCGCATCGCTTTCGGCCGGCGGCGCCGGGAACAGTCGGTCCTTGAACGCATCCCATGACATTTCGATGGGGATCCAGCCGGTCATCTTGGCGGGCTGTGCGACCTCCGTTCCCGACCGGTCGGCCATCAGCAGGATGAGGTTGCTGCGGGTATCGTTCGACGGGCTGAGCATGGCGATGCCGTTCTGCGGCGCCCACTTGCTCTCGTAGCTCCAGTCGCCGCCGCAGGCGATGGCGATCGCTGCCAGTGCCCCGGCTGCCATCATGAAAAGCGCCACGCGGCGCGCGCGAATGTCCCCCGTCATACCGGCAAGATTATGCCGCCGACGCGGCGGCGTCACGGCCAAATTTCAGCGCGTCGCGACGGTCGAAAAAGCCAGCTGGCGTGTCTGCGGATCGGCAGCGTCGAGCCGGACTTCGATCCGGTCGCCCGGCGCCAGTCCGTCGGTCTTCACCCGCGCGACGACGGGTTCGCCGCATAGCTGGATCCGTGCACCCCGGTCGTCGATGTCGGTCACCACCGCGTCGAACGTCTTGCCGGTCATGGGCTCGAGCACGACCGTCTCGGCGAGATCCACCGCCGCTCGTTCGATCTGTCCGCCGAGCCCGTCGGCCTTGGCCATTACGTCGGGCAGCTTGGCGAAGGCGGCGGTGACCGATTCCGGCACGGGTTCGCCATTGGCCACGGCCAGTGCAGCCATCACGACGTAGCGGTCGGCGAGGCGTCGGAGCGGCGCGGTTGCGTGGACGTAGGTCGCTGCCATCGCGCTGTGCCACGGCTTCACGCCTTCCTTGAAGGGCTCGTACAGTGCGCCGGGGCTGGAGCGGCGGATGGCAAGGACCAGTGCGGCCTGCCTGGGATCATGCTGGTCGAGCGATGCTTCCATTTCTTCGAGCCCGCGCTTCTTCGGCCAATCGATGCCGAGCGCCTTGGCGGTATGGCGCAGGCGGCGGATGGCCCAGTCGCCGGGCCCGCCCATGGTGCGGAACAGCCCAGTGTGATGGGCGTACAGCAGGTCCGCGACGGCCATGTTGGTGGCGAGGCTGAGGGCTGCGTTCTGAAGCTCCGCCTTGGTTTGCGGCCGCATTTCGAGCTTGTAATGGCCGTTGTCGCGGACGACCTCCTGCTCGGGCGGGTCGAGCCGCGACGCACCGCGCGCCGCCTCGGCCGCTTCGATGCGGCGTGCGATCTCGTCGAAGCCTTGCGGCAATTGGTTGGGGGTGACGCCGTCATAGGCGAGCTTCGCCCGGCTGCGGACGACGCAGCGTTCGACGCCATCCAGCTTGACCTTGCCGTCGGGGGCGATGCGCACGGTGAAGACCACTGCCGGCCGGTCCTGGTCGGGCAGCAGGCTTGCCGCGCCTTCACTGAGGATCGGTGGATAAAGGCTGACCTTGCCGTCGGGCAGATATTGCGAGGTACCGCGCACCCAAGCTTCGCGGTCCATCGGCCCGCCATCGGCCACGAACCAGGCGACGTCGGCGATGGCGTAGCGCAGCACCATGTCCGCACCGTCGGTCTCGATCGCGAAGGCCTGGTCGAGGTCCATCGAGCTGGCCGGGTCGAGGGTGACGAAGGGCAGGGCGGTGAGGTCGCGATGGTCGGTCGGCGCCTTGCCGGCCGCCGCCTTCGCCTCCGCCAGCGCATCGGCGGGAAAGTCGGTCGGAAGGCGATATTGCTCGCGGATCGCGCGCAGGCCGGCTTCCAGGATACAGTCGGGATCGCGCAGGGCCTTCATCGCAGCTGTGTCTAGCCGCTTGGCGTGAAGGCGGCAAACTTGCCCTTTGCGCCCCCTTGGCTTATAGGCGCGCCCGTCCGGCGAGGGGTTATCGCTCGCGGATGCCCGCAACCACGCGAGCGCGCATGTTCGGCCTGGGCCGCAAGGCCGGGCCCATGTCGCACTTTTCGCATGGGGGCAGCCGTTGGTCGACCTTCAGTTGGATGCCTTTCCGGCATGGGGCCAGAGGGGCGGAACATGGGTTTTCCAAGCCCGCCAGATGGTAAGCCGACCATGGTGGTCCGGCTGGCGGCCTGCCCGATTTTTGAAAGTCATTATTGCATGGCCACTACGGCATTTCCGAGCCGCGACGATTTCGCGGCGATGCTCAACGAACAACTTGGTGGTGAAAACGAGGCCTTCGAAGGCCGCGTGGTCAAGGGTACCGTCACCGCCATCGAAAACGACCTCGCCGTCATCGACGTCGGCCTGAAGTCGGAAGGCCGCGTCGCGCTGCGCGAATTCGCCGCGCCGGGCCAGAAGGCCGATCTCAAGGTCGGTGACGAAGTCGAAGTCTATGTCGACCGCGTCGAAAACGCCAATGGCGAAGCCATGCTCAGCCGCGACCGCGCTCGCCGCGAAGCCGCATGGGACAATCTTGAAAAGGAATTCGAAGCCGGCAACCGCGTCGACGGCGTGATCTTCGGCCGCGTCAAGGGCGGCTTCACCGTCGACCTCGGCGGCGCCGTGGCCTTCCTGCCCGGTTCGCAGGTCGACATCCGCCCGGTCCGCGACGTCGCGCCGCTGATGGACATCGCCCAGCCGTTCCAGATCCTGAAGATGGACCGTCGCCGCGGCAACATCGTCGTGTCGCGCCGCGCCATTCTCGAAGAAACCCGCGCCGAACAGCGTTCGGGCCTGATCCAGAGCCTTGAAGAAGGCCAGGTGATCGACGGCGTCGTCAAGAACATCACCGACTACGGTGCGTTCGTCGACCTCGGCGGCATCGACGGCCTGCTGCATGTCACCGACATCAGCTACAAGCGCGTCAACCACCCGAGCGAAGTGATCGCCATCGGCGACACCGTGAAGGTCCAGATCATCCGCATCAACCGCGACACCCAGCGCATCTCGCTCGGGATGAAGCAGCTTGAATCGGATCCGTGGGAAGGCGCCGCTGCCAAGTACCCGATCGAAGGCACCTTCACCGGCCGCGTCACGAACATCACCGAATATGGTGCGTTCGTCGAACTCGAACCGGGCATCGAAGGCCTGGTCCACGTTTCGGAAATGAGCTGGACCAAGAAGAACGTCCACCCGGGCAAGATCGTCAGCACTTCGCAGGAAGTCGAAGTCAAGATCCTCGAAGTCGACGAAGAAAAGCGTCGCATTTCGCTGGGCCTCAAGCAGGCCCAGGCCAACCCGTGGTCGGACTTCGCCGAGAAGCACCCGGTCGGCACCGAAGTCGAAGGCGAAGTCAAGAACGCCACCGAATTCGGCCTGTTCATCGGTCTTCCGGGCGACGTCGACGGCATGGTCCACATGTCGGACATCGCCTGGGGCGTGTCGGGTGAAGAGGCGCTGGCGCTTCATCACAAGGGCGAAACCGTCAAGGCGGTTGTCCTCGACGTCGACGTCGAAAAGGAACGCATCAGCCTTGGCATGAAGCAGCTTGAGCGCGGTGGCGTTTCGGCCGCTGCGGCCTCGGGCGGCGCGGGCGTCAACAAGGGCGATGTCGTCACCGTCACCGTCCTCGAAGTCCGCGACGGCGGCCTCGAAGTGCAGGTCGGCGACGACGGCGCAACCGGCTTCCTCAAGCGCACCGATCTTGGCCGCGACCGCGACGAACAGCGTCCGGAACGCTTCCAGGTCGGCCAGAAGTTCGACGCGATGGTCACCGGCTTCGACCGGTCGAAGAAGCCGAACTTCTCGATCAAGGCGATGCAGATCGCCGAAGAGAAGCAGGCCGTTGCCCAGTACGGCAGCTCGGACTCGGGTGCGTCGCTCGGCGACATCCTCGGCGCCGCGCTGAAGGAAAAGGAAGCCAAGAAGAAGTAAATTGCTTCCAATGGCTTAAGTGTCCTTTGGGGCACAGGAACGAAGGGCGTGGATGCGTTTTGCATCTGCGCCCTTTTCCTTTGGGAAAGTCGCTGATAGGCAAGCGTCGATACGCCGGGGGGCGTCCAACAAATTGATTCACGCGGGGACTTCGATGATCCGTTCCGAACTGGTGCAAAAACTGTGCAACGACTTTCCCGATCTCACCCAGCGCGAGGTCGAAAATGTCGTGAGCGCCCTGTTCGATTCCATCACCGACCAGCTGGCCAAGGGCGGCCGCGTCGAGCTGCGCGGTTTCGGCGCCTTTTCGACCCGCCAGCGCGACGCCCGCGTCGGTCGCAACCCGCGTACTGGCGAGCCGGTCGACGTGGATGCGAAGCGCGTGCCCTACTTCAAGCCGGGCAAGGAAATGCGCGAGCGGTTAAACCTGGGCGGCGACGCCTGAGGCTAAACACGGCCCGGCCATGATCGAATAAGCGGACGTGGCGAAATGGTAGACGCTGGAGACTTAAAATCTTCTTCCCGCAAGGGAGTGTGGGTTCGAGTCCCACCGTCCGCACCAAAGATTAAACGCGGCTGATTTCAGCAATTTATTAAGCAGTTTGAACTAGCCCGCTTCTGGTGGGCAAGTTTGTAGCGTCTTTCTTCTCTGGCCGACGGAGCCAGTCCGTGCCCCGCGCGGCGCGAACCGACTGGTTCGTGCTCGCAATTCTCGTCGCCGCGGTGGCGATGCTGATCTGGAACGGCAGCGACTTCTTCATCCGCATCACCTCGGCGGGCGGCCGGCTCGGCGCCGAAGCCAAGATTGCGGCGACCGCGCTCACGCTCAACGTCGCGCTGATCCTATTCGGCTGGCGTCGCTACGGCGACCTGCTGCACGAAGCGAGCATGCGCCGCGACAGCGAGGCGCGGGCGGCACTGATCGCCTCGACCGATGCGCTGACCGGTCTTCTGAACCGCAAGGGCTTTGCCGACGAGGGCGAGGCGATGCGCGCGGGTGCGCGCAGCGACGGTCGCCACCTCGCGGTGATGTCGATCCAGCTCAACCGCTTCAAGGCAGTCAACGACCGCCATGGCTATGACGTTGGCGACAAGGTCATCCGCGCGATGGCCGAAACGCTGGTCGAAGGTGCGGGGCCGGAAGCGATTGTGGCACGACTGTCCGGCGATGAATTCGCGATCGCCATGCCCTGCGATGGCGACCAGGACGCTAGCGTCGTGTCCAGTGCCGAACGCATCCTGCGATCGCTTACCCGCCCAATCCTTGTGGACGACAAGATGATCCAGGTTGGGGCGTTCATCGGGATCACCTGGTCTGACCCCGACCTCGGCCAGGTCCGCGATCACCTTCGCCGCGCCGACATTGCGCTCGACCATGCCCGATCCACCTGTTCGGTCCGGCCGATCTGGTTCGACGACAGCATGGAGCGCGCAATGATCGCGCACAGCGAGCTCGAGCAGGGGATCCGTCACGGTCTCGAGCATGGGCAATTCGTTCCGCACTTCGAACCGCAGGTCGACTTGCTGACCGGCGGCATCGTCGGGTTCGAGGTGCTGGCGCGCTGGCAGCATCCGCTGGGTGGCCAGATCGGGCCAGACGTGTTCATCCCCATCGCCGAGGAATATGGATTGATCGGTCGCCTGTCGGAACAGGTGATGCTCGCCGCAATGCGCCAGGCGGCATCGTGGGACCCGGCCATCCAGCTGTCGGTCAACATCTCGCCGCGTCAGCTCGGCGACGGGTGGCTGGCACAGCGCATCGTGCGACTTTTGACCGAGGCGGGCTTTCCCGCCGATCGCCTCGTGGTCGAAATTACCGAAAGCTCACTGTTCAGCGATCTCGAACTGGCCCGATCGATCGTCACCAGCCTCAAAAACCAGGGCGTGCGTCTCGCGCTCGACGATTTCGGTACCGGCTTCTCGTCGCTGTCGCATCTCAGGGCCTTGCCGTTCGATTACATCAAGATCGATCGCTGTTTCGTGTCGACGCTCGACGAACAGCCGGAAAGCGCGGCAATCGTCCGGGCAGTGTCGACCCTCGCCGAGGCGCTCAAGGTGCCGGTCATCGTCGAAGGCATCGCCGATGCCCGCACTCACGCCGCGCTGGCCGGTTACGGCTGCGCGATCGGCCAGGGCTGGTACTTCGGCAAGCCGATGACTGCCGAGCAGGCGACCGAGCTGCTCAGGACCCGGGCAGAACGACCGGCCGAGACGCCGCAACCGCAGCGCGTACGCCGCCGCTAGGCTAATCCCATCGCTGTCCAACCGCGCCTGTCCCGCCATGGGACGGGCGGATCGTTTGCGTGCAAAAGGCCGTTGTAGGAGAAGTTAAAACAGCATTAAGCATAAGCCATGAAGACGTACCCGGTCCCATTCCCGTCGCTGCGCAGGCCGATTTTCGGCCGGGGTCGCCGCTATGTGCTGGGTACCATCGAGCAGGTGAAGCAGATCGGCGACGACACGCGCCTGTTCGTGACCACCTTCATCGGCGGCTTCCTGTTCATGACCATCTACCTGGCTTAAGGCCCGGATAGCCTCAGTCGCAGGCGAGGTGGAGTTTCCACGCCAACCACGCGCTCATCACGCTGGCGATCGCCACGATCAGCAGCGTATCGGCGACGGTGATGCCAAATTGGAGAGACCCGGTCAGCACCAGCGTCGCCGCGACCATGAAGCCCGAATTGACGATGTTGTTGGCCGCGACCGTGCGAGCCGTTTCCGACTTGGGGACGGTCGTCGTGAGGAAGGCATAGAGTGGCACCACGAACATCCCGCCGGCAATCGCCACGCCGAGCAGGTCGAGCACAATCATCCAGGCATTGGGCATGTCGAGGAAAGCATGGAGGTCGCGCAGTTCGGCTTCGGGCGCAGGCCATCCTTTCACGCGGCGGAACAGGTCGAGCACGAACAGTCCCATCGCCAACGCGCTGGCGGGCGAAAAGCGCGCGGATACGCTGCCCTTCAGCAAGCGGTTGACCGCCACCGATCCGATTGCGACGCCGATCGAGAAGGTGCCGAGGAATAAGGTGGCGACGGTCTGGTCCGCGCCGATGGCGTTTTTGACCAGCGGCGGGAATTGCGCCGCCAGCACGGCGCCCATCGCCCAGAAGAAGCTGATGGAAATGATCGCGAGGAACAGCCGCGGGATGTGCAGCGTCGCATTGACCAGGCTGATCGACGCGCGAAGGATGTGCCAGTCCATCTTGAGCGGCGGCGCGTCCCCGGCGGGCGGTGCGGACGGGACGAATTGACCGGCCACCCGGCCGAGCAACGACACGATCAGAACGCCGAGCGCGGCATATTGGGCATGGAATCCGCCCGCGTCCTCTACCACCAAGATGCCGCCGACGATCGTACCGCCGAGGATGGCCACATAGGTCCCGGCTTCGACCAGCCCGGTCCCAGCCAGAACTTCGTCACCGTCGAGATGCTGGGGCAGGATGGCGTATTTGATCGGGCCAAAGAAGGTCGAATGGACCCCCATTGCCGCCAGCGCGAGCAGCAGCAGGGGCACACTGTGCCATAGCAGGCCCGCCGCGCCGAACAGCATGATCAGGATTTCGGCGCTCTTCACGATCCTGACAATCCGCGCCTTGTCGGTCGAATCCGCCAGCTGACCCGAAAGCGCCGACAGCAGGAAGAAGGGCAGGATGAACAGCCCGCCTGCAATTGCGCTGAAGGTCGCTTCTTGGGTCGCGTCGCGATAGATGCCGTAGATGACCAGCATCACCATCGACGTGCGGAACAGATTGTCGTTGAAGGCCCCCAGAAACTGGGTCACGAACAGCGGCAGGAACCGCCGGGTGCGTAAAAGGTGGGCGCTGTCCTGCATGATTGCTGGACCTGAATAGCGGCTGGGACAGTCCCCGCAAGCCGTCAAATATGGGACTGGCGAAGCGAACACCAATGCAATAGCGGTTGGCGCAAGATGCTGACGCTGCCCAACCTGCTGACCCTGTCGCGAATCCTGGCGGTGCCGATCCTTGTCTTCCTGCTGTGGAAGCCGACCCCGGTCGATTATGCCGTCACCTATGTGCTGTACTGCGTCGTCGGGATTACAGACTATTTCGACGGTTATCTGGCGCGTGCGCAGGGGCAGATCTCGCGGCTGGGGCAATTCCTCGATCCCATCGCCGACAAGATCATGGTAGCGGCGGTCATCGTGATGCTGATGGCCTCGCGCAAGGCCAACGGCGAACCGCCGATCCTGCAGGACTTCAGCATCATTCCCGCGCTGGTCATCCTGCTGCGCGAAATCATCGTGTCGGGCCTGCGCGAATTCCTGGGACCGTTGAATGTCTCCGTGCCGGTCAGCAAGCTCGCCAAATGGAAGACGACCTTCCAGTTGACCGCACTGGGGGCACTGATCCTGGGCGGCGCGCTGCCCGCGCAGCACTGGGTTCATGTCACCGGCCTCGTCAGCCTGTGGGCCGCCGCGGCGCTGACGCTGATCACGGGCTACGACTACCTGCGGATCGGCCTCAAGCATATGGACTGAGCGTTAATCGCTTTTCTCGTTCAGCCTGACCAAGTTTAGTCGTTTCCGTCAATCAGCAGACCAGCCTAGCGTCGTTGTGAAACCCCCTCAGGAAGGATCGACGACTCATGGACGCAAAGACTGGCGATATGGGCAAATGCCCGATGCACGGCGCCGCCCGCAGCTTGCTAGGCCGCACCAACCGCGATTGGTGGCCGGACATGCTGGCGACCGAAATCCTCAATCCCAACGGTTCGAGCAACCCGATGGGCGACGATTTCGACTATGCGGAAGCGTTCAAGTCGCTCGATTATGATGCGCTGAAGGCCGACCTGACGGCGCTCATGACCGACAGCCAGCCCTGGTGGCCGGCCGACTATGGTCATTATGGTCCCTTCTTCATCCGCATGGCGTGGCACGCGGCCGGTACCTATCGCACCGCTGATGGACGCGGCGGTGCAAACAGCGGTCAGCAGCGCTTCGCGCCGCTCGATAGCTGGCCGGACAACGGGAACCTCGACAAGGCCCGTCGCCTGCTGTGGCCGATCAAGCAGAAGTACGGCAACAAGATCAGCTGGGCCGACCTGTTCATCCTGGCCGGCAACGTCGCGATCGAAAGCATGGGCGGTCCGGTGTTCGGCTTCGGCGGCGGCCGCGCCGACGTGTTCGAGCCCGAGCGCGACATCTACTGGGGCAGCGAGGACAAGTGGGTCAACGAAGGCGTCCAGACCCGCATCGACCTCGACAAGGGCATGGAAGCGCTCGAAGGCCCACTCGCCGCGATCCAGATGGGCCTGATCTACGTCAACCCGGAAGGGCCGGGCGGCAACCCCGATCCGCTGCAGTCGGCCCGCGACATGCGCGCGACCTTCGAACGCATGGCGATGAATTCGGAAGAAACCGTTGCGCTGACGGCGGGCGGGCACACCTTCGGCAAGGCGCATGGCAATGGCGATGCGTCGCTGCTCGGCGCTGCGCCGGCCGGTGGCGATCTTGCCGCGCAGGGCTTCGGCTGGGTTTCGACCCACGAGAGCGGCGGGATCGGCGAACATACCGTCACCAGCGGCATCGAAGGGTCTTGGGTGAATACCCCGACCGAATGGAGCGCCAACTATTTCCGCCTCCTGCTCGATTATGATTATGAGCTTGTTCGGTCGCCCGCCGGTGCGCAGCAGTGGCAGCCGATCAACCAGAAAGAAGAAGATATGGCCCCCGCGGCCTGGGACCCGTCGAAGAAGGTCCCGACGATGATGACGACCGCGGACATGGCGTTGAAGGTGGACCCGGAATTCCGCGCGATCAGCGAGAAGTTCCGCAACGACCATGAAGCGTTCAAGGACGCCTTCGCCCGCGCATGGTTCAAGCTGACCCACCGCGACATGGGTCCGAAGATCCGTTACCTCGGCCCGGAAGTCCCGGCCGAAGACCTCATCTGGCAGGATCCGATCCCGGCCGGCACCAAGCCGTCGGATGCCGACGTCGCGGCGGTGAAGGAGAAGATCGCGAACAGCGGCCTGACCGTCAGCCAGCTGGTCAAGACGGCATGGGCGTCGGCGTCGACCTATCGCAAGTCCGACCACCGTGGCGGCGCCAACGGCGCGCGTATCCGCCTTGCGCCGCAGAAGGATTGGGACGTCAACGAGCCGGCAGCGCTGGCCAAGGTGCTCGACACGCTCGATGGCCTGCGCGGCAACCTGTCGATGGCGGATACGATCGTCCTCGGCGGCGTGGTCGGCCTTGAAAGGGCGATCAAGGACGCGGGCTACAATATCGCGGTGCCGTTCGTCGGCGGTCGCGGGGACGCGTCGCAGGAACAGACCGACGTCGAAAGCTTCGAATGGATGGAGCCGCAGGCCGACGCCTTCCGCAACTACCTGCCCAAGAAGCTGAGCGTGAAGACCGAAGAGCTGATGCTCGACCGGGCCTCGCTGCTTGGCCTTAGCGTACCGGAAATGACGGTGCTGATCGGCGGCCTGCGCGTGCTTGGCGCCAACCATGGCGAACGCGGCCACGGCCACTTCACCAAGCGGTCGGGCCAGTTGACCAACGACTTCTTCGTCAACCTGCTCGACATGACCAATGTCTGGAAGGCGGTCGATGGCAGCGACGACGAAGAATATGTCGCCACCGACCGCAAGGGCGGCGGCGAGACGTGGCGCGCTACGCGGGCCGACCTTGTGTTCGGGTCGAACAGCGAACTGCGCGCGGTCGCCGAAGTCTATGCCGAACGCGGTCATGAAGAGAAGTTCGTAAAGGACTTCGTCAAGGCCTGGACCAAGGTCATGAACGCCGACCGTTTCGACCTCGGCAAGGGCATCCAGGCTTAACCAGCCCCCCGATGGGCCGCCGCTTCTCCTCCTAGCGGGAAGCGGCGGCCTGAACCGGCGGCGCAGCCTTGAGCGACGCCGCAAGCATTCTGAACTCGTCCTCGCGCGGACTTGATTTGCGCCACGCCAGCACGATCCGGCGCGACCCGCGTGGCTCTTCCAGCCGACGCGCCTCGACCTTGGTGCCGTCGAGAAGGCCGGCGTCGACCGCCATCTGGGGCACGAAGGTGACGCCCAGCCCGTTGCTGACCATCTGCACCAACGTATGCAGCGACGTTCCCATCATCTGCGCGCGGGCGCGAAGGTCGGGCCGGTTGCAGGCCGACAAGGCGTGATCTTTCAGACAGTGCCCGTCTTCGAGCAGCAGCAGCCGTCCCTCGTCGATTTCCGCCGCCGTGACCGCGGAAGGCGGGGCTTCGCCGCTCGGGTAAGCCACCAGCAGGTCGTCGTCGAACAGGTCGGCATGGTCCACATCGCCGCAGGCGAACGGAAGGGCGAGCAGGACGCAGTCCAGCTGCCCGCGATGCAGTGCCTCGCAGGCCGCCTGGCTGGTCTCTTCGCGCAGAAACAGGCGCAGGCGCGGATATTCGTCGCGCAGGCGCGGCAGCATCGTCGGCAGCACAAACGGGGCGATCGTCGGGATGACGCCCATGCGAAGGTCGCCGGTCAGCGGCTTGCCTTCGGCCCTTGCCATGTCGGCCAATTCCTCCGCCTCGCGCAGGATGCGTTCGCCCTTGTCGGCGATTTTCTGTCCAAGCGGCGTGAAGCGGGTAACCCGGCGCGTGCGCTCGACCAAGGTGACGCCGAGCAGCGTCTCCAACTCCCGGATCCCCGCCGACAGGGTCGATTGGGTGACGAAGCAGGCATTGGCGGCCTTGCCGAAGTGGCCGTGCTTGCGAAGCGCGACGAGGTATTGGAGCTGCTTCAGGGTGGGCAGGTGTACGATCATCGTCTCATCCGATTAGTCGGATTGACCTTAATCGCTTCAAGCAATCAACGCCAGATGGCGTCAGGGCATGACCAGCCGGG
Organism: Sphingomonas jaspsi DSM 18422; assembly: GCF_000585415.1. NCBI lineage: Bacteria > Pseudomonadati > Pseudomonadota > Alphaproteobacteria > Sphingomonadales > Sphingomonadaceae > Sphingomonas > Sphingomonas jaspsi. The sequence goes on along the minus strand of NZ_KK073876.1, from coordinate 2,114,382 downwards.
CGCCGACGATCAGCAAGGTGACGGCCAGCACCGGGCGAAGAACGCGATCCGACACCTTGGTCGCCAGCAGGCTGCCGATGATGATGCCCGGAATCGAGCCGACCAGCAGCGAACCCATCAGGCTGAAATCGACCGCCCCGTACATCCAGTGACCGATGCCCGCGATCAGCGTCAGCGGCACGGCATGGGCAATGTCGCTGCCAGCAATGCGCGCCACCGGATAGCGAGGATAAAGGATCAGCAGCGCCGTCGTGCCGAGCGCACCCGCGCCGACCGATGTCAGCGACACCAGGATGCCGAGCGCGGCGCCCAGCACGACCGTCAGGCGCGTAACGTTGCGGCTCGACACATGCTCGGTCTCGTGCTGCATCGTCGTCACGATGCGCCGCTGGAACAGGATGGCGATACCGGTCAGCAGCAGCATGATGCCCAGCAACAGGCTGAGCACGCCCACCGCATGTTCTTCGAGTGTGCCGACGCGCGACATGACGAACAAGGTGATGATGGCGGCCGGAACACTTCCGCTGGCCAGCAGGCCGACCACCCGCCAGTCGACCGTCTTTTTCGGATGGTGGATGGCCGTGCCGACCGTCTTGGTCACCGACGCATAGAGCAGGTCGGTGCCGACGGCGGTCGCGGGGTGGAACCCGAACAGCAGCACCAGCAGCGGGGTCATCAGCGACCCGCCGCCCACGCCCGTCATGCCGACCAGCATGCCGACCAGCAGGCCTGCCACCGAATAAAGAGGATTATATCCCGCGAAAATGGCCTCGCCCCCCAACTGCCCAGTCAGGCGGCTTGTGCCCAAGCATCAAGGGCCGCGCAAGCGAGGATCGAGCGGTAATGAGGCGGGACATCTGGCAATTGCGGTCAAGCGAGCATAAATTGGCAGCCAAGGCTGTTTAAGGAACCCTATGTTTCGCGCACTGAGCGATTATCTGGACTCGATCAAATCCCGTGATCCGGCCGCGCGTTCCAAGTGGGAAGTCCTGACCTATCCCGGCGTGTGGGCGCTTGCCTTCCACCGGGTGGCGCACTGGCTGTTCGGCGGCCAGCTCTATTTCCTCGCGCGCCTGGTCAATCATCTCGCCCGCCTGCTGACCGCGATCGACATCCATCCAGGTGCGAAAATCGGGAAGGGCTTTTTCATCGACCATGGCTTCACCGTGATCGGCGAGACCGCCGAAATCGGCGATAATGTCACCATCTACCAGTGCGTAACGCTGGGCGGGACCAACCCCAGCGACGGCATTCCCGGCAAGCGCCATCCGACCATTGCCGACAATGTGGTGATCGGGTCGGGTGCCCAAGTGCTCGGACCGATCCTGGTGGGTGAGGGCGCGCGGATAGGCGCCAATTCGGTCGTGACCAAGGAAGTTGCGCCGGAGGCCACGATGGTCGGTATCCCCGCCAAGGCCGTGCTGGTCGACGCGACCGACGTGAAGGCGGGGTTCGTTCCCTATGGTACGCCGTGCAGCGAGATCGCAGATCCGGTTTTGGCCCGCCTGTGCGAGCTCGAACGGGAAATCGCCGAGCTTCGCGCCGTGCGTAAAGCGTCGCCCGCACCGCGGAGCAAAAGCGCTTGAGCGTCGTCACGCCGTTTCCGCAGCCGCGGGATCGGCAGCCGCTCGCCACCTTCGACCGTCAGGAACTGCAACGGATCCTCGACCTCTATGGACGGATGGTCGCGGCAGGGCATTGGCGTGACTACGGTTTGACCTTCGGCCCGCAGGCGGCGGTTCTCGCGGCCTTCCGCCGCACGGCCGAACGGCCTGAGGTCCGGATCGAAAAACACCCCCTGCTTCGGACGAAGCAGGGGGCGTATGTGCTGGTGTCGGAACATGGTGTGGTGCTGAAGCGGGGCCACGACCTGCAGAATGTCCTGGCCCCGCTGGAGCGCCGCCTTATGCGGCTGGTTGGGCAATAGGCGCCAGCCGGTCGAGATCGGGCAGGTGCGATCGGATCGCCGCCGGCATGAGCCCGACCACGACGCGCCGTGCCTGGTGCCAAAAGGCCGACAGGAGCAGCAGGGCCGAACCGATCACCAGCGCCGTGAGCGCAATGTTGAGTTCGACCGCGCCGACCTGCTTGAACAACTCGCTGAGCGCGTAGAGCACATAGGCCAGTGCCGAGACGAGCAGCGCACGCCGGTCGATGGCAAGCGCCGCGATCCCGAGCACGACGTAGAGCGCGATCACCACCAGCCCTTCGCCGACGGTCGCATTGCCGTCGTTGAGGCCGAGCAAGGTGAACACCGGATGCACGATCATCGGCGCGGCCAGCAGGTGGAGCCAGAAGGCAACGTCGCTGCGACGCGTGACGCGGGCAGGGTCGGACGAATCCCAGCGCATGGCAAACAGGAAAACCCCGATGCCGAGCGCCAGAACGAAGCCGAGCAGGGTGTTTTCGATACCCTCGGTCTTGCCGATCACCGCGGCGATCAGGCCGACGATGAATACGCAGACCGCGCCGGCGCCTGCCGCGACGGTGATCGGAACCTTGAACGTGCGCCAGTGCACCCAGGCTGCGGCGACCGCGACGATCGCCGCCACCGAACCGATAATGCCGGGCATCCATTCGTTGGCGTCGACCGATTGTTCGCCGACTGCGGTGATGATGCCGAACAGGCCGGTCAGGAAGATGCCGCCGACAAAGGCCAGCAGCAGCATGATCGACGGCAGCGCCATGCGCCGCTTGGCCGTGAAGAAAAGGGCCAGGCCCCACGCCGTGGCAGCGATGAACAGCGGGGCGAGCGGGCTCGGCCCAGCGGTTTCGATCGTCATGCCCAGCGACTGGCCGATCGACTGCCCGATCCAGCCCACTGCGAACAGCAGGATCGCGCTGGCGATCGCAACGAAGATGTCGTTGAAGCCGGTAATCAGCCGGAAATGTTCTTCGTCGACGCCGGGCAGTGCGCGCTGGCTTTCGACGAAGCTGCGAAGGGCGGTGGCGGCTTCGGGGCTGATGGCCCCTGCCGAGACCGCCTCGTCGAGATCGTTTTGACTATACATTAGGCGAATACCTCCCTGTCGCGGGAGGATGCCTCAACTGTGTTATTGTGTCAACACAGCAATTCGGAAGGGGGTGGCCGGCGCCGATCAGGGGGTGGGAGGTTGGCGCCGGCCGAACTGATAAACTCTAGCGGCAGCGCACGCGGCTGCGGTCGATCTGGCGACCGATCAGCGCACCGGCTGCAGCACCGATGATTGTACCGGTGGCGCGTTCGCCACGCGTATCGATCGCGCGGCCGATCAGCGCACCACCGGCAGCGCCGACGATTAGGCCGGTCGTTCCGTTCGAACGCTTGCAGCGCCAGCGGCCCTGCGAATCCTGCCACATGCGGCCGTTATAGTAACCGCTGTTGTGGGCGAAGCTGACGGTCGGAACCGCCGGAATGGTGAGGGTAGCGGCGGCGAGCGCCAGCATGGTCCTCCGCATGAAACAAACTCCTTTATCGTTGGTCGCACTGTGCAACGGGCCAACGATGGGATGGGTTTCATGAATAGAAGACAACGGGAATGGCCAGTTAACCATAAACGGCCGCATTAACGATGAACCGTTGGCCGCACGCAGGCGGCAGCGTGTGCGTTTGGCGCGAATTTACCGGTTCAGGCGAAAAAAAAGGCCGCCAACCCTGAGGGTCGGCGGCCTTTTGGGCGAAATGTCGAAAGATCAGGCGGCGATGGCCGATTTCAGGTCCTCGACCAGATCGGTCTTTTCCCACGGGAACAGGTCGCCTTCGGGCTTGCGGCCGAAGTGGCCATAGGCGGCAGTCGCCGAATAGATCGGCTTGTTGAGCTTCAGATGGGTACGGATGCCGCGCGGGGTCAGCTTGCCCAGCTTGTCGATCCTGCCGATCGCCGCTTCGATCGCGTCGTCGCCGACGGTGCCGGTGCCGTGCGTGTCGACGTACAGCGACAGCGGCTCGGAGACGCCGATGGCGTAGGCTAGCTGGATGGTGCAGCGACGGGCGAGGCCGGCCGCGACGATGTTCTTGGCGAGGTAGCGCGCGGCATAAGCCGCCGAACGGTCGACCTTGGTCGGATCCTTGCCGCTGAACGCGCCGCCGCCGTGCGGCGCAGCACCGCCATAGGTGTCGACGATGATCTTGCGGCCGGTGATACCAGCGTCGCCGTCCGGACCGCCGATTTCGAAACTGCCCGTCGGGTTGATGTGATAGACGGTCTCATTGCCCAGCAGCTCCGCCGGAAGCACGTCGGCGATGACCCGCTTCACATAGGCATGAAGTTCGGCTTCCTTCTCGCCCTGGTCGTAACCCTTGGCATGCTGGGTCGACACGACGATCGCCGTCGCCTTGACCGGCTTGCCGTTTTCGAAGCGCAGCGTGACCTGGCTCTTGGCGTCGGGCTCAAGGAACGGCGCCGCGCCCGAATGACGGTCGTCGGCCATGCGCTGCAGGATTTTGTGGCTGTAATCGAGGGTCGCCGGCATCAGGTCGGGCGTCTCGTCGCAGGCGAAGCCGAACATGATGCCCTGGTCGCCCGCGCCTTCGTCCTTGTCGCCGCCCGCGTCCACGCCCTGCGCAATATGCGCCGACTGCGGGTGGAGGTGGTTCGAAAAGTCGAGGCGGTCCCAGTGGAAGCCGTCCTGCTCATAGCCGATCTTCTTGACCGTGTTGCGCACCGCGCGCTCGATTTCCTCGCGGATGCCCGGAGCCCAGTTGCCCTCGGTGTCCATGATGCCCTGGCCGCGGATTTCGCCAGCAAGGACGACGCGGTTGGTGGTGGTCATGGTTTCGCACGCCACGCGTGCTTCCGGGTCCTTCGACAGGAACAGGTCGACGATCGCGTCGCTGATCTGGTCGGCAACCTTGTCGGGGTGGCCTTCGGAAACAGACTCGGACGTGAAAAGATAGGAGCTGCGCATGGAGAGACGTTCAATCCTTGGCTAAAAACGGCGGAATTTCAGGATATAAAGAAATCCTTATATCGCGCTGTAGCGACGGCGCCCCGCAATGGCAATCGCCGCCGCGACGAACAGCAAGCCCAATAGGTTGGGGATGACGTTGCCAAGCCGACCGAAGGGCGTGACCTGCGCAGCCTTGGGCGGGATCGACGACCAGATGATGCCGGCCTTGCGCCACGGCAGCTGGTCGACGACCTCGCCATGCGCGTCGACCAGCGCACTGATCCCGGTCGGAGTCGAACGAATGATCGGCAGCCCTTCCTCGGCCGCGCGCATCCGCGCCTGGGCAAGGTGCTGCGGCGGGCCCCAGCGTCCAAACCATGCGTCGTTCGACGGGTTGAAGATGAAGTCGGGGCGGTTGTCGCGGTCGACCACACGGCCGGAGAAGATGATTTCGTAGCAGACCTGGAAGCCGGCCTTGCCCCAGCCCTCAGGCAGCTCGAGCGTCCCGGGTCCCGGACCGGGCTGGAAATCACTGTCGCCTGGCGCTAGCCGCGACAGGCCGATGGCCGAAAGGATCGGCCGCATCGGAAGATATTCGCCATAGGGCACCAAATGCGACTTGTCGTAGCGGCCGACGAATTGGCCGTCGTCGCCAAGGATGAATACGCTGTTCGCCGCGCGATCGACCGTTTCCCCGTCACTCGACCGTAAGGTCAGTCCGCCCGTCATCAGCAGGTCGCGTCCGCTAAGTTTGGTGGCAATATCGCGCCGGGTTTCCTGCACAAAGGGGGCGGCTTCGGGTCGATTGTCGCTAAGCGGGAAGGTCACGGCCGCTTCCGGCCAAAATACCAGTTCCTGCCGATCGTCGCGGGGTGTCGACAGACGGCCCAGCTTGCCCAGCGCCATCCGCTCGAAGCCCGGATCCCACTTCACATCCTGTCCTATGTTGGGCTGGACGATGCGGATCGGGCGCGGTTGGGTGAGCGGCGCAAGCGTTGTGGACGGCAATATGCTGGCAAGCGCGAGAGGCACCGCAGCAATTGCAGCGCTTCGCCAATTGCGACGGATCGCGAGCCAGATGAGCCCGCCGCCGATCACCGTGAGCAGGGACAGGCCGTAGGTGCCGATGTAGGGCAGTGCCGCGGCCACCGGCGTGTCGATCAGCGCCGCACCGACCGGGTTCCACGGAAACCCGGTGAACACGACGCTGCGAAGCCATTCGGCAATCGCCCATGCACCGCCCAGGGCGAGGACCAGCGCCAGCGGCCTGCCTTTGCCGACCCGCCACGCAACGCCCGCCGCCATCATTGGGTAGACGGCGAGGTACAGGCTGAGCAGCGCGACGGCGACCCATCCCAGCCACGCCGGCATCGCTGCCTGGAAGGTGAAGGCGGTGGCGATCCAGTTGAGGCCCACGGTGAATTGGCCGACGCCGAACAGCCAACCCAGCAGCATGGCCCTTCGAAACGTCGGCGCCTGGTCGATCAGCAAGGCCAGTGCGGCGATGGCAATCGGCATGAGCGGCCACCAGGCCAGCGGCTGGAAAGCTGCGGCGGATGCTAGGCCGATCGCAAGGGCTATGAGCGCGTGGGGCCGACGGGCGATGGGATCTGACATGCCGCGCCTCTTAAGCATGGCTTGGCGCGGTTGACGAGGGGGTGGTGTCAAGGCGCGGCGCTGACCCGCCAAATCTTGTTCCCGACATCGTCGGCGACCAGCAGGCTGCCGTCCTTGGCGACAATCACGTTGACGGGACGACCGTAAGCCGTGTCGTCGACGCGAAACCCGGTCAGGATCGGGATCGGCTTGGCCTTGAGGTCGGGCCGCGCGCCGCTGAACGGGACGAAGGCGACCTGGTATCCGCTCCACGGCTTGCGGTTCCACGATCCATGCTCGCCGATGAACGCGCCGTTGGCGAAGCGCTCGCCCAGCTTGGCCCCGGTCGAAAACGCAAGGCCGAGTGGCGCCACGTGACTGCCGAGCGCATAGTCAGGCGCGATTGCCTTGGCGACCATATCGGGGTTTGCGGGTTTCACCCGTGCATCGACATGCTGGCCGTAATAGCTCCACGGCCATCCGTAGAAAGCGCCGGGCGTAACGTGGGTGAGATAATCGGGGACGAGGTCGTTGCCGAGCTCGTCGCGTTCGTTGGCGACCAGCCACAATTCGCTGCTTCCAGGGTGCCAGGCCAGCGCAGTTGGATTGCGCAGACCGCTGGCGACGATCTTGTAGTCGCCGGTCTTCGCGTCGACCCGCCAAACGGCGGCGCGACCCTTTTCCATTTCTAGCCCGTTCTCGCCGATGTTGGAGTTCGAACCGATTCCTACATACATCGCCCTACCGTCGGGGCTGGCGAGCAGCGCCTTTGTCCAGTGATGGTTGTAGCCGGACGGCAGCTGGGTGACCAGCCGCGGTGTGGCCGAAATGCTGGTGTCGCCCGGCTTGAACGGCACCGCGATGAGGCCATCGGCGTTGGCAACGAATAGCTCGCCGTTGGCGTAGGCCATGCCGAACGGGCTCATCAGGTAACGGTCGAGCAAAACCAATTTGGTCTCCGCGACCCCGTCGCCATTGGCGTCGCGCAACAGCATGATCTTGTCCGGGCTGCCCGAATGCGAGCCCGCCTTGCGCATCAGGATGTCCTGAATCGTACCCTTGATCGCCCCGCCGGTATGATCCGTCCCTGGTGCATCCGTCAGCGCAACCAAGACATCGCCGTTCGGCAGCATGATCAACGATCGCGGATGCGGCAGGTCTTCGGCAAAGGCGTTGACCTGCAGCCCTTCGGCGGCCGTAGGCGTCTTGCCCTGTGGCCAGCCCTTGGCGTCGGCAACGTTTACTTCGGGCAGCAACGTCTTGTTGGGCGCGACCAGTACTGGGTCTGGCCCTTGTGTTTGCGCGAAATCGAAGGTGGAGGCGGAGTGACAGGCGGCGAGGGTGGCGACGGACGCCATGAGGGCAAGCTTACGAACCATGCGCCTATAACGGACGCAGCGCCCGCTGGTTTCAGTCCGCTTCGCTTTCGACCGCCGGTTCGGGCGCGTACAGTCTGAGCCGGATCATCCGTTTGGCATCCGCTTCGACACTCTCGATCTTCCAGCCTGAGGGATGCTCAACGGATTCGCCCGGCTCCATGATGCGGCCGGCAAGGAGGAAGGCCAGGCCGCCGATGGTGTCGACCTCGTCGTCTTCGGCGATCAGGCGCGCGTCGACATCGCGGGCGATCTCGTCCAATTCGGTGCGCGCTTCGGCCTCCCACAGGCCGTCGTCGAGCAATTTGAGGCCGGCGGCTTCGAGTTCGTCATGCTCGTCCTCAATCTCGCCGACGATTTCCTCGACCACGTCTTCGATGGTGACGAGGCCTTCGGTCCCGCCGAATTCGTCGACCACGATCGCCAAATGGACGCGCTCGGTCCGCATGCGGGCCAGCAGGTCGAGCACGCCCATGCTTTCCGGAACGAACAGCGGGTTGCGCAGCAGCCCCTCGATCGTCCGCGGGCGCGACGCGTCGTGCTGGGCCTTGAACACATCCTTGATGTGAATCATGCCGATAATGTCGTCGAGGTCGTCGCCGGTCACCGGCAGGCGACTATGCTCGGCATCGGCAAAGGCGGCGACCAGCTCGTCGAAGCTGACCTCCCGGCTGACCGAGATAATGTCGCCGCGCGTCACCGAAATGTCGGCCGCGGTGCGGTCGCCGAAATGCAGCAGGTTTCGCAGCATCTGGCGCTCGAGCGGGGAGAGGTCGCCGCGCTTTTGCGGCTCGCTGTCCGCCTCGTCGATCGCCTCTTCGATCTGGTCGCGCAGCGTCGATTCTTCCTCGCCGAAGATCAGCGCGCGCATGCCGCGCCATAATCGCGATCCGCCTTCGTCGTCGTGCCGGGTCGCCATCAGTCGCGATCTCTGTAGGGATCGGAAATGCCGATGCGGGCCAGGGCCCTCGTCTCTCGCGCTTCCATGTCGGTGGCGCTGTCGTCGTCCATGTGATCGTAACCTAGCAAATGCAGCGTCCCGTGCACCATCAGGTGCGCGGCGTGCTGCTGGATGGGAATGGCCTTGTCGGCGGCCTCCTCGGCGCACACCCCATGAGCCAGAATGATGTCGCCGAGCATCAGTTCCGGCCCGGGCGTCAGCGCGTCGTCGATTTCATCGGCCTCGGCCATGGGAAAGGACAGGACGTTGGTGGGCCTGTCCTTGTCGCGCCACTGGCGGTTGAGTTCATGCACCTCGTCATTGCCTGCGAGCCGGATCGACAGTTCGACCGGCCGGGCGGCTGCGCTCAGTTGCGGAAAGGCGCTTTCGGCGATGGCGGAGGTGGCAGCCGACCGGGCGAGGTCCGCCCAGTCGATGCTACTGTCCCACTCCGGATCGGCGTCGAGGATGATGTCGAGGGTCATGTTGCGGGGCCCTCATAGGCCTCCACGATACGTCCGACCAGTGGGTGACGCACGACATCGGCCGCGCTGAAGCGGACCATCGACAATTTGGGAATGCCCTCCAGCTTCTGCACCGCATCGTTGAGGCCCGACTGGACGCCGTTGGGAAGGTCGGTCTGATTGGGATCGCCGCACACGACCATGCGGCTGTTCATGCCGAAGCGGGTGAGGAACATCTTCATCTGCTGCGGCGTGGTGTTCTGCGCCTCGTCGAGGATGATGAAGGCATCGCTCAGCGTGCGGCCGCGCATGAAGGCGATCGGCGCGATTTCGATTTCGCCCGAGGCCAGCCGACGCTCGACCTGTTCGTTGGGCAGCATGTCGTACAACGCATCGTAGAGCGGGCGGAGATAGGGATCGACCTTCTCCTTCATGTCGCCGGGCAGGAAGCCCAGCCGCTCGCCCGCCTCGACTGCGGGGCGCGACAGGATGAGGCGATCGACCTGACCGGTGATCAGCATCTGCACCGCCTGCGCCACCGCCAGATAGGTCTTGCCGGTGCCCGCCGGTCCCAGCGCAAAAATCATGTCGTCGCGGGCCAGCGCTTCCATGTAACGCGTCTGGACCAGGCTGCGCGGAACGATGGTCTTCTTGCGCGTGCGGATCATCACCTTGGGCGCATGACCCACTTCTTCGCTGACGATCCCGTCGAACAAGGGCTGGTTGGCCATGCCGATCACCGCCTCGACCGCCGCCGTGTCGACGTCCTGGCCCTGGTCGAGCCGGTCGTAGAGACCCATCAGCACTTCGCGGGCGCGGGCCGCCGATTCGGCTTCGCCCTCGATCATCACGCGGTTGCCGCGCGCGGCGATGTGCACGCCGAGGCGGTCCTCGATCATCACCAGGTGACGGTCATAATCCCCGAAGAGCGGCCCCAACAGGTAGGGCTGTTCGAACTCCATCTCCAGCCGGGCCCGGTCGGGCGTATCGACAGCGCGGAGGTCGGGGCGTTTTCCCATCAGGTGGTGACTTTCTCTCTCTGGAGGATGCCGCCCATCGAATTGGGCAGCGCATGCGTGATCTCGACATCGACGAGATCGCCGATCTTGGCGTCGGTTTCGACGAAGACCGACTGCAGCCAAGGCGACTTGCCGATCATCTGGCCGGGCAGGCGACCCTTGCGGTCGATCAGGATTCGGGTGGATTTGCCAATGGTGGCGCGGTTGAAGGCGAGGCTGTGCTCGGCAAGTCGAGCGTGTAGGCGTTGCAGCCGCTCGTCCATCACCTCTTGTGCCACCGCTCCTTCCATCGTCGCGGCCGGGGTACCGGGCCGCGGGCTGTATTTGAAACTGTACGCCGAAGCGTATCCGACCGCATCGACGATGGCGAGCGTGTCTTCGAAATCTTTTTCGGTTTCGCCCGGGAAGCCGACGATGAAGTCGCCGGAAATGGCGATGTCGGGCCGCGCGACGCGCATTTTATCCAGCACTTTCAGATAGCTGTCGGCACTGTGGCTGCGATTCATCGCTTTCAATATTTTGTCCGAACCCGACTGAACTGGCAGGTGCAGGTAGGGCATCAGCTTGTCGACTTCGGCATGGGCGGCGATGAGGCCGTCGGTCATGTCGTTGGGGTGGCTGGTCGTGTAGCGAATCCGCTCCAGCCCATCGATCCGGGCAATCTCGCGGATCAGCGTGTCGAGACCGCCGTCGTACGCATTGACGTTCTGGCCGAGCAGCGTGAGCTCTTTCGCGCCGCCTTCGACCAGCGCCTGCGCTTCGGCGACGACATCGGAGAACGGCCGGCTGATCTCGGCGCCGCGAGTGTAGGGCACGACGCAATAGGTGCAGAATTTGTCGCAGCCTTCCTGCACCGTCAGGAAAGCACTGGGCCCACTGCGCTTGCGGGCAGGGAGGGCGCCGAACTTGGAAATCGCCGGCATGTCGGTATCGACCGGGCGCTGGCCCGCCGCGACCTCGGCGACCATGTCGGGCAGGCGGTGATAGGCCTGCGGGCCGACCACCAAGTCGATCAATTTCGACCGGTTCTTCGCTTCCGCGCCTTCGGCCTGCGCGACGCAGCCGGCCAGCGCAATCACCGGCTTGCTGCCGTCCTCGCGCTTGAGGCGGCCGACGTCCGAATAAGCCTTCTCCGCCGCCTTCTCGCGAATGTGGCAGGTATTGAGCACGACGAGATCGGCGTCTTCGCCCTCGGCGGCGGCGGTCATGCCTTGGGCGCCGAGCAGCTCGGCCATGCGCTCGCCGTCATAGACGTTCATCTGGCAGCCGAAGCTTTTGACGCGGTAAGTCTTGGGAAGATCAGTCATTTCGCGGCAGCCTATAGGGCCGAACTCCCATGGACGGAAGGGAGCGCGGCGGCGATCGCGGCATGTGCCTGCTGCGCCAAAATCTTGCGATTGTGGTGCGGGGGCAGGGGGTCGAGCAGCTTCACCGTCATGCGGAACGACCCGCGCCGCCCCAGAACGCGCATGGCATTTTCGACGCCCGGCTCGCCGCCCACCCAGGCGATTTCTTCGGTCGCCTCATGGTAGTCGAGCGCCACCGGACGAACCACCGCGCCCTCCGGTGGCGGCGCCACCGCATGAAGCAGCGTCGTTCGGAAGGGCAGCAGCCGCTTGCCGTCGCTCGTCGTTCCTTCGGGGAACACTGCCAGCGGTTGGCCGCGGCTCAGCGCTTCGCCGATGCGGCGGATCTGGTCGTGGGATTCGCTGCGGGCCGAACGGTCGACATAGACGGTGCGGTTCTGGTCGGCGAGCCAGCCGATCAGCGGCACCTTCTTTACCTCCGCCTTCGACACGAACGCAGCGCCCGTAGTTCCCGCCATGACGACGATGTCGAGCCAGGTGACATGGTTGGCAATGACGAAACTGCCGGAACACAAGGGTCGGCCTTCGACGTTCGGCCGTACGCCAACGATCCGCGCGACGCCCGCGAGGAACCGCCGTGGCCAGCGGCTGGTTCCGGTCAGCCATTTGGCGACGAGGTGCAGCGGCAAGCACAGCGCCAGCCAACCTGCCAGCGCGGCGATCCGGGCATAGGCCCGCCAACGGTGCGAGGGGACCTTAGTTGTCGCGTTCGACACGGACGCCGTACAGCTCCATGCGATGGTCGACCAGGCGGAAGCCCAGGCGCTGCGCAATCCGCCGCTGCAATTCTTCCAGCTCCTCGTCGACGAACTCGATGACCTCGCCGGTCTCGACGTTGATCAGATGATCGTGATGGCTCTCCGATGCCGCTTCATAGCGCGAACGCCCATCACCGAACTCATGCCGCTCCAGGATGCCAGCCTCTTCGAACAGGCGAACGGTGCGATACACGGTCGCGATCGAAATATTGGGGTCGACCGCCGCTGCACGCGCGTGCAGCGTTTCGACATCGGGATGATCTTCGCTTTCGCCCAGCACCTTGGCGATGGTCTTGCGCTGTTCGGTGATGCGCAGACCCTTGTCGGCACAAAGCTGTTCGATGTCGATGGTGCGATGCATGAGCAAAAGACTAGGGACGAAGTCGCGAAATGAAAAGGGGAGGCGATGAACGCCTCCCCTGAAAAATCCGTCGTTGATCGGGGGATCAAGCAGATTTGGCGCGAAGGCGAAGCTTACTTCGCCTTGCGCGTCGTCTTGCGGCGCTTGGTGCCCAGACCGATCGCCTTGGCGAGCGAGCGGCGCTGTTCGGCATAGTTGGGGGCGACCATCGGATAGTCGGCGGCAAGGCCCCATTTCTGCCGGTACTGGTCAGGCGTCATCTGATAATGGGTCATCAGATGCCGCTTCAGCATCTTCAGCTTCTTCCCGTCTTCAAGGCAGACGATATAGTCCGGCTTGATCGACGAGCGAATGGGCACCTTGGGTTCGGGTTTGGCTTCGGCGGCCGGGCCCGATCCGGTGATGCCGGCAAGGGCACCGTGCACATTCTGGATCAGCATAGGCAGGTCATTCACCGCCACGCTGTTGTTGCCGACATGCGCCGCGACGATATCCGCGGTGAGCGTGATCAGCAGATCATCGGTCTGGTTGTTGTCCATAGTTAATATTCCCGAGCAATTCATCTCCGCATACATGGCAAAGTTACGCGCCAGTAACTGTCACGCTACCGATATTTACTTTGTAATCAAATGATTTCGGAGAAAAGAAGGTCAATCTGCTCGAGAAGGTATCGACATGGTCAGCGCATCGTAACGCTGCCCATCCTGAGCCTTGTAATAGTCGCGGCGTCGCCCGACCAATTCGTACCCTGCCTGTTGGTAGAGCCGGATGGCCGTATTTCCGTCGCGTACTTCAAGGTGGATGTGACGCGCCCCCAGGCTCCGACTGTGCCCTGTGAAATGTTCGAGCAGCGCCTTCCCAGCACCCCGACCATGATGGTCCGGGTCGACAGCCAGCAACAGCAGTTCGGATTCGTCCAGCACCGTCCGGGCAAGCGCGAACCCGACCGGCGCGCCGTCCAGGGCGGCGATGGTCAGCGTAACACCCGGCATGGGCAGAATCCCGCTGCACTGAGAGCGCGTCCAGGCTTCGCCGAAGCAGGGGTCGAAAGACCGGTTCATGATCGCCATCACGGCATCCAAATCCTCGACATGCCCGGCGCGGAGCAGGATCATGTCGGGCGCGCTGACCATCAGGCAGCAGCCTTTGGTTTGGCGTCGGGTGCGCGGGCGTAGATAGGCTTGCAGTCGAGCGAGCGTAGCAGCGGCGGCAGTTTCATCGCGTTCGACGCCGAGGGAAACAGCGGCAGCGCTTGCCCACGTCCCCGCGCCGCGACCAGCGCTTCGGCGCCGCTGCCGACCACGACCGGCGCGTCGGTGATCGCGGCGGCTTCGTCAGGTCGCAGGTTCATCACCGGACCGTGGGTATTGAGCTTGTGCCGGTCGAAGGTCTGGACGAACAATTCGCCATGGCCGCCGCTGACCGCTGCAGCCACCTTGCCGTCTTCGTCGGGTGAACCGGCGACGAGCAGGGCGAGGCTGTTCATGCCGGTCAGCGGCACGCTCCAGCCGATCGCCATGCCATGCGCAGCGGCAATGCCAACGCGAAGGCCGGTGAAGCTACCGGGTCCCACACCGACGATGATCCGCGTCGGCACATGACCGCTCAACATATCTTCGATCATCGGCACCAGCCGCTCGGCATGCCCGCGCCCAATTTCGATGTCGCGCGCAGCGATGATCGAACCGTCCGGATCGAGCAGGGCGGCGGTGCAGGCGGCAGTCGAGGTGTCGAGCGCAAGGATCAACGGGGTCTCCTTCCCGATGACAGTCGAGCGAATGAAGGCACGGAGCGTTCCGCGCTTCAAGTACAAAATTGTCGGCTAGCGGTCAGACCGCTTCGACGGTCTCGACCTCGGGGACATAATGTTTGATGAGGCTTTCGATCCCGCGCTTCAGCGTGATCGTGGAGCTGGGGCAGCCCGAACAGGCGCCCTGCATCTCGACATAGAGCTTGCCGTCGCGGTAGCCGCGATAGACGATGCTGCCGCCGTCGTTGGCGACCGCCGGCTGGACGCGGGTTTCGAGCAAATCCTTGATCTGGTCGATGATGTCGGCGTCCTCGGGGTCTTCCTCGATCGATAGCGGCTCGTCCGGCGCAACCTCGATCCCCGCCGCCGTGCCCTGTCGGAACAACGGCGCGTCGAGCATGAAATGGTCGAGCAGCAGCGTCAGCACTTCGGGCTCTAGCTGGTCCCATTCGACGGTCGGGGCGGCGGAAACGCTGATGAAGTCGCGGCCGAAATAGACGCCGTCCACCATGCCTGTGGCGAAGATCGCCTCGGCCAGCGGGCTCGCCTCCGCCGCTTCGGGCGAGGCGAAGTCGCGGCCGCCGCTTTCCATCACGGTCTTGCCGGGCAGGAACTTGCGGGTCGCCGGGTTGGGCGTCTTTTCGATTTCGATCAGCATGGGTGCGATGTGGTCCTTCAGGCGTCCGCGATCAAGCCGGCGGCGTCCAGCTGTCGTCGATCATCTGGATGAGCGCGGAAAAATCCTTGTTGGCGCCGCCGCGGTCGACGAAGCGCTGGTACAGCTCTTCGGCCTCCCCGCCCATCGGGGTGTAGGCACCGGCCGCCTGCGCGGCCTCCATCGCCAGCTTCAGATCCTTCAGCATCAGCGCCGCCGCGAAGCCGCCTTCGTAACCGCGGTCGGCAGGAGTCTCGGGCCCCACGCCGGGAACCGGGCAATAGCTGGTCATCGACCAGCTCTGGCCGCTCGCCTTGGACGAAATGTCGTAGAAGGTCTGCGGATTGAGCCCCAGCTTCTGTGCCAGCACGAATGCTTCGCAGGTCGCCGCCATGGTCGCGCCGAGCAGCATGTTGTTGACGATCTTTGCCGCCTGTCCCGCGCCCGCGTCGCCGGCGTGGATCACCGCCTTGCCCATCTTCTCCAGATAGGGCTGCGCCTTGACGAAGCCTTCGTCGCTGCCGCCGACCATGAAGGTCAGCGTCCCGCCCTCGGCTGCCGCGATGCCGCCCGACACCGGTGCATCGACCATCGCGTATCCCGCAAAGGCGGCTTCATCGGCGACCTGCTTGGCAGTGGCGACGTCGATGGTCGAACAATCCATCAGGATGGCGCTTTTGGGGGCCTTGCCCAGCACGCTGTCGCGGTAGACGCCTGCGACATGCTTGCCAGCCGGCAGCATGGTGACGACCGCATCGACACCCTCGACCGCCGCCTCTGCGCTGTCGGCGATGGTGCAGCCATTGGCCTTGGCCCGCTCCAGCGCGGCTTCGGCGAGGTCGAAGGCGACGACGTCATGCCCCGCCTTGGCCAGGTTCGCGGCCATCCCGCCGCCCATATTGCCCAGTCCGATGAAGGCGATCTTGGCCATGCGTCCTACTCCCTCACTTGCCCGTCCAGTTGCCCGGGCGCTTTTCGACGAAGGCGGTCATGCCTTCCTTCTGGTCCTGCGTGCCGAACAGGCCGTGGAACAGTCGGCGTTCGAAGTTGATGCCCTGCGTCAGGCCCATGTCGAAGGCGGCGTTGACCATTTCCTTGTTGGCGATTGCGGCGAGCGGGGCCATGCCCGCGATCGCTTCGGCGGTCTTCAGCGCTTCGGCGACGAGGTCGGCGGCGGGCACGACGCGGGCGGCAAGGCCCGAACGTTCCGCTTCCGCCGCATCCATCATCCGGCCGGTCAGGCACATTTCCATCGCCTTGGCCTTGCCCACCGCATGGGCCAGCCGCTGCGACCCGCCCATGCCCGGCGTCACGCCCAGCTTGATTTCGGGCTGGCCGAACTTGGCGTTGTCGCCGGCGATGATGAAGTCGGCCATCATCGCCACTTCGCAGCCGCCACCCAGCGCATAACCATTGACCGCGGCGATCCACGGCTTGCGGGTCGCGGTGACCTTTTCCCAGCCCTTGAAGAAGTCCGACGCATACATGTCGGCAAAGCCTTGGCTCTGCATTTCCTTGATGTCCGCACCCGCCGCGAACGCCTTCTCGCTGCCGGTCAGCACCAGGCAGCGCTGCGAGGCGTCGGCGTCATAGGCGGCGAAGGCGTCGATCAGCTCTTTCAGCACTGTCGAATTGAGCGCGTTCAGCGCCTGCGGGCGGTTCAGGGTGACCAGCGTCACCGCGCCTTTCTGTTCGACCAGGATGGTTTCGTAGCTCATGCGTGACCTCTCAATAATCGAACGGGCGCCATTCTTCCTCGACCGGAAGCGGCTCGAAAAAGGCGGCGACGTCGCGGTCGCCGATCGACACGGGGTTGGACGAGTTCCAGTCCGGCTTGTTGTCCTTGTCGATCAGCAGCGCGCGCACCCCTTCCTTGAAATCGGGGTGGTGGATGATGCGGACCATGATCCCATATTCCATCCGCATCTCGTCGACGAAATGCAGCTGGTAGGGGCTTTCCTGCAGCAGCTTCAGGCTGACCTTGCAGGCCATCGGCGATTTCTTGCGGATGGTGTCGGCTTCCTTGGCCGCCCATTCGTCACCCTCCGCCGCGCCTTCGTCGAGCGCATCGAGGATATCCTCCAGCCTGTCGCTCGCGAAATAGCGGTCGATCTTGGCGAGGTTGCCGGTAATGCGGGCGGGCGGGACATCGTCCTCGCTCAGTTCGTCGAGAATCGCCTGGGTGCGGAACGGCTGGGCCATGATCCGCTCCTTGGCCAGCTCTAGCCGGTCGGACGGAATGTAGTGGGTCGCCAGCCGGAGCTTGAGGCACTCCGCCCCGTCCAGTCTCGCACCGGTGAGCGCGAGGAACTGGGCCAGGCGCCCGCGCAGTCGCGACAGGTAGCGCCCACCGCCGACGTCGGGGAAAATGCCGATCGTCGTCTCGGGCATCGCCAGCACGGTGCGCTCGGTCGCGACGCGAAAGCGGCAGGGACAGGCGATGCCGACGCCGCCGCCCATCGTCACCCCGTCCATGAAGGCCACCCCCGGCTTGGGGTAGGTATATTCGAGGTGATTGAGCCGATATTCGTCGAAGAAGAAGGCGCGCGCCGCAGCCTCATGCCCATCGACGTCCTGGCTGATCGTGACCACGTCGCCGCCCGCGCAGAACCCCCGACCGTCGGCATGGTCGATCAGGATGATGCGCACGTCAGGATCGTCGCGCCATTCGTGAAGCGCGGCGGACATGTCGCGCACCATCTGGCGGTTCAGGCTGTGCAGCGCCTTGGGCCGGTTGAGGCGCAGGCGTCCGGCGAGCCCCTCCTTGTAGGTCAGGACGTCGCGCGTTTCGGTAGCGGTCTCGGTCATCATATCCATGTTATCAGGGCATCTTCGCGTAGGAACCGGGAGCGGGCTCGATGCCATCGTCGATCTTGCGGGCGGAAACGGTCTTGCCGCTGCCCTTGCCGTCGAGCCATCCGGTCCAGTGCGGCCACCAGCTGCCCTCGTGCTTGATCGCCTTGTCCAGCCATTGCTCGGCCTCGCCGTCAGGCTTGGGGCCGGTCCAATAACCGTGCTTCATCCGCTCCGGCGGGTTGATGACGCCGGCGTTATGCCCGCTGCCGCCAAGGATGAAGTCGGCGCCGAGGTCCCGCGCGCCGCGATAGACGGCGTCCCAAGCGCTGACATGATCGTCCTTGAGCGCGATCACCATCATCGGCGTCTTGATGGCGGCCAAGTCGATATTGACCCCGCCGACGGTAAAGCCCGCCGCGTCTTTCAGCCGGTTGTTGAGCAGTAGGTCGCGGTTGTAGCTCTTTAGGAAGGCTGCCGGAATCCGCGCGCCATCCTCGAACCAATAAAGCAGGTCGCTTGCCGGCGCCTCGCGGTCGAGGAGGTAGTGGTCCACTACGCTAGACCAGATGAGGTCGTTGGCGCGCATTGCGGCGAACAGGCGCTGCAGCTCGACGCTGTCGATATAGCCCTGACCTTCGAGATGATCCTCGAGGGCTTCCAGATGCCCTTCATGGACGAACGCAGACCAGTCGCGCATGTCGGAAAAGTCGACGAGGCTGCCGATCAGCGTGGCCGAATTGACCTCCTTCTCGCGTTTGGCTGCGGCGAGGTAGGCCAGTGCCAGGGCGACCAGCGTTCCGCCAAGGCAGAAGCTAAACAGGTCGGGCGAGACCCGCGTGCGGTTGCGGACCACCTCGATCGCCTCGACGATGCCTTCAAGGACATAGGCATCGACGTCCTTGTCCTTGTGCCTGGCGCCCGGGTTGACCCAGCTGATGACGAACACGGTGCGACCCTGCTCAACCAGCCACTTCACGAAGCTCTGCCTCGGCGTCAGGTCGATCATGTAGAAGCGGTTGACCAGCGGCGGGACGTAGAGCAGCGGCTCGGCCGCGACCTTGTCGGTGGTCGGCGTGTACTGGATCAGCTGGAACAGGTCGTTCTGGTAAACCACCTCGCCCGGCGTCGCGGCGATGGTCACGCCTTTCTCGAACGCCTTCGGGTCGGTGCGGCGGCGGACGATGCCCTTGCCGCTCAAAATATCCTCCAGCAGGTTGGCAAAGCCCTGCACCAGGTTCGCGCCGCCGGTTTCCTTGATCCGTTTCACCACGTCCGGGTTGGTGAAGGCGTAGTTGGCGGGCGAAATGGCGTTGAGGTACTGATCCAGGAGGAAGCGCGTCATGGCCAGCGCACTGTCGTCGCCATCGCCGAGGGAAACCACGTCCCGCAGCTGCTTGGAGGCGAGCAGATAGGCATCGCGAACGCTGCGATAATAGGCGTCGTCTTGCCATTCAGCTGAGGCAAAGCGGCGGTCTCGCGGCTTTTCGCTCAGCCGACCCGACATCGCGCCAATCCAGAAGTCGCCCCATTGCTTGGCGGCTTCGACCTGAACCTGCATCAGGTCCTGCGGCCGCATCGCCAGGCTCATCGCGACTTCTCCGGTCGCCTGGGCGATGGCGAAGGGATCGAAGGGCAGGGTGGGCTTGATACCGCCGGTCATCATTTTCTCGGCGGCCTCGCGCATCTGCTTGGCAATGGCGTCCATCATCCTACTGGCGCGTCAGTTCGCGGCCGACGATCATGCGCATGACCTGGTTGGTGCCTTCGAGGATCGAATGGACGCGAAGGTCGCGCCAGAAGCGCTCGATCGGGTAATCCTGCAGGTATCCGTAGCCGCCGTGCAGCTGCAGCGCGCGGTCGACGACGCTGCTGCCGGTGTCGGTGGCAAGGCGCTTGGCCATCGCCGCGAACTTGCTCTTGTCGGGCGCGTTGGCCGTGACCTTGGCGGCCGCAACATAGAGCAGGTAGCGCGCGGCCTGCAGCTCGGTTTCCATGTCGGCCAGCATGAACTGGGTGTTCTGGAAATCGACGATCGCCTTGCCGAACTGCTTGCGCTCCTTGGTGTAGTTGATGGCTTCGTCGAGGCAGCGCTGCGCCCCGCCCAGCGAGCAGGCGCCGATGTTGAGGCGGCCGCCGTCGAGGCCCATCATCGCGATGCGGAAGCCTTCGCCTTCGCCGCCGACGCGGTTCGACACCGGCACGCGCACTTCGTCGAAATTGACCTGCGCGGTCGGCTGCGAATGCCAGCCGAGCTTCTTTTCGTTCGCGCCGAACGATACGCCCGGCATGTCCTTTTCGATCACCAGGCAGCTGATGCCCTTGGGCCCTTCGTCGCCGGTGCGGACCATGGTGACATAAATCTCGTTCTCGCCACCGCCCGAGATGAAGGCCTTGCTGCCGCTGACGACATAATGGTCGCCGTCGCGCACCGCTTTCGTCTTCAGCGCCGCCGCGTCCGACCCGCTCGACGGTTCGGTCAGGCAGTAGGACGCGATCCGCTCCATCGGGATCAGCGAGGGGAGGTACTTTTCCTTCAGATCCTGCGATCCGAAGCGGTCGATCATCCAGCTCGCCATATTGTGGATCGAGATGAAGGCGCTGGTCGAGGGGCACCCATAGGCCATCGCCTCCATGATCAATGCCGCCTCGAGCCGTCCAAGCCCAATCCCGCCCGACTCTTCGCTGACGTAGATCGACCCGAAGCCAAGCTCTGCCGCCTGCTGGATCGTCTCTTTCGGGAAGATATGCTTTTCGTCCCATTCCGCCGCGAAGGGCGTGATGGCGTCGGCGGTGAATTTCTGCGCCATCTCCTGGATCTGGCGCTGGTCGTCGCTGAGGTCGAATTGCTGCATGGGCAAGGCCCCTAGCACTGCAAAACGACCCCCGCCAGATGCAGCTTAGGCGCAGCGCTTGTAGGTGAAGCTGCCGTCTTTGTCCTCGCGCTTCAGCGTGTCTCCGGTAATGGTCAGCGTCTCGACCTTATCCCACTTCATTCCTTCGCCGACGAAGTTGAAGTTGGCGGAATAGCTGGTCGCGATGGCGGGGCGCTGTCCGGCCAGCGTGGCCGTCGCCTCGTAGAAGCGCAGCGTCAGCGGGTCGATTTCGATCAGGCCCTTGGCGATGTCGGCCTTCTTGGGGTCGCAATCGTTTGCATTCATTCCCCAGCGGCCATGATATTGGGCCGGGATGGTCGGGATCGCGTTCTTGTCGGTGGTCGCGGTGCTGTTGGTGGTGTCGGTAGCATTGCCCCCATCCTCGCTCGGCGGCAGCGTTTCTACATCGGTGTCGGCAATATTATTGCCTTCGTCGATGGCAAGCGGTTCTTCCCCCTTCTGACAGGCGGCGAGGAGGGCAAGGGCGAGCGTCGCGGTGACAGTCCGTTTGATCATAAAGGGCCAACGCGGTCCGGGCAGTTTGGATGCACGGTTCAACGCCGCTGGATAAGGTCCCATCGATTGCCCCACGGGTCGCGGAAGACAGCCACCGTGCCGTATGGCTCGTGGCGCGGCTCCTCCTCAAAGGTGCCGCCGGCTGCGGCGATCGCGGCATGGCTGGCGGCGAAGTCTTCGGTGTGGGCGAACAGGCCGACGCGGCCACCGAACTGGTTGCCGACGGCGGCCAGCTCCGCCGGCTTCTTCGCCTTTGCGAGGAGGAGCGCGCCGCCGCCGCCGCCGTCGCCTTCGATCACCACCCAGCGCTTGCCATCGCCGAGGTCGCTGTCCTCGACGAGGCGGAAGCCCATCGCGCCGCAATAGAAGGCGATGGCTTCGTCGTAGTCGGTGACGAGCAGGGCGGCGTAGGCGAGTTTCACGCAGTTCAATCCTTCTGGCTGGTGGCGGCAGGCGGTTCGTCCAGCAGGATCTGGTCCCACCCATAGTTGAGATTGAAGATGCAGTGGCTGCGATCCAGCGGCACAATACGGATCCGCTCCAGCATGGAATCGTCCATATGGCTTCCGCGCAGGGCGCTTCCTTCGATCCACGCCACCAGATGCTCTTTCCGGTTGATCTGGCCACCCCACTTGGTCTCATCGAGTGGACCGAACACGGCGTAGCGGGGCGCGCCGCCGTCTTCCCGCCGCATGGCAATCCGGACGCCCGATCGAAGCACAACTTCTTCGTCGAACCGCGCTCTGGTAGCCCAAGAATGTCCGTCGCGAATGATGAGCCAGCCGCGCGGCGTCTGGATTTCCGCGGTGCCGATGTGGATTCCGAGCGCTACCTTCTTGAGGGTCTCTCCGGGACCGAGAACATAAGCCGTCTGCTCCCCGCAAACGACCCTGGGCGTGCTCGCCGCTGCGATCGTTGCCGCCAGTGTCAACCCAAGCATCACCGACCCCCTGCTAACCTAAGGTCGGACCAGATTACGCGTTTCGATCGTCGACCCCATCACCCCATCGTCGGGATGATGAACGCTTCCTTGTGATCGCCCGCCGCGGTGCCGTCGGGCCAGCGCTGGGTCACGACCTTGGTCTTGGTCCAGAAGCGCAGGCCTTCTTGGCCGTATTGGCCGATGTCGCCGAAGCCGCTGCGCTTCCACCCGCCGAAGCTGTGGTAGCTGACCGGCACAGGGATCGGCACGTTGACGCCGACCATGCCGACGTTGACGCGGCTGACGAATTCGCGCGCCGCGTGGCCGTTGCGGGTGAAGATGGCGACGCCGTTGCCATATTCATGCTCGCTCGGCAGGCGCACCGCCTCTTCGAAATTGGCGGCGCGGACGATCTGCAGCACCGGGCCGAAAATCTCTTCCTTGTAAGTGCGCATATCGGGCGTGACGCGGTCGAACAGCGTCGGCCCGACGAAGAAGCCTTTTTCATGGCCTTGGAGCGTGAAGCCGCGGCCGTCGACGACCAGCTCGGCGCCTTCGTCGACGCCCATCTGGATGTAGCTTTCGACGCGGTCCTTGTGCGCCTGCGTGACGACCGGGCCGTAATGCGCATCGGCGTCGGTCGAAATTCCGACCTTCAGCGCGGCAATCGCGGGGAGCAGCTTTTCGCGCAAAGCGTCGGCGGTGTCTTCGCCGACCGGAACGACGACCGGCAGGGCCATGCAGCGCTCGCCCGCCGACCCGAACGCCGCGCCGGTAAGGTCGTTGACGACCTGGTCGAGATCGGCGTCGGGCAGGACGATGCCATGGTTCTTGGCGCCGCCGAACGCCTGCACCCGCTTCCCGTTCGCGGTGCCGCGCGAGTAGATATATTGCGCAATGTCGGACGAACCGACGAAGCTGATGCCGGCGATGTCCTTATGATCGAGGATCGCGTCGACCATTTCCTTGTCGCCATGGACGACGTTCAGCACGCCGTCGGGAAGGCCCGCTTCCTTCATCAGTTCAGCGAGGCGCACCGGCACCGACGGGTCGCGTTCCGACGGCTTCAGGATGAAGGCGTTGCCGCAGGCGATCGCCATGCCGAACATCCACATCGGGATCATCGCCGGGAAGTTGAACGGGGTGATGCCCGCGCCGATGCCTAGCGGCTGGCGCATCGAATAGACGTCAATGCCCGGGCCGGCGCCCTGCGTATATTCGCCCTTCAGTGCCTGCGGGATGCCGCAGCAATATTCGATGACTTCGAGGCCGCGCTGGATGTCGCCCTTGGCGTCGGCAATGACCTTGCCATGCTCGGACGCGAGCAGTTCGGCCAAGCTGTCCATGTTCTGCTCGAGCAGTTCCTTGAACTTGAACATGACGCGGGCGCGGCGCTGCGGGTTGGTCGCGGCCCACGCCGGCTGCGCGGCCTTCGCGGCATCGACCGCCTTGTCGAGCGTGGCCAGCGTGCCAAGGCCGACCTCGGCCTGCACTTCACCATGGCTGGGGTTCCAGACCTGCCCGCTGCGTGGCGCGTCGACATGGGAGGAACCGTTGATGAAGTGGGCAATGCTGCGCATGGGAAGGGGCCTCTTCTGGATTTGTTTGGCCGTTCCCTAATCGCTCGCGAAGGTATTGGCTAGGCGGGGATGGCGCCTAGGCGGGACAATTGCCGTAATGCGCCTTCAGCAATTTCTCCCACGCTTCCTGCCCGCCGAGCTGGGTTCGTTCCAGCTTGAGGCGAAAGTCGCTCATGCCGGGATGGTTGGGCACGCTCGCTTCGGCCTCGAGGATCGCGCCGGTCACCGGGTCGGTCCACAAGGTCCCTCTGCCGTCCTTGCCTGAGATGAAGTGCAGGTCGAAGCGGCGCGCAGGCCGACCGTCATGATCCTCGATCCCCCGATGCGCGGCATGGATGGTCGCCATGTGCGTCAGGAAGTCCGCGCTTTCCGGCCAGATCAGCGCGAAGGCGAACATAAGGTCGGTCTCGGGCTTCACCTCTTGCAAATAAGCGTTGAGGTCGCCGAGGTCGTAATCGAACAGGAACCACGGCATGCCTTGGGGCAGGGTGGTCGTGTCGCTCATCCGGCCGGGCGGCAGGTCGGCCCAGGCCGACAGGGTGCGCGTGGCAGGGTCGAGGTCGATCCGCCCGAATTTCGCCTGGCTGCCGTCCTTGGCGACCTTGCCTGCGTCGAGCGCCTTCGGCTCCCATGCCGCCGTATCCATCTGCGCGGTGACATAGGCGGCGGTCGTGCATTTGCTCGACCATTTATAGACCGCAACATTCTCTCGGCTGGGGCGGAAGTGAACGATGTTCTCCGCCTCGCTGCCGTCGCGATTGGAACGGACGTAATGGCGGATCAGCCCGTCGGGCGCAGCGGACGAGGCGAGCGAAGCGGCAAGGATAAGGCTCAACATGCCGCGCAATTTAAGTGTATTGCTAAGCTAACACAATGGCCCCTTACCGCCGCCGGTCGAAGCTGCTAGGCCGCTCGCCGATGGCCGACACCGCGCGATACGATACCGACAAGCCGGTCGAACAGCAGCCGCTGCTCGGTATGGGGCTGCGGCTGGTGACGGCGCTGCTGCTCGCGCTGATGTTCGCGGGGGTAAAGCTGGCGGCGCAGCGCGGCGTCAACGTCATCGAAAGCCTGTTCTACCGACAGATCGGCACCGCGCTCTGTGCAACCGCCTGGGTGGCCTTCGGACCCGGCTTCGCGTCGCTCAGGACCAGGCGCGTAAAGGCACATGTCAGCCGAATGGCGGTCGGTTTGACAGCGATGGGCATGAATTTCCTGTCCTTCGCATTGTTGCCGCTCGCAGAAGCCACGGCCATCGGATTCTCGGTGCCGATCTTCTCGGTCATTCTCGCCGCGCTGCTGCTTGGCGAGCCGACCGGCAAATGGCGCTGGGGTGCGGTGCTGGTCGGCTTCGTCGGCGTGCTGGTCGTGGTCCAGCCGGGCAGCGGGCACATTCCGTTGATGGGCGGTGCGGTGGCGATGGTTGCGGCCTTGCTGACCGCTGCCGTCACCATCGTCATTCGCCGGTTGGGGGCTACCGAGGCCGCCGCGACGACTGCCTTCTGGTTTGCGGTGTCGAGCCTCGTGCCGCTGGGTCTCGCCATGCCGTTCGCCGGCAGCGCGCATGACGCGACCACCTTCGCGATCCTCGGCGGGATGGCGCTTGTCGGCGGGGTTGCGCAGCTGACGCTGACCGCCGCGCTGCGGTTCGCACCGGTCGCGCTGGTCATGCCGATGGACTATACCTCGCTCGTCTGGGCGACGATCCTGGGGATCGTGCAGTTCGGCCAGCTGCCCTCGCACTGGACCTGGATTGGGGCGCCGATTATCATCGCCTCGGGCCTCGTCATCCTCTGGCGCGAGCACCGGCTTCGTGCCACGATGATGAAATGAAGCGCGCAGTCCTCCTTCTCGCCCTCGCCTCCACCTCCGCCGCCGCCGTCCCGCCGCCGACCTCGGTCGACGAGCGGCTGACCGGCCTCACCCGCTTCGTCGACGAGGCGCGGATGAAGGCGACGGTCGAAAAGCTGGTGAGCTTCGGCACCCGCCACACGCTATCGTCGCAGACCGACCCCAAGCGCGGCATCGGCGCAGCGTGGAATTATGCCGAAGGCGAGTTTAGGACGCTGGGGCTGGAAACCATCCGCACCTGCGACACGGTCACGGGCAAACGCATCCCGACCCCGACCAAGGTTTGCAACATCGTCGCCATCCAGCGCGGGACCGAGCGGCCCAACGACATGGTCATTATCACCGGCCACATCGACAGCCGCGTGAGCGATCCGATGGATTTCACCAGGGACGCCCCGGGCGCCAACGATGACGGCAGCGGCACCGCCGCGACGATCGAGGCGGCTCGCGTGCTGTCGAAGTTCAAATTCGCCGGAACCATCGTCTACGGCGTGCTGAGCGGGGAAGAGCAGGGGCTCCACGGCGGCAAGATCCTCGCGGACTATGCGGCGGCGCAGAGGTGGAACGTCATCGCCAATCTCAACAACGACATCATCGGCAATAGCTGCGGCAGCGACGGTGTGTGCGACGACAAGACCGTCCGGGTTTTTTCCGAAGGGCTGCGCTGGCAGGGCGGGGACCAGATCCGCGCCGACGTCCGCAGCCTTGGCGGCGAGAATGACAGCCCGTCGCGCAACATCTCCCGCTTCCTCGACCGTCTGGCCGAGCGCATCCCCGAGATTGGTCTCGACGTGATGCAGGTGTGGCGCAACGACCGTTTCGGCCGAGGCGGCGACCATACGGAATTCTTGAACGCCGGCTTCCCCGCCGTCCGCCTTTCGGTCGCGGTCGAGAATTACGACCAGCAGCACCAGGACCTGCGCACCGAAAAGGGCGTTGTTTATGGCGACACTGTCGCGGCGATGGACTTCCCCTACCTCCGCAAAGTCACCCGCCTCAACGTCGCGGCGCTGGCCGCCATCGCCAGCGCCCCGCCGCCGCCGGAGCCGACGGTGGAGGGGGGCGTGAGCACGGATACGACGATTAATTGGTCCTCCGCCAACATGGCTGATCACTTTCTTGTTCGCTGGCGTCGCACGGATTCGGCGAATTGGCAGTACGAAAAACCCGTCGATGAAACCTGCCCTATCGCGACCTACCATCCGTCTTCACTCAAAGAACCATGCCGAAAAGCTGTCTTGCTCCACATCCGCGTCGACGACTGGGTGTTCGGCGTCTCCTCGGTCAGCGCCGACGGCTATGAAAGCCCGGTCGCCAGCGCGGTGCCGGGTGGCGCTTACCGGCCGGTCGTGGCAAAGCCCAAGGAGTGAAACGCCCCACCAATCGGCCCAAGCCGGGCCTGCCGACCGCCAAACAGGTCCTCGACTTCATCGCCAGCAGCGACCAGCCCGCGGGCAAGCGCGAGATTGCGCGCGCCTTCGGCCTCAAGGGTAATGAGAAGATCGCGCTCAAGGCGCTGCTCAAAGACATGGCCGACGAAGGGCTGATCGACAGCGCCCCCGGCCGTGCCTTCCACAAGATGGGCGGCGTCCCCAAGGTCACCGTGCTCCGCGTCGTCTCGACCGACGATGGCGAGGTCTGGGCGACGCCGGAAAGCTGGCACGCCGACACGCCGCCACCGCGCCTGCGCGTCCTCGAACGCGGGCGGCGCAGCGCGCTCACCCTCAACGACCGCATCCTCGCCCGCACCGAAGAGCGCGGGAAGGGCCATGTCGCGACGGTGATGAAGAAGCTGGAGCGCAGCGCCGCGATGATCCTCGGCGTGGTGCGGCGGGAAGGGGACAAGCATTACCTCACCCCCGTCGACAAGCGCGAGCGGCGCGAACTGCCGATTTCCGACCTGAAGGGTGCAGAGGTCGGCGACCTCGTCCTCGCCGAACCCTCGGGCCGCCCGCCCAAGGTCAGCGCCCGCGTCGACGCCATTCTTGGCGACCCCTTCGCCCCGCGCAGCTTCAGCCTCATCGCCATCCACAAGCACGGCCTGCGCGACGCTTTCCGCGACGAAGCCATCGCCGAAGCGAAGAAAGTATCGCAGCAACCGCTCGGAACGCGCGAAGACCTGACGCATCTCCCGATCGTCGCCATCGACCCGGAGGACGCGCGCGACCATGACGATGCGATCTGGGCCGCCCCGCGCGAGGACGGCGACGGCTGGGATGCGATCGTCGCCATCGCCGACGTCAGCTTCTACGTCCGCCCCGGCAGCGCGCTCGACAAGGAGGCGCGGGCTCGCGGCAACAGCGTCTATTTCCCCGACCGCGTCGTGCCGATGCTGCCGCACGAGCTTTCGTCCGAGATCTGCTCGTTGAAGCAGGGCGAACCCCGCGCGGCGCTGGCCTGCCATCTTCATGTCGGCAAGGACGGCGCGCTCAAAAGCTGGCGATTCTCGCGCGCCAAGATTTGCGTCGCGGCAAACATTGCATACGAGAATGCGCAGGCCGCCGTCGATGGCGAACCTGGCAGGGTCGAGGGCGAGCTCGTCGAAAAAGCCCTGAAGCCGCTGTGGGAATGCTGGCGCGCCCTGCTGGCTGCGCGCGAAAAGCGCGAACCGCTCGAGCTAGACCTGCCAGAGCGCCGCGTGGTGCTCGACGAAAAGGGCCGCATCCTGTCGGTCGCGCCGCGCGAGCGGCTCGATGCGCACCGGCTGGTCGAGGATTATATGATCGCCGCCAACGTCGCGGCAGCCAAGGCGCTGGAAAAGAAGAAGGCGCCGGTCATGTACCGTGTCCACGAGGGTCCGGGCCGCGAGAAACTGGTGGCGCTGAAGGACTATCTCGCCACCTTCGACGTCGAATTTGCGCTCGGCCAGGTCGTTCGCCCGGCGACCTTCAACCGCATCATCGAACGCATCGGCAAGGATCATGAGGCGCGGCCCGAAATCATGGAGCAGCTGCTGCGCACGCAGATGCAGGCGCGCTATTCGCCCGACACGCTCGGCCACTTCGGGCTGTCGCTGGCGAGCTATGCGCACTTTACTTCGCCTATCCGCCGCTATGCGGACCTGCTCGTCCACCGCTCGCTGGTCAGCGCCTACGGCCTCGGCGACGGCGGCCTGCCACCCGAGGACGCAACCAGCTTCTCGGAGATCGGCGAACTCATTTCCACCCTCGAACGGCGCGCGATGGAGGCGGAGCGGGAGACGATCGACCGCTACGTCGCGGCGTTCCTGGCGGACAAGGTCGGCCAGATCCTGCGCTGCCGGATCACCGGCGTGCAGCCGTTCGGTTTCTTCGCAACGGTCGCGGATTTGGGCGGCGACGGCCTCGTCCCGGCCGCGATCCTCGGCAACGAATATTTTCGCTACGACGAGGCCAGTCAGTCGCTGATCGGCGACGAGACCGGCGAGACTTACCGTATGGGCCAGAAGCTGGAGCTCAAACTGGCCGAAGCTAACCCGGCCTCCGGCGCCCTCCGCTTCGAACTGCCCGAAGGTCGCTACGCCGGCCCGCGCCGCGACCGGACGCGTCGTCCGCCGACCACCCAGCGTCGGGGTCGCCCGGCCAACATCCGCCACCAAGGCAGCAAGAAGCGCTGATCTGATCGACCAACATGCGCCGGGCCTCTGCGGTTCGACGAACGGTATCTGGCGCGGACCAGCGGGATGGACGATCTTCTTCGGCACGGGATGTCGAGGAGGAATTTATGAAATCCATCGCCTTTTCGACCCTTGCCGTCTCGCTGCTGGTTGCGGTGCCCGCCAATGCCTATGCGCAGGACGACAAGGAACAGACGGAGCAGGTCAAGCCGGCCAAGGAAGACCGCAAGATCTGCAAATATCTGCCGCGCACCGGCTCGCGGCTGGAACAGCGGGTCTGCTTCACCAAGAAGCAGTGGGAACAGGTCGAGGAAGCATCGCGCTGATCGCCCGCACATCGTCCGGCGCGCAAAGGGGTTTCGCGCCGGACGGCAACCAAAGCTGCGCTCAGGCATTTGCGCAGTATGGCAAATCACAAGATCGCAATCATCGTCGGCTCGCTGCGCGACGGTTCCATCAATCGCAAGGTCGCGCGTTCGCTCTGCGCGCTTCACGACCGGCTTGACTGCGAAATCGTCGAGATCGGCGACCTGCCGCTCTACAATCCCGACCTCGACGGCGATGACCGTCCCGCGGCATGGTCCAGCTTCCGCGATGCGGTGAAGGGGGCTGACGGGGTGCTGTTCGTGACGCCTGAATATAATCGGTCGATGCCCGGTGCGCTGAAGAACGCCATCGACGTCGGTTCGCGACCCTACGGCGGCAGCGCCTGGGCCAAGAAGCCTGCTGCCATCATCACCGTATCGCCCGGCGCGCTCGGCGGCGCGCTGGCCAACCATGCGCTGCGCCAATGCTGCGTATTTCTCGACATGCCGGTGATGCAGCAGCCCGAAGCCTATCTGGGCCAGGTCGGCGACGACAAGTTCGGCGACGATGGCCTGCTGAAGGACGGCGACCTGAAGAAGCTGGTCCAGACCATCGCCAAGGCCTTTGCCGACTGGTGCGATATCATCATCGGCGGCCAGTCCAAGCTGCTCGGCGACAGCGAACAACAGATGAAGAATGGCGGGTAGGCGACTCGGCAGTTGACGGCTAGGCTGGCCTCCTCACCAATGGGGAGACCTGACCATGGCCCATAAGTTCGTGATCAAGAATTCGTCGAACGGCGAATATATCGCCAGCTTCGAATATAACGGCGAAAAGATCTTCTGGACGGAAACCTACAAGACCAAGGCATCCGCCCAAAATGCGATCGACTCGATCAAGAAGAATGGGCCGATGGCCGAGGTACACGACGCGACCTGAGGCGCTGTCTCACCAATGACGCAGAAGCCCCGGTTTGCGCCGGGGCTTTTCGTTAGAGACGGGGTAAGGTTACGCCTTTCTGGCCCATATATTTGCCGGCGCGGTCCTTGTAGCTGGTTTCGCACCGCTCATTCCCCTGCAGGAACAGGAACTGGCACGCGCCTTCGTTGGCGTAGATCTTGGCGGGCAGCGGCGTGGTGTTGGAAAATTCCAGCGTCACATGGCCTTCCCAGCCGGGCTCCAGCGGGGTCACGTTCACGATGATCCCGCACCGCGCATAGGTCGATTTGCCGAGGCAGATGACCAGCACGTCTTCGGGCACCCGGAAATATTCGACCGTCCGCGCCAGCGCGAAGCTGTTGGGCGGGATGATGCAGACGTCGGTCTGGCGATCGACGAAGCTGTTCGCGGCGAAATCCTTGGGATCGACCACCGCGCTGTCGACATTGGTAAAAATCTTGAACTCGTCCGCGACGCGCGCGTCGTAGCCGTAGGACGACAGGCCATAGCTGATGCAGCCATCACGCCGCTGCGCCTCGACGAACGGTTCGATCATGCCGTGGTTGAGGGCCTGTTCGCGAATCCAGCGGTCGGAAAGAATGCTCATGGGGATGGGCTAGCGGGGCGGGGCTCTGCCTTCAATCGGCCTCACGATTTTCTGTGGATGGATCGACCGTCGACCATCCAAGGGGGCGGCAAATTCGCTCCCAAAACTATCCACAAACGTGCTAGCTTTGTTCGCCCTGTGACACATTTGCGCGGGTGACATCACCCGCCCGCGAAGGAATAGCAGACGGCATGGCCGAAGTCGTTCGAATCAATGAGTCCGGGGCCGCGACCCCGGAACCGCAGAAGCTCCCGCAGAATATCGAAGCGGAGGCGGCGCTGCTGGGCGCGTTGATGATCGACAACCGGCTGGTCGAAGACGTCCAAATCCGGCTCAAGCCGCACCATTTCTTCGAACCGCTGCATGGCCGGATCTACGAATCCATCCTGCGCATGACCGACAAGAATATGGTCGCCAACCCGGTCACGCTGCGCCCGCTGTTCAGCGATGACGAGGCCATGAAGGAAGTGGGTGGGGCGGCTTATTTGGCCCAGCTGACCGGCTCCGGCGCGGCGGTCATCGGCGCGCGCGATTTCGCCCAGCAGATCTACGACCTGGCGCTGCTCCGTGCGCTCGTGGGCGTCGGCCGCGACCTGGTCGAAGGGGCGCTCGACACGTCGGAGGACGTCGCCCCGCTGTCCCAGATCGAAAAAGCCGAGAGCGAACTGTATCGCGTCGCCGAAGAGGGCGGCAACGAGGGCAAGGTCAAAAGCTTCGGCGAGGCCACCCGTCTCGCGCTCGAACAGGCGGAAAAGGCGCTCAATTCCGGCGGCCATCTGTCGGGCGTCACCACCGGCCTCGACGGCGTCAACGCCAAGATCGGCGGCCTGCACAAAAGCGATCTCATCGTCCTTGCCGGCCGTCCGGGCATGGGCAAGACCTCGCTCGCCACCAACATGGCCTTCGCCGCCGCCCAGCGTTACGTCCGCGACATGGAGGACGGGATCGAACCGTCCAAGTCGGCGGGCGCGCCGACCGCCTTCTTCAGCCTGGAAATGTCGGCCGACCAGCTGGCGACGCGTATCCTGG
The DNA here is from genome assembly GCF_000585415.1 of Sphingomonas jaspsi DSM 18422. Taxonomy (NCBI): domain Bacteria; kingdom Pseudomonadati; phylum Pseudomonadota; class Alphaproteobacteria; order Sphingomonadales; family Sphingomonadaceae; genus Sphingomonas; species Sphingomonas jaspsi. Next base: position 2,082,213 of record NZ_KK073876.1, on the reverse strand, counting down.
CCGAACAGTCGGGCATCTCCTCCGAAAATTTGCGCATGGGCAAGATCAGCCAGCAGGAATTCCGCCAGCTCGCCCGCGCCTCGGGCGAACTCGCCAACCTGCCGCTCTACATCGACGATACGCCGGGCCTGACCATCGCCAGCTTGCGCGCCCGCGCGCGGCGGCTGAAGCGGCAGAAGGGCATCGGCTTCGTCGTGGTCGACTATCTCCAGCTGCTGCAGGGCACCGGCAAGGGCAGCGCGGGCGACAACCGCGTGCAGGAAATCTCCGAAATCAGCCGCGGCCTCAAGCAGCTGGCGAAAGAACTCGACCTGCCGGTGATGGCGCTGTCGCAGCTCAGCCGTGCCGTCGAACAGCGCGAGGACAAGAGGCCCCAGCTCAGCGACCTTCGTGAATCGGGCTCGATCGAACAGGACGCCGACATGGTGTGGTTCGTGTTCCGCGGCGACTATTATCTCGCCGCGAAGAAGCCGGAAGAGGACCACCCCGACTTCGCCACCTGGCAGGAAGAGATGCAGCGCATCTACGGCCGCGCCGACCTCATCGTCGCCAAGCAGCGGCACGGGGCCACCGGCACCGTCCGCATGCGCTTCGATGCCCGCATCACCAAGTTCAGCGACGCGATCGACAGCGATTATCTGCCGGAGATGCGCGGCTAGGATCGGTTAGCGGCGACGAACGCCCTGCAGCGTGCCTTTCGCGCCGCCGGGCAGCAGCGTAAAGTCGAAATTCGGCCACGCCTTTTTCCAGCGCGACGCGATGATCCGCTCGCCCGGCCGGAAGGCGTCGTCGAGCAGAATCGCACCGCCGACGGGAATGCGGTCGAACAGGACTTCGGCCTGGCCGCGCACATAGGGATGGAGGCTCCACGGCGGTCCGTCGACGATCAATAGGTCGATTTGGTCGGGCAGGTCGTGCAGGTCGTACCAGGGGCCGGGCCATGTCGATGACGTGCGCACCAGCGGCGCATGACGCAAGTCGGACTCGATGCCATTTTCGGCCAGCCATTGGCGTGTCGCCTCGACGAACGGCGCATGCTGGTCGAAGCTGATTAGGGAGCCGCCCCCGTTGCGGGACAGCGCCCGCGCCGTGACTAGGGTCGAAGCGCCGGCACCCAGTTCGACGACACTCTTCGGCTGAAGCGCCTCGACCCAGTCGATGATGCGGTTGAGGAACAGGGAATCAGCCTTCCAGCCGCCGAGATTGGGCAGCGATTCCGCCGGAAGCGCCAGTCGCTCGATCAGCCGCTTGCGATCTGCGGGCGATCCGCCGCTCAGGCTCTTCAGCAGGAAGGGCCATGTTATGGCATAATAAAATGCCCGTTGCGGCAGCTGGCGCCAAGACGCTGGATTGTCCGGCCCGCCAACGACCGGCAATGTTCGCAGTCCGGTCTTGGCCTTCGATGTCACGTCGTTCCCTCCGCCCGGAGCGCCGCAGCGGCGCATGAACCTAGACGACGCGGTTGGCGAGGGGCCTCAGCTGTCGAACAGGTCGAAGCGACCTTTTGTCGGGTCAGCCGTCGCTCGGCACATAGGCCGGACGCAATCCTTCGGTGATGCCGCCGCGTACCGCTTCCGCTTCTACACTGGTCACCGGGTAGGCGCAGTAGTCCGCGGCATAGTAAGCGCTGGGCCGGTGGTTGCCGCTCATGCCGACGCCGCCGAACGGTGCGGAAGAGGGCGCGCCGTTGGTTGGTTTGTTCCAATTGATGACGCCCGCCCGCACATTCGCCCAGAAGCGATCGTATAGCTCGGGCTCCTTGGTCAGGACGCTGGCAGCGAGGCCGAAACGCGTGTTGTTCGCCTCGTCGATCGCGGCGTCGAAACCCTTGACGCGGATAAGCTGCAGCACCGGACCGAAAATCTCGTCGTCCGGGCGATCCTTGACGTCGGTCACATCGATCAGGGCGGGGGTCAGATAGGGCCGTTCCTCATAGGGACGGTCCAGACGGCGGATCGGTTTACCGCCCTTCATCATCAATTCCATATACTGGCTTTGCACATGGTCGGCCGCGCCGGTGTCGATCACCGGGCCCATGAACGGCTGGGGATCGGCGAAGGGGTGATCCACGATGATGCGGTCCATCAATTTCAAGACTTCGCCGACGAGCGCCTCATGCTTGCCGTCCTCAACGATCAACCGCCTCGCGCAGGTGCAGCGCTGGCCCGCCGACAGGAAGGCCGACTGGGTGATAATCGCTGCCGCCGCCTGCAGGTCGGGCGTATTCCAGGCGACCATCGGGTTGTTGCCGCCCAACTCCAGCGCCAGGATCTTGTGCGGCGCTTCGGCGAACTGGCGATGCAGCGACATGCCGCCGCGCGCCGATCCGGTGAACAGCAGTCCGTCGATGCCGTCTTCGGCGGCCAGCGCCTTGCCCTCGTTGGGGCCGCCGACCAGAAGGCGGATGACGCCTTCGGGGACCCCGGCCTCATGGAAACATTTGACCAGATAGGCGCCCGAAGCGGGGGTCTTTTCGCTCGGCTTGAACACGACCGCATTGCCGGCGATCAGGGCAGGGACGATATGACCATTGGGCAGATGGGCCGGGAAATTGTACGGACCGAGCACCGCCAGCACGCCGTGCGGCTTGTGGCGCACTGCGACGCGATTACCCATGGCCGCTTCCAGGCGGCTCATCGGCGTGCGCTCGCCATAGGCCTTGATCGAGATTTCCACCTTGCCGATCACCGACGCGACCTCGGTCTTCGCCTCCCAGAACGGCTTGCCGGTCTCGCGCGAAATCAGGTCGGCGAACTCTTCTTCCCTGGCCTTCACCACATTGGCGAAGCGGCGCATCGTTTCGATTCTATAGGCGACGCTGTGGGCAGCCCACTCCGGCCAGGCTTCGCGCGCAGCGGCAACCTCGGCCGCCGCGTCGCCGACAGGTGCAGACCAAATTTCGGCGCCGGTTGCAGGGTCGAACGATACAAGGTGGTCGGACATGGAGACTCCCGAGCGAGAGCGAGAGCCGCTCCCACTAATCGGGCGGAAAATCAACCCACTGCGTCTGCCGCCATGGCGTGGCCGAAACGGCGAATTGCATCGATCTTGGACTCGAACGGTTGCCAATCGTCGTTGTCGGTGATGGCCGACCAGATAGCCTCCACCTCGTCGATCAGCATGGAACAGGGCTGAGCATCGGTCCAATAGGGGTGGACGATCGGGCGCTCACGTCCCGCCAAGGCCTTGCGCAATGCCAAGAAGGCCTCATCGTCATAAGCCTCGCCAGTCGGGACCCGGCCCCCGCGCCAGTCGAAGAAAAAGCGATCTATTCCGACCCTCCGGCTGCGCAGTACCTTCAGTATGGCGCCTACCAGCAGTCGGTCGTCGGCATTGTCGACACGCGCTACCCCAAGGCGCCACAGCAGGCGATCGATCAGTGCAGCTTCGAAGCGGCTCGGCCAGCCGCCTAGCGTGTCAGCAAGCGCTGGCGCATCGCCGATCATGGCCAGGCACCCCGCCAGCTGCGCGACATCCCAGTGAATCGCTTCCGGCTGGCGCCCGAACGCGTAAAGGCCCCACTCGTCGAAATAGGCGGCGGTGAACGTTTCGTCCCACTCGGCAGCGAACCGCCACGGGCCATAATCAAAGCTCTCGCCCGTAACGTTGATGTTGTCGCTGTTGAGCACGCCGTGGACGAAGCCCGACGCGACATAGCTTGCCGCCAGCGTTGCGGTCCGTTCGCAGACAAGGTCGAGCAGGCGGGCGGCGAGGTCGGCATCAGCAGCAGGGGGCGTTTCGCCGTAAAGCTTGTCGAGCACATAACGCGCGAGGCTCGCGATTCCGGCGGCATTTTCGAAATAGGCCAGGCGCTGGAAAGTGCCGATGCGGATATGACCATGGCTAAGACGGGTGAGGACGGCCGACCGCGTCGGAGACGGCTCGTCGTTGCGCATCAGTTGTTCGCCGGTTTCGAACAGGGCGAAGCTCTTTGACGTGTTGACTCCCAACGCTTCCAGCATTTCGGTGGCCAGCACTTCACGAACCCCGCCCTTCAGGGTCAATCGTCCGTCGCCGCGGCGGCTATAGGGTGTCGTGCCGCTGCCCTTGGTGCCGAGGTCGAGCAAGCGGCCCCGATCGTCGCGAAGCTGGGCGAAAAGGAAGCCGCGGCCATCGCCGATGTCAGGATTGTAGGTCCGGAACTGATGCCCGTGATAACGCAGCGCCAGCGGTCGCGTCAGATTGTCGGCGAGCGGCTCGAACCGCGCGAAATTCCGCTCCCAGTCCATCTCGCCGAGGCCGACGCGGTCGGCCCAGCGCCGGTTCAGGAATCGCGGGATCGCCTTCGGAAATCGCGTCGGGTCGACTTCATCGAAGAACTCTTCGCCCAGACTGAGGATTGCGGGCTCGGCACGATAGGGTTGCGGGGCGTCCATTGTCCCGCGATAGGGGAGGGGAGAGTTCGGGGGAAGCGTAGATGGCCGAATGGACCGACCGTTATTGGACCAGTGCCGAGGGCCTGAAGCTTCACTATCGCGATTATGCGGGGCCGCTGGAAAAGCCGCCCATCCTGTGCATCCCGGGCCTTACCCGCAACGCGCGCGACTTCGAGGGGGTTGCCGACCGCCATGCGGGCGACTGGCGGGTGATCTGCGTCGATCTTCGCGGCCGCGGCAGCAGCGATCATGATCCCGACAGCAGTCGCTATAGCCCGCATCACTATGCCGCCGATCTGCTGAAGCTGCTCGACCAGCTGGGGATCGCCGATGCGGTGTTCGTCGGTACGTCGCTCGGCGGCATCGTCACCATGCTGATGGCCGCGACCGACGGCGACCGGATTGCCAGCGCGCTGCTCAACGACGTCGGACCAGAAATCGACAAGGCGGGCCTCGACCGGATTGCCGCCTACGTCGGCAAGGACGTTCGCTTTGCCGACTGGGACGAAGCGGTGAACGAACTGGCGGCCCGCAACCATGACATTTTCCCCCGCTGGGGTCCGGACGACTGGGCACGCTTCGCCCGGCGCGTTTGTTGTGAGGACGGCGGCAAGGTCCGGTTCGACTACGACATGCGCATCGTCGACAACTTCAATGCCGCCCGCGCGGGCGAGCCGATGAACGCCTGGCCGTTGCTGCAGGGCTTGCGCGGAAAGCCGGTAACGATCCTGCGCGGCGAATTGAGCGACCTTCTGTCCGAAGCGACTGCCGAGCGGATGAAGGAAGAAATCGGCGCAATGGCCGAGCTGGTCACCGTCCCGGCGGTCGGTCACGCGCCGACGCTCGATGAACGGGAATCGGTTGATGCGCTGGAACGGCTGCTCCGCAGGGTCGAGGAACTCGAGCAATAAAAAAGGGCGGCCCGTTCGGACCGCCCTTCTTGTTTGGGAACGTGGACCGCTTAGAAGCGGACGCCCACGCCCACGACGCTCTGCCACAGGTCAACGCCGGCTTCGTAGTTGCCGTAGCGCTGCTCGACCTTGACGAACATGTTCTTGGTCGGGGCGAATTCGACGCCCGCGCCGAGACGGAAGCCGTCGAACTTGTAGCCGTAAGCCTTCAGGTTCGAATAGCCGGCAACGCCGTAAACCAGCGCGTTCGAGCCGACCTTGGCACCGACGCGACCGGTCAGGGCGATCTCGCGGTCGAGATCCTTGCTGTCCTGCAGTTCGACCGTCGCGCCAGCGACTGCGCCGCCGAGGTTGAAGTCGTAGCCGGCTTCGACGCCGTAGGTGAACGATTCGGTGCCGAAAATGTGATCGTCGGCGAAGCCGATGTTCGCGCCGATGCGCGCACCTTCAAAGCTGGTCGACGACGCGTCCTGGGCGAAAGCCGGGGTCGCGATGGCGGTCGCGGCAACGGCCGCGAAAATGATACGGTTCACAAATTACCTCATGACATGAAAAAGCCCGCCAGGACTGGCGGGCCGCGGTCAGATAATCTTTACGTCACGCAACTCAAGGAAAAGTTCCGCCCCTGACGCATTAGGTCTACAATGCGTGGCAATTACGCAACAACACGTTTGATCTTCTCGCTTGCCACATCATCCTTTTCTTCGGGACTGATAGTTGACACGAACCCACCCTTTGAATCTATCAGGAACACGGTGGCGGTATGGTTGATCGAATAGTTTTCGCCCTGACCGACCTTTTCTGAAAAAATTCCGAATTGTTTCTTTACTTTATCGATGCTCGCCGGCGTTCCGGTGAGACCGATAATGGGGGTCGCGAATAGCGCGGAATAGGCGCCGACTTCCGCCGGCCCGTCGCGATCCGGGTCGACCGTCACAAACAGGATGCGCAGCGCGTCGTCGCCTTTGCCCAGTTGTCGGCGCAGCTTCACCAGCCGCGACAGGGTCGTTGGGCACACGTCCGGGCAATGGGTAAATCCGAAAAAGATCGCATATGGCTTTCCTTCAAGGCTGCGGGAATCGAACGGCTTGCCGTCGGAACCGGTCAGGATGAAGGGTCCGCCAATCGACTGCACCGGCATCTGGTTGTCCGCACTGGGTGGAGCAGGCCGGGGCTTCTGCATGGCCAGCCAGATTCCGGCCAGCGCGGCCACGCCGACCAAGGCCCACAAGGCGATCCTGATCCTGGCCAGCATCAGCGCTCACCCGCAGCGACGACCTTGCCTGAAACGGTCTGGTGGCCCGACTTGTCGAACGTCAGGTCGACGAAAAAGCGATCGCCGGGTTGCAGCGGGACTTTCAGTCCCATCATCATGGCGTGGATACCGCCCGGCTTGAGTTCGAGTGTGCCATGCGCCGGAATCACGAGATCGTCGGCCTTGTCCATTGAGCTTACACCGTTTTCGGTGCGGGTTTGATGGATCATGGTCATCGGGGCGACCGATACCTTGATGTCATTCAACCGATCGTTCGCGCCGCCGTCGTTGCGGATGGTCATATAGGCCGCGCCGCTGTCCTGGCCCGGCGCAACAGCGCGGGCCCAAACGTCTTCGACCTTTATGTCGGGCCTCGCTTCCTGCTGCGAGCAGGCGGACAGGATCAAGGCGCTGGCGAGGACGAAGTGTTTCATGCCGCGCGACTTAGCCGCCGTAACGCCCACGTTCAACGTGGCTCATCGCGACGGGTCGGGTCGTTGCGAATTGGACACGCCAATGCGCTTTTCGCTACGACCTTGAAGGGCGCCATTATTAGTCTTGCGTCACGCGTATCGAGTCGTCAGTCTTGCTGCAGTGCGGCATCGCACCTGCAGCGGAACAAGGAGACCTTTGATCGGTACACCGCAGGCACAGGGGCTATACGATCCCTCCCGTGAGCATGACAGTTGCGGGATGGGCTTCGTCGCCCATGTGAAAGGCGAGCGGTCGCACGCGATCATCGGGCAAGGCCTGCAGATCCTGTCGAGCCTGCTGCATCGCGGCGGGGTGGGGGCCGACCCGGACCTCGGCGATGGCGCCGGGTGCCTGATCCAGCTTCCAGACGACCTGTTACGCCATTGGGCGGAGGGGGCTGGAGTCAATCTTCCCCCGCTCGGTGAATATGCGGTGGCGATGTGCTTCCTGCCGCGCGATGCGGAAAGCCGGGCGGTTGCCGAAGAACGGCTCGAGCGGTTCGTGGCCAAAGAAGGGCAGCTCATGCTCGGCTGGCGTGACGTGCCGGTTGACGACAGCATGCTGGGCCCGACCGTACTGCCGTCGGTTCCCGTCATTCGGCAGGCGATCGTCGCGCGTGGTCCCGACACAAAAAGCCAGGATGCGTTCGAGCGCAAATTGCTGGCGGTGCGCAAGCAAACGCTGAACCCGCTCGACGAGCTTTCGCGGACGAAGAACCTTCCCGGTCTCGGCGAATTCTACATTGCCAGCTTTTCCACGCGAACGCTGGTCTATAAGGGGATGCTGCTGCCCCACCAGGTCGGGGAATTCTATCTCGACCTGTGCAACCCCCTGACCACGACCGCGCTGGCGATGGTCCACCAGCGCTTTTCGACCAACACCTTCCCTAGCTGGCGGCTGGCCCATCCGTACCGCTTCATCGCGCACAATGGCGAGATCAACACGGTTCGCGGCAATGTGAACTGGATGAATGCGCGGCGGCGCACGCTCGAATCGTCTCTGCTCGGGGCCGACCTCGACAAGATGTGGCCGATCATCCCGCACGGTCAGTCGGACACTGCCTGCCTCGACAACGCGCTCGAGCTGCTGGTCGCGGGCGGCTATTCGCTGCCGCATGCGATGATGCTGCTGATCCCAGAGGCGTGGGCCGGCAACCCGATCATGAATGCGCAAAGGCGCGCCTTCTACGAATATCATGCTGCGCTGATGGAGCCTTGGGACGGTCCGGCGGCGATCGCCTTCACCGACGGCCGCCAGATCGGCGCGACTCTCGATCGCAACGGGCTGCGGCCGGCGCGTTTCGTGGTGACCGACGACGACCTCGTCGTGATGGCGTCCGAATCCGGCGTGCTGCCGATCCCGGAAGAGAAGATCGTCCGCAAGTGGCGGTTGCAGCCTGGCAAGATGCTGTTGATCGATTTCGAAAAGCAGCGCATCGTCGAGGACGAAGAGGTCAAGGCCGAACTGGCCGAAGCCGAACCCTATGGCGAATGGCTACGCGAGACGCAGTTCAACTTGAAAGACCTGCCGGCCGGATCGAATCCCATTCGGCGACCGCCCGACGATGACGTGTTCCGCCGGACGCAGTTGAGCTTCGGCTACACCGACGAAGACCTGAAACTGTTCCTGGCGCCGATGGCGTCGCAGTCCGACGATCCGGTGGGATCAATGGGGACTGACACCCCGCTGGCGGTGCTGTCGGCACGGCCCCGGCTGCTCTACGATTATTTCAAGCAGAATTTCGCGCAGGTGACCAACCCGCCGATCGACCCGATCCGCGAACATCTGGTGATGAGCCTGGTGTCGATGATCGGACCGCGTCCCAACCTGCTGGGCCGCAACGCGGGCAATCACAAGCGGCTCGAGGTGACGCAGCCGATCCTCACCAACGAGGATCTGGAGAAGATCCGCTCGATCCACGACACGCTCGACGGCGCGTTCCGGACTGCGACGCTCGACGCGACCTGGCCTAGCGGCGGCGACTCACAATCGATGGAGGCCGCGCTCCAGCGCCTGTGCTGGGAAGCGACCGAGGCGGTGCTGGCGGACGTCAATGTGCTGATCCTGTCCGATCGGCGCGAAGGGCCAGGGCGTATTCCCGTACCGGCGGCGCTGGCCGTGGGGGCGGTGCACCACCACCTGATCCGCCAAGGCCTGAGGATGCAGACCGGGCTGGTCGTGGAAACCGGCGAAGCGCGCGAAGTGCATCATTTCTGCGTGCTGGCGGGTTATGGTGCCGAGGCGATCAACCCGTGGCTGGCGTTCGACGTGATCGACGACCTGTGCGCCAAGGGCAAGGTCCGGCAGGATCCGGAAAAGGCGCAGGCGAACTACATCAAGGCCATCGGCAAGGGCATGCTGAAGGTCATGTCGAAGATGGGCATTTCGACCTTCCAATCCTATTGCGGCGCGCAGATTTTCGATGCGGTGGGCCTTCATTCGAAGTTCGTCGACCGATACTTCACCGGTACGACGAGCAACATCGAAGGTTGCGGCCTTGCCGAAATCGCCGAGGAAAGCGCTGCGCGTCATCGCGCCGCGCACGCGGCGAACCTGCGCCGCCTCGACGTCGGCGGCCTGTACGCCTTCCGGTCGGGCGGGGAAGACCATGCATGGACCCCGGCCACAATCTCCAACCTGCAGCACGCGGTTCGTGCCCACCTTCCCGAAAAATATCGCGCATTCGCCGACGAGATGAATGCCCAGAGCCGTCGCTTGCTGACCCTGCGCGGCATGCTGGAGTTCGTGCCCGCCGGACCGCCCGTGCAGTTGGAGGAAGTCGAGCCGGCTTCCGCCATCGTCCGGCGGTTCGCGACCGGCGCGATGAGCTTCGGGTCGATCAGCCGCGAAGCGCACACCACGCTCGCGAAAGCGATGAACCGCATCGGTGGAAAGTCGAACACCGGCGAGGGCGGCGAGGACCCCGACCGGTTCGTGACCGACGAACGATCGAGCATCAAGCAGGTCGCCTCTGGCCGGTTCGGCGTGACGGCCGAATATCTGGTCAATGCCGACGATGTTCAGATCAAGATCGCGCAGGGCGCCAAGCCGGGAGAGGGCGGTCAGCTGCCGGGCCACAAGGTCGACCGCTATATCGCCGCGGTGCGCCACTCGACCCCGGGAGTCGGCCTTATTTCCCCGCCGCCGCACCATGACATCTATTCGATTGAAGACCTTGCTCAGCTGATTTTTGACGTTCGAAGCGTCAATCCGGGCGCTCGCGTGTCGGTCAAGCTCGTGGCCGAAGCAGGCGTCGGCACGGTGGCAGCGGGCGTCGTTAAGTGCCTGGCCGATCATCTCACCATTTCCGGTTATGAGGGCGGCACCGGCGCTTCGCCGTTGACGTCGCTGACTCACGCGGGTTCGCCGTGGGAAGTCGGCCTTGCCGAAACCCAGCAGACCTTGATGCTGAACGGCCTGCGCGACCGGGTGGTGGTGCAGGCGGACGGCGGTCTACGGACCGGGCACGACGTGGCGGTGGCCGCCATGCTGGGCGCCGACGAATTCGGCTTCGCGACGGCGCCGCTGATTGCGGCGGGCTGCATCATGATGCGCAAATGCCATCTCAACACCTGCCCGGTCGGCATCGCGACACAGGATCCGCGCCTGCGCGAAAAATTCGTCGGCACGCCCGAACATGTGATCAACTATTTCTTCTTCGTTGCCGAGGAGCTGCGCGAGATCATGGCGGGGCTGGGCCTGCGCACGGTGGACGAAATGGTCGGCCGGGCCGACCTGCTCAAACCCCGCATTGTCGATCGCGGGAAGGCGGGAGCGACCGACCTGTCGCGGCTGCTGCGGGTCGTCGATCCTTCGGCGCCGCGGCGCTTCGTGCGCTCGCTCCGCGAACCGAACGAACAGCGGCTCGACGACCGGATCGTGGCCGCTTTGGACGGCGCGTTGCCGGTGCTGATCGAAGACCGCGTCGGCAATGCAGACCGGTCGGTCGGCGCCTATGCCTCGGGCGAAGTGGCGCGGCGGTTCGGCGGGGCCGGCCTGACGGACGGGTCGGTGACGATGCGCCTGACGGGGTCGGCGGGGCAGAGCTTCGGCGCCTTCCTGGCGCGCGGCCTGACGCTCGATCTGGTCGGAGACGGCAACGATTATGTCGGCAAGGGGCTGAGCGGTGGCCGGTTGATCGTCCGCCAGCCCGATTGGGTGACGCGCGACGCGGCCGACAATATCGTCGTCGGCAATACCTGCCTTTATGGCGCCACGGACGGCGAAGCCTATTTCGCCGGGGTCGCGGGGGAACGGTTCGCGGTGCGCAATTCCGGGGCAACCGCTGTCGTCGAAGGGACCGGCGACCACGGCTGCGAATATATGACGGGCGGTATGGTCGTGGTGCTGGGCGACGTCGGCCGCAATTTCGCGGCCGGGATGTCCGGCGGGATCGCCCTTGTCTGGGACCCCGGCCGAACGCTCGATTCGCTCGCCAATCTGGAAGGCGTCGCATTGGAGGCAGTCGACGATTTAGGGCTGCTGAAATCGCTGATCGAGCGGCATGCCGAGCTGACCGGCAGCGCCCGCGCGGCCGCGATCCTCGACGACTGGCCGTCGGCATCGGGGCAATTCGTTCAGGTCATGCCCCACGAATATCGCCGCGTCCTCGACAGCGGCATGCTGGCGGCGGAATAGCGGCGATGGTCAATCCCACGGGCTTCCTCGACATCGAACGGCGCGAGCGGTCCTACCGGCCGGTCGCGGAACGCGTCCGCGGCTGGGACGAGTTCGTCGAGCCGCTGCCGCCTGAAACCGTGTCGCGGCAGGCCGAGCGCTGCATGGATTGCGGCATACCATTCTGTCATTCGGCCTGTCCGCTCAACAACCTCATTCCCGCATGGAACGAGATGGTCTCGGAAGCGGACTGGCGCGCGGCGAACGAGCAATTGCACGCAACCAACAATTTTCCCGAATTCACCGGCCGGGTTTGTCCGGCACCATGCGAAGCAGCCTGTACGCTGAATCTCGACGACCAGCCGGTGACCATCAAGACGATCGAATGCGAAATCGTGGACCGCGCCTTCCGCGAGGGCTGGGTTGAGCCGCGGCTGGCCGCCAGGGGTACGGGCAGGCGTGTCGCCATCGTCGGGTCTGGTCCCGCCGGCCTTGCATGTGCGCAGCAGCTGGCGCGCAAGGGGCATAACCCGACGGTATTCGAAAAGGCCGACCGCGTAGGCGGCTTGCTGAGGTACGGCATTCCCGACTTCAAGCTCGACAAGAAGCTGATAGACCGTCGCGTAAAGCAGATGGAGCGCGAAGGCGTGCTGTTCCGTACCAACGTCGGGGTGGGTACGGACCTGCCGCTGGAACGGCTGCTCGACGATTACGAAATGGTGGTGATCGCGGTCGGCGCCGAACAGCCGCGCGATCTGGCCATTCCGGGCCGCGACTTGCCGGGCGTCCATTTCGCGATGGATTATCTGACCCAGCAAAATCGCCGTGTGGCCGGTCTTGCCGACGACGATGCCGGACAAGGTGAAATCCACGCGCGCGGCAAGCATGTCGTCGTGATCGGCGGCGGCGATACCGGGTCGGACTGCGTCGGCACCGCCAATCGGCAAGGCGCAGCGTCGGTAACGCAGCTTGAAATCATGCCGCAACCGCCGGAGCGCGAAGACAAGGCGCTGACCTGGCCGAACTGGCCCCTACGGCTGCGCACCTCGAGTAGCCAAGAGGAGGGCTGCAACCGCGATTTCGCTGTCATGACCGCCTCCTTCGAAGGACAGGGCAAAGTCGAGCGTCTGCGTTGTACCCGCCTTGACTGGAAGGCGGGACGGCCTGAACCGGTCGCCGGTTCCGAATTCGACATTCCCGCCGATCTCGTCCTGCTTGCGATGGGCTTCACCGGAACGACCTTCCCGAAACAGGCGGCGTCGCTCGAGTTTGCGGAAGGGGCACAGCCGGCCGGGTCGATCGTCTATTCGACCAACCATCCGCGGGTGTTCGCATGCGGCGACGCGCGGCGCGGCCAGTCGCTGGTCGTATGGGCGATCCGCGAAGGGCGCGACTGTGCAGCGGCTGTCCACCAGGCCCTGCTCGACGTCTGATTTTCAGAAAAGGAGTGGAGGCCCGAGCCGGAATCGAACCGGCGTGCAAGGATTTGCAGTCCTCTGCGTCACCACTCCGCCATCGGGCCTCGCGGGAGGGCCTTTGGCGGTTCATCCCCCCGCTTGTCAACTCGTCGATTCGACAAATGGTGGCCCTCCCTTGCTTGGCGGACGAGGCCTCACCAAGTAAGGACCTCTTGAAGCGGCACTGTATTAGTGCCATATAACAGTTATTGATTGACGAGGGATCGATGCAGGATTTCGCAGTTGCACGCCGGGCGATGATCGACAGCCAGCTCAGGCCGCAAGGCGTAACCGACCGCGGCGTCCTGGCCGCGATGGCCAGCGTCGAACGCGAACGGTTCGTTCCCGCGGGAAGCCGCGACTTCGCCTATTTCGACCGCCCGCTGAAGATCGGTGCTGACCGGTCGATGATGCCCCCGGCCGCGCTCGGCCGCCTGTTGAGCGAGGCCGCGCCCGTCGCGGGCGAAAAGGCGCTGGTTGTCGGAGCCGGCACTGGTTATTCGGCGGCCTTGCTGTCGGCGATCGGCCTCAATGTGGTTGCGATCGAGACGGATGAATCGCTGGTCGGTGTAGCCAAGGATGCCGGTATCGAGGTCGCGAAGGGCGACTTGGCCAAAGGTCATGCCAAGGCCGCGCCATATGACTTCATCCTTCTGGACGGCGCCGTCGAGCAACTGCCCGACACCCTGCTGGAGCAACTGGTCGAAGGCGGTCGCGTTGCGGCGGCATTGGTCGATCGCGGCGTTAGCCGCCTGGTCGTCGGCCGCAAGGTCCATGGCAGCGTCGGTCTGGCGACTATCGTCGATGCCGACGTCGGACGCTTGCCCGGTTTCGAACGGCCCAAGGCCTTCACCTTCTAATCGTTTCGGAGAATTTGCCCGTGATGCGTCAACCCGCCCGTAGAGCGCTTACCGCCGCGCTGATCGCCGCCCTCGCGGCGGGAACGGCGTCCGCCGACACGCTTCGCGAGGCGCTGGTGTCGACGTACAATGCCAACCCGACGCTGAACGCACAGCGTGAAGCCCTGACCGGCACCGATGCCGGCGTCGCCGTCGCGCGGGCGGCCGGTCGGCCCCAGGTCACCGGGTCGATCGGCGTCAGCCGCGACCTTACCCGCAGCGGATCGCTGGCGCGCATCGGCAGCAAGGGTCCGTACCTCACGGGCGGCGTCGACCTTAGCGTGCCGCTGTTCAACGGGGGCAGCGTTCGCAACGGTATCCAGGCCGCCAAGACCCGCGTCGAAGCCGGCCGGGCCACGCTTCGCGCGGTCGAGGGCGATGTTTTCACCGATGCGGTCGCCGCCTATATGGACGTGATCCGCGACCGGGCGATCGTCGAGCTCAACAACAACCAGATCAAGGTGCTGTCGACCAACCTCGAAGCGACCAAGGACCGGTTCGAAATCGGCGACCTTACCCGCACCGACGTCGCCCAGTCCGAAGCCCGCCTGTCGGTCGGCCGGGCAAACCTTGCCTCGGCGCAGGGTCGCCTGACGGCCAGCGAAGAAAATTACCGGCGCGTGATCGGCAAGGAGCCGGGCACGCTGGCGCCGCCGCCGCCCTTGCCGCCGCTGCCCAAGTCGGCCGACGAGGCCGTCCAGATCGCACTGGCGAACAATCCGGACCTGATCGCGGTGACCCGCCAGGCCGAGGCTGCGCGCTACGACGTCAATGCAACGCGCGCGTCGCGGCTGCCGACCGTGTCGGGCGTCGTGTCGGGCGATTATGTCAACACGCTGAGCGGCGACACGCTTGGCGCGCCGCGCAGCGGTACCGCGACCAGCGTGGGCGTGCAGGCGCGCGTTCCGCTTTACCAGGGTGGCCTGCCTGCAGCGCGCATCCGCCAGTCGCAGGCTCTCGAAGGCCAGGCGCTCGAGCAGCGCGTCGGTACAGAGCGCGCCGTCGTCGCTACGACCCGTTCCGCTTTCGCCGCCTACGAATCGGCCACCAGCGCGATCAAGTCGAACGAGGTGGGCGTGAAGGCCAACGAACTGGCGCTGCAGGGCGCCCGCGCCGAAAACAGCGTCGGCACGCGCACCATCCTCGAAGTGCTCAACGCCGAACAGGAATTACTGAGCTCGCAGGTCGCGCTCGTGACCGCGCGACGAGACCAATATGTCGCCGGCTTCCAGCTGTTGAACGCCATGGGCCAGGCCGAAGCCGACGACCTCGGCCTTGATGGCGGTCCGCTGTACGATCCGCTTGGCAACTACCGCCGCGTCGCCAACAATTGGAACGACTGGGCAGGCGAACGTCAGAGTGCGCCCAAGTCGACCAGCACGGTTCGGCCGGAAGAACAGCCGCAGGTCTTGGTTTCCCAGCCGCGATAGGTAATAGACGGGTCATGGCTGGCCCTCGCGAACCTTCGATGGAAGATATTTTGGCGTCGATCAAACGCGTGATCGCCGAAGAAAAAGAGATTCGCACGTCTGCCGCCGCGGTGCCTGCGGCCGAACAGCAAGTGCCGGTCGAGGAAGATGTGCTCGAGCTGGACGACATGGTCGCCGAGGTGGAAGAGCCGGTCGTCGACTTGGGCCCGCCGCTAATGGAAGAAGAGGTGGCCGACACCAGCCGCCACGCGCTGGAGCAACTCGCCAGTGTCGCGGCGACCGCGCCGCCGCAGCCCCAGGCCAATCCGCTGGAAGAAATGCTGCGCGACATGCTGCGCCCGGTCCTGAAGGAATGGCTGGACCAGAATTTGCCGCGCATCGTCGACGAACATGTGAAGCGCGAAATCCACCGCATCACGGGTCGCCCGGTCTAGGCTTTCCACCAGCCTTCGCGGTTGCTAGCAATCGCGACCATGACGAAGCACCTCCTGCTCGCCGCCAGCGTCGCGGCCGCCGCCTTTGCTCCCTCCATCGCCGTCGCCCGCCCGATGACGGCGACTGACATGCACATGATGCACCGCATGGGGTCGCCCAGCGTATCGCCCGATGGCCGCTACGCCATCTTCACCATTTCGCAGACCGACCTTGCCGCGAACAAGCGCAGCAACCCGACCTACATCCTCGACCTGAAAGCCAAAGCGGCTGCGCCGCAGCCGCTCGCCGGTTTCCCGGCCAAGGGCCACGACGCGGCGTTCGGCGCGGACGGCGCGATCTGGTTCCTCGCGCCGGCTGGCGATCATGACCAGCTTTTCCGCATGCCGCTCGGTGGCGCAGCCGTTCAGGTCTCCGAATTCGGCGCCGACGTGTCAGGCTTCAAGGTCGCCGCCAACGGCAGCCGCGTGATCGTTTGGGCAGACACCAAAGATTGTCCCGACCTAGCCTGCACCGCGACCAGCTTCCCGGCAGCGCAAGGCGGGTCGGCCCGCGAATACGACCAGCTGTTCGTTCGCCACTGGGACACTTGGGCCGAACCGGGCGTAAAGAGCCGGATCTTCAGCTTTCCGCTGGTGAACGGCAAGTTGCAGGGCGTTGGCCAGCGAGTCACGGGCACCCTCGTCGGCGATACGCCGTCAAAGCCGTTCGGCGGCGGCGAGGAGGTCGACATTTCAGCCGACGGTCAGACCGTCTATTTCGCGCTGCGCGAAGCCGGCCGGATCGAATCGACCTCGACCAACCTCGATATTTTTGCGGCGCAGGCCGACGGCTCGGCCCAGCCGACCAACCTGACCGACGACAATGACGGTACTGACAATTTGCCGACCCTGTCGCCCGACGGTCGCAGCCTTGCCTATTTCTCGATGGCGCGCGCCGGCTACGAAGCCGATCGCCAGGTGCTGAAGGTCCGTGACCTCGCAAGCGGAACGACTAGGGCGGTGACGGCCAATTGGGACCGCTCGGTCGGATCGATCGCGTGGAGCAAGGACGGCAAGTCGATCCTCGTCACTGCCGACGACGTGATGGAAGCGCCCGTGTTCCGCGTCGACATTGCGACCGGCAAGGTGACGCGCCTGACCGGCAACGGTCACGCCGGCAACGTCGTCCCAACCGCCGATGGTGGTGCCATCTTCACCCAAAACAGCGTCATGGCGCCCGACGACCTGTATCGGGTCACTGCCAAGGGCAAGGTGACCCAGCTGACCGCGGTCAACCGCGACCTTCTTGCGCAGCTCGACCCGGTGACGTTCGAGAAGTTCAGTTTCGCCGGTGCCAATGGCGACAAGGTATGGGGCTTCAAGCTGAAGCCGCAAGGCGCGAATGGCAAGCTGCCGATCGCCTTCGTCGTCCATGGCGGGCCGCAGGGCAGCTTCGGCAACGGCTGGTCCTACCGCTGGAACCCGCGCCTGATTTCGTCGCCGGGCTATGCGGTGGTCAGCGTCGATTTCCACGGCTCGACCGGCTACGGCCAGGCCTTCACCGACGCGATCCGCAACAATTGGGGCGGCTGGCCGCTGGAAGACCTGCAAAAGGGCCTCGCCTTCGCGACCGCCAACGATGCCAGCCTCGACGCGGAAAATGCCTGCGCATTGGGCGCCAGCTATGGCGGCTATATGATGAACTGGATCGCCGGCAACTGGTCCGACCGCTTCAAGTGCCTGGTCCAGCATGACGGCGTGTTCGACGCCCGCGCCATGGCTTACGAGACCGAAGAACTGTGGTTCGACGAATGGGAGCATGGCGGCAAGACCTATTACGAGGACCCGGCGGCGTTCGAACGCTGGAATCCGGTCAACCACGTCGCCAAGTGGAAGACGCCGATGCTGGTCATCACGGGCGAGAAGGACTTCCGTATCCCCTACACGCAGGGCATCGCCAGCTTCACCGCGCTGCAGCGCAAGGGCATTCCCTCCAAGCTGATCGTGTTCCCGGACGAGAACCACTGGGTGCTCAAGCCGCAGAATTCGATCCGCTGGTACGGCGAGGTCTTCGACTGGATGGGCACCTACCTCGACAAGTGATTGTTTGAGGCATGTTGCAGTGCGGTGCGCCTGACGGTAGGCGCACTTGCATGACCGAGCTTGCCAAGACGTTCGAACCGGGCCCCATCGAAGCCAAATGGTATGACCATTGGGAAGGCGAGGGGCTGTTCCGCCCGGAACGCCCCGACGCCGTGCCCTACACCATCGTCATGCCGCCGCCTAACGTCACTGGCTCGCTCCACATCGGCCATGCGCTCGACAATACGTTGCAGGACATCCTCATCCGTCGCGCGCGGATGGAAGGCAAGGACAGCCTGTGGGTGGTCGGCACCGACCATGCCGGCATCGCGACGCAGATGGTGGTCGAGCGGCAACTGAACGAACGCCAGCAGCAGCGCACCGACTTCAGCCGCGACGACTTCGTCGCCAAGGTGTGGGAGTGGAAGGAAGAGAGCGGCGGCCAGATCACCCGCCAGCTCCGCCGCCTTGGCGCCTCGTGCGACTGGTCGAACGAACGTTTCACCATGGACGAGGGCTTTTCGAAGGCCGTCCTCAAGGTGTTCGTCGAGCTGCACAAGCGCGGGCTGCTCTATCGCGACAAAAGGCTGGTGAACTGGGACCCCAAGTTCCAGACCGCCATTTCCGACCTTGAGGTCGAGACCAAGGACACCGCGGGCAAGTTCTGGACGCTGCGCTACCCCTTCGCGGACGGCAGCGGCTTCATCGAGGTCGCGACGACGCGGCCGGAAACGATGCTGGCCGACATGGCGGTCGCGGTGCATCCGGAGGACGAGCGCTACAAGGCGAAGATCGGCCAGATGCTGAAGCAGCCGATCACCGGCCGCCTCATCCCGATCATCGCCGACGAACATGCCGATCCGGAACTGGGTTCGGGCGCGGTGAAGATCACGCCGGGGCACGACTTCAACGACTTCGAAGTCGGCAAGCGCGCGGGCTTCAAGGCCGCCGAGATGCTCAATATGCTCTCGGCCGACGCCAGGGTTTGCCAGACCGCCGACGGGCTCATTCCCTCCGACCTCCTCGGCATGGACCGCTTCGACGCGCGCAAGGAAGTGGTCGCGCGGCTCGAGGCGGAAGGCGCGCTGGTCAAGGTCGAAGACCGCACCATCGCGACGCCCTACGGCGACCGATCGGGCGTTGTGATCGAACCGTGGCTTACCGACCAATGGTATGTCGATGCCAAGACGCTGGCCGAAAAGCCGCTTGAGGCCGTCCGCTCGGGCGACATCGCGGTGGTGCCGGAGACGTGGAAGAAGACTTGGTACAATTGGCTCGAGAATATCCAGCCGTGGTGCGTGTCGCGCCAGCTGTGGTGGGGCCATCGCATCCCGGCGTGGGCTGGACCGATTATTGAACACGTGGATGGGAGTGGCCAGGTTCTCACGCCCCTAAATGAGTTTCAGTGGTTCGTGGGAGAAACGGAACAAGAAGTCGCTGAAAAGGCACTGGAATTCTACAAAGCCAAGCTTCCTGCCACGGCCATAAGATTCGTGGAATTTGAGAAAGGCGCTATTGGGGTTGATCCGGACGGCGCCGTGCGCTTGGCACGTGACCCGAGCGTCCTCGACACCTGGTTCAGCTCCGCGCTGTGGCCGTTCGGGACGCTCGGCTGGCCCGAGCAGACGCACGACCTCGAGCGTCATTACCCGAACGACGTGCTCATCTCCGGCTTCGACATCCTGTTCTTCTGGGATGCGCGGATGGCGATGCAGGGCTTCGAATTCATGGGCGAAAAGCCGTGGAAGACGCTCTATCTCCACGGCCTTGTCCGTGACGACAAGGGCGCGAAAATGTCCAAGTCGAAGGGCAATGTCGTCGACCCGCTGGGCCTGATCGACAAATATGGCGCCGACGCGCTGCGCTTCACGCTGGCGGCGATGGAAAGCCAGGGCCGCGACATCAAGCTCGATGAAAAGCGGGTAGAGGGCTATCGCAATTTCGCGACCAAGCTGTGGAATGCCGCGCGCTTCCTGCAGGGCAATGGCGTGGGAGCCTCGACGAGCATTGCCGCTCCGGAAGCCAAGCTGCCGGTCAACCGCTGGATCATTGGCGAGGTGGTCGAAACGCTGGCGAAGCTCAACAAGGCCTTCGACGAGCTGCGCTTCGACGGCATGGCGGATGCCATCTACCACTTTACCTGGGGCACCTTCTGCGACTGGTATGTCGAGCTGGTGAAGGGCGCGTGGGACGAGGAAACCAAGCAGGTCGCGGCCTGGGCGTTCGACCAGATCCTGGTCATGCTCCACCCCTTCATGCCCTTCGTCACCGAAGAGCTGTGGCACGCGATGGGCGAGCGACCCTATGACCTGATCGTCGCGAAATGGCCGGCGCCGGAAGCGTCGGTCGATGCAATGGCGAAGGCGGAAATCGGCGGGCTGGTTGAGGTGATCGAAGCGGTTCGAGCGGTCCGATCGGAACTGAATATCCCGTGGACCGCGACCCTTATCCCTTACGTTCTGGGCGACGCGGCACTGGCGGACCGTCTGTCTGCCAACCAGGCGACACTTGCGCGCATGGCCAAGGTTGGCGCGCCGCAGCTGGTGGACAGCGCCCCGCCAAGCTCGGCGCAGATCCTGGCTGGCGGATCGGCGGTTGCCTTCCCGCTGGAAGGGGCCATCGATTTGGACGCCGAACGCTCGCGCCTTGCCAAGGCCGTCGAAGCAGCGGTGAAGGAGCGGGACAGCCTCGCCGCGCGACTGGGCAATCCGAATTTCACGGCACGGGCCAAGCCCGAGGCCGTGGAGAAGGCCCGTGCGGACCATGACGCCCGTTCGGCGGAGGCGGAGCGGCTCTCCGCTGCCTTGGCTCGGCTCAGCTGACCTTGTTGCGAACGTTTCGCATTTTTTAGTTGTTAATGCGAAACGGTCGCGATAAGTGGCAGCCATGCAAAAGTTCACTGTCCTTGCGGCGCTGGGGGCGTTCGCCATCTCGCCATCTGCAACTGCCGCGCCTGGCGTCGGCGAAAAAGTATATCCCGCCACCGTCGAGAAGGGAGTCAGCGAAGTCGAGGCGCGTTACGGCCGCCTGACCGGCGGGCCCGATAAGGGCGAGGACGGACTGGTGCTGGAATTTGCGCACGGCTTTACCGACCATGTCTATGGCGCCGTGCTGGCGGAATTCGAGCGTGAGCCTGGCGGCTCACGGAAGCTTGAAGCTATTGCACTTGAAAGCGTCGTCAACGTCGCTCGGATCGAACCGCTCGGCCTCGATGTCGGGCTGTACGGCGAATATGAAGCGGTGCGCGATGGAAACGACAAGGTCGAAACCAAGCTGCTGCTGCAGCATAAGCGCGGCCCGTTCGACGGTCGCCTCAACCTCATCGCCGAAAAGTCGTTGGGCGGGGGAGAGCCGGTCGAATTCGGCTACGCCCTATCAGCCGATTGGGAAGCGTTCGATGAGATCCGCCTCGGTGGCGCAGCGTTCGGCGACTTCGGCTCGGCCCGAAGCTTCCGCCTCGGCGGCGAACATTTCGCCGGTCCGATCGTCAAGGCGGAAATCGAGCATTTCGGACCCGGCGAGCTGGAAATCGAAACCGGCTACCTCTTCGCCCTCGGCGATGCCCGAGACGATGCGAACGGGCAGCTGCGGCTCAACCTGGAATATGAGTTCCGCTTCTAGGCTTTGCTAGCAGGTGGAGGCGGGGACCGCTGTCCTATCGGGCGGCAGCGACTGTCTTGGGCCCGACGCCCCGCCGCGCCAGCCAGCGCATGACCAGATCCGGCCAATCTTTCAGTGCGACATCGCGCTTGCGCAGCGCGAACGCATGCCCGCCCTTGGCAAACAAATGGACCTCTGCCGGAACGCCGGCCTTGGCGAGGGCATCGGCGTAGACGGTAGCGTTGCAGACCTCGTCGACCGGATCGTCCCACGCCTGCGCCAGGAACGTCGGGGTCGTCGCCCTCGTCACTTGGATGCCGGGATCGAGCTTCCCGCCCGGCCGACACAGATGGCCGGAATACATCGCTACCGCGACGTACGGCCTGCTGCTCAAGCGATCGATGGCATCCATTGGTGCATAGGCAGGGGTCATGATGTTGCTGAGCTGGACAGCAAGGTAACCGCCGGCCGAAAACCCCATCACCCCGATCTTGTCCGCGTCGATGCCGAGCTCGCGGGCCTTGGCGCGGGCAACGCGCACAGCGCGCTGGGCATCTTGCAGCGCACGCGGTCGGTCCGGTTCCACGCCGCAATCGCAGGCCTCTTCATAATGATGGCCGGTCTTGGGCACACGGTATTTGACCAGCAGGCAGGTGTAGCCACGCGCGGTGAGCCAACTGCAGATTTCGGTACCCTGAAGCGTAAGCACCACAGCCTTGAACCCGCCGCCCGGAAAGACCAGCATTCCGATCCCGTTGCTTTTACCCTGCGGCGGGTAGACCGACATGGTCGGGATAGTGACGTCGAACGCGGCGACGGATTTACCACCGGTAAGCGCCTCAGGCGTGGCGGCGACCAGCACTGATTCCTTCGGCAAAGGACCTGCGGGCGTGTCGGGTGGCTGGCCCGGCCACAAGGGCATTGTGCGGATCCCCGGCGCCGGCACCCATGGTCCGGGCAACCTCTTCGTTTCTTGGGCGACGCCTTGTTGGGTGAGGGCCGCCGTAAGAAAAAGGAAGGCAACACTGCGCATCGGCACTCCTGACCCGGAGCCGCGATGGAAGCGCGCCAGGCCGATGAGGTCAATCCCTTGGCGCGGCGACCTCGATCGCGCCGCGGGCAACTTCGACCGTGACGGGCGTCTTCGCCGCGATTTCGCCGTCGATGCTGATCTTCTGGCGCGGCCTCGCTTCGAGCAGCAGCTTGCGGCCTCGCCATTCGGTCGTCGTGCGCTCTCGTCCGCTAAGCTTGAACAGAGTCGCGAACCAGCTCCATGCCAGGCCGAGCAGGCTCTTGCCGGTCACGGCCTGGATGACGATGTCGCCGCTGTCGATGCGCTGGTCCTCGACCAGTTCGACGCCGCCATGATAGCGGCCGTTCGCGATCCGCGCTTCGGTCGCCCATACCTTGTGCACGGCACCGTCCTCGGTCGTCACGCGCAGTCGGAACGGGCGGAACTTGAAGGCGCAACGCACTGCCCAGATCAGATAGCCGACCATGCCGAGATAGCGTTTCAGCTTGTGCGGGACGGTGTCGGCGATCATCGGCGACAGCCCGAGAGCCGCGGCATTGGCGAAATAGTCGCCGTCGATCACGCCGAGGTCGATGCGCTTGCGCCGACCGTTGGCAATGACGTCGATGGCAGCATCAAGGTCGGTGCCGATCGTCAGCGTCCTGGCGAAGCTGTTGGCGGTGCCGAGCGGGAGTACCGCGAACACCGTGTCCTTGCCCACAAAGAAATCGACGTTGGTCGACAGCGATCCGTCGCCGCCGCCCACGATCACCATCGGCGCCTTGGCGATCGCGTCCTTGATCGTGCCGTCCATCTTCTCGGGCTCGGTCACCGCGTGCGCCTCGAGCAGGTCCACGCCAGCCGCGACGAGCTTGTCGCGTGCATCTTCGAATACGTCGGCTCCCCGTCGGCTCATGGCGTTGACCACGAGGATGGCCTGTTTCGGCAATGCATTGTCCATGGCGGCCTTAACCCGTCAGCATCGCTTTCTTTCCATCCCCGATGTCGGCTAGGTAAGCGGCATGAGCTACGCCCCTTATCCCGCCATGCGCATGCGCCGCGGCCGCGCGACCTCCTGGATGCGCGAGATGTTGCAGGAACATCGCCTGCATCCTTCCGACCTCATCTGGCCGCTGTTCATTTGCGACGGCAGCGGGGACGAGCAACCGATCGGGTCATTGCCCGGCGTGTCGCGATGGAGCGTCGATCGGTTGGCCGACAAGGCGCGCGAAGCACGCGACCTTGGCATTCCCGTGATCGCGCTTTTCCCCAACACGCCAAGCGATCGGCGCAGCGTCACGGCGGAAGAGGCGGTCAATGTAGACAACCTCATCTGCCGCGCCATCCGCGCGATCAAGGATGCGGTGCCCGACGTCGGTATCCTGACCGACGTCGCGCTCGACCCCTACACCGCGCACGGCCATGACGGGCTGACCGATGATGCCGGTTACGTTCTTAATGACGAGACCGTCGACGTGCTGGTCCGGCAGGCACTGGTGCAGGCCGAAGCGGGGGCGGACATCGTTGCGCCGTCGGACATGATGGACGGGCGGGTCGGGGCGATCCGCGACGTGCTGGAACGTGAAGGGCATCGCAATGTCGCGATCATGGCCTATGCGGCGAAATATGCGTCGGCTTTCTATGGCCCGTTCCGCGACGCAGTGGGCTCGCGCGGGCTGCTAAAGGGCGACAAGCGCGGTTACCAGATGAACCCGGCCAACATCGAAGAGGCGCTGCGTGAGGTCGAGATGGACCTCGCCGAAGGTGCCGACATGGTGATGGTGAAGCCAGGCTTGCCCTACCTCGACGTCGTGTCGAGGGTGAAGGAGGCTTTTGGCGTACCGACCTTCGCGTACCAGGTGAGCGGCGAATATGCGATGATCGAAGCCGCAGCAGCGGCCGGCGCGGGCGATCGCGACGCGCTGGTCCTCGAAACGCTGCTGGGCTTCAAGCGGGCCGGGGCATCGGGCGTCCTCACCTATCACGCGCCGCTTGCTGCCAAACTGATCGCAGGGTGACGTCGACCGGTGCCAGGGAGGCGCCGGCGCGCACCATCGGAATTGTCGGGATCATCCTGATTGCCGCCAACGGCATGATCGGGACCGGGATTTTCGCGCTTCCCGGCACATTGCAGGCGGCGGTTGGCAGCTTCGCACCGTTGCTGCTTCTGTTTGCCGGTCTCGGCATGGCCTGCATCGCCCTGTCGTTCGGCGATTGCGCGCGGCACTTCGACCGATCCGGCGGGCCGCTGCTTTATGTCGGCCATGCCTTCGGACCGTTGACGGGTTTCGTGGTGGGTTGGCTGGCCTATGTCGCGCGGATCGCGTCGATCGCCGCCAACGCAACGGTACTGGCAACGACGCTTACACTGTTCTTCCCGTGGGCCGGTGAGCCGCTAGGACGCAGCGTCCTGATCATCCTGCTGTTTGCTACGCTGATCATGCTCAACATCATCGGGGTAAGGCGCGCGCTGGCCGCAATCGGCGCGATTACCGTGCTGAAAGTGCTGCCGCTGCTGGTCGTGTCGTTCTGGGCCTTGGCGGCGTTCGGCACTGGGCCCGCGCCGACCTTGCCGCATTTGTCAGCGGTGGAGGGCGTTGCCCTCGTCGCCATCTACGCTTTCACGGCATTCGAGACGGCAACGGTTCCGGCTTCCGAAGCGCGCGATCCAAGGCGCATCATCCCTATTGCCCTGGTCGGCACCGTCCTTGTGATTACCGCGCTCTATGCGCTGGTGCAGTGGGCCTACGACGCGGCACAGCTGCCGCCGAGCGAGACCCCGCTGGTCGACCTCGCTACGCTGGTTGGCGGGCCGGTGTTGGCGGGCGTAATGGCGGCGACCATCATCCTCTCGATCTTCGGCAACCAGGCGTCGGCAATCCTCGCCAACAGCCGCCTGACCGTGGGCATGGCGGACGAGCGGATGATCCCGCCGATATTCGCGACACTGTCCCCACGCTTCGGGACTCCGCTCTGGTCGATCCTGCTCTACGGCCTGTCTGCAATGGCGCTGGCGCTGAGCGGGACATTTGTTTTCCTGGCGGTCGTGAGCGCATTGGCCCGCTTGTTCGCCTACCTTGGTTGCATTGCCGCCGCGCCAAGGCTCGACCGCCTGTTCGGCACCAGGCGGGGCTGGCTCCGTCGGGTCGTCCTGCCGGTTATCGGGGCATTGCTATGCCTTTGGGCGATGACCCAAACGACCACGAAGGAATGGCAATTGGTGGGATTGCTGGCATTGGCAGGCGCCGGCCTCTATTTCTTGGCGCGACGGGAGCGGGTATGAGTGTTGCGACGGAAACGGATCGACTTTTGCTGCGCGACTGGCGCGAGAGCGACAAGCAGGCCTTCTACGACATCATGAATACCCCGCCGGTCATGAAGCACCTCGGCGGCGTTCAGGATTGGGAGGGGTGGTCTGCGGCCTATGATCGCATTGCCGGCTTCACCCGCGATTTCGGCCACACTTTCTGGATCGTCGAAGACAAGGCAACGGGCGAGATCCTTGGTTTCTGCGGCCTGAAGCGGGTCAACGCGCCGGGATCGGGAGATCTGTTGGGCACGCCGGAAATTGGCTGGCGGCTGCGGGAAAGCGCATGGGGCAGGGGGATCGCCAAGGAGGCGGCGATCGCCAGCCTCGATCTGGCGTTCGGGCGGTTCGGCTATCCTGAAGTAATCGCGATGACCATTCCCGCCAACACCGATAGCCAGGGGCTGATGATCCGGTTGGGCATGGTCCGTCGCGAAGATCTGGATTTCACCGACACTCGGTTCGGACCCGAGCTGAATCCGGCGATCGTCTGGTCGATCGATGCCAAACGCTGGCCTGCCGCGAGGGCCGCTGCACTCGCCTAGCGGGTAAGCTGGTTGCGCAGGCGATCGATGGTCGCCAGTTGCGGATCCGCAATTGCCGCGATCGTCTCCTGCGCCGAGCGGACGGCGCTCTGATCGGCGGGTGTCAGCCATTTGGTCGTCTGAAGTCGCGTTGCGGCCAGCGCGTCGACGTCCGCCGCTGCTCGCGCCGTAACGCCTTGCTGCTCGACCAGTCGGGACAGGCTCTGTTGCGCCGCGACCCAGCTTTCGCTGGCCATCGGACCGGCTGCCGCAGCCAACCGCTCGGCCTCGCCAGCGCGGCGGTCGAATTCGTCGACGCCGCCACGGGCGGCCTGAATCGCCGCCGCGAGCTGCGCCGCCAGCGCCGCATCGACCGTTCCTGCCGGAATTTCGCCCGGTACGGGCACGCGGGGGTCGATGCTCTCGGCCGGACGACGGGCCAGGCTCGGCTCCGGACCGGATGTCGCTGCGCAGGCCGAAAGCAGGGTCAGGAGGGCGATCGATGACGTGCGGATCATGGCCCCGGGTCTAGGATGCTGCCCGCAACCGCGCAATGGGCGTAAAAAGGCGCGTTTTGGGGTTGCCACGCTTCGCTCCCCCGCCTAATGGACCCCCCGGCACGCGCCCGTAGCTCAGCTGGATAGAGCATCAGACTACGAATCTGAGGGTCGGACGTTCGAATCGTTCCGGGCGCGCCATTTTCCCAAATCGGTAAAATATCCTGGTTCCGGAGCTCAACCCGAGCAGTTTCGTCCGCGCCTGCAAAATGCAAAGCGGCCCGAGATTTCTCCCGGGCCGCTCGCGTCCCTGATAGTCAGGGAGGGGTTGGTTAGCCGCGTTCCGGTTCCGGCGGCGGCGGCGGTGGCGGTGGCGGCGGCGGCGGCGGCGGACAGGCGTCGCTCGCCAGGATCACCGAACCGTCCGGGCAGGTCTGCGTCGGCGGCGGCGGCGGGGCCGGCGGCAGCGACGGCGGCGGCGGTGGCGGCGGCGGCGGCGTGTAGAAGTTGTAGATCAAGCTGGCGAGCAGCGAGTGCGACTTGAAGCGGCCTTCAAGCTTGTTGCCGCTGTCGCTCTCCGTAGCCTTGCTCGGCACGAAATAGCGATACTTCAGCCCGATATCGATGTTCGGCGACACCGCATAGCGCGCGCCGGCGATCAGCTGCCAGGCAACGCCGCCGTCCTTGAACGAGGCCGATCCCTCGCCCGTGTTGAAGCGGTATTTGCCCCACGCGAACCCGGCACCCGGGCCGGCATAGAAGCTGAACCCATCGTCCTTGCCGACGTCGAGCAGCAGGTTGGTCATGATCGACACATAACGGGTGCTGCCATCGCCATCGGCGGAGATGGTCTGCAGGCCTTCATTGTTGACGGTCAGCGAATATTCGTTGTGCGTGGCCCGCTTGTAGCCGAATTCGAGTTCGGCGCGGACCATGCCCCCGTCATAGCCGAACAGGGCATCGACGTCGTAGCCCATGTTGTGGTCGATGACGAAGAAGTTGTTGATCGACGTGCCCTGTGCCGGGTCGTAGTCGAACTTGCTGTCCTTCGGCCACATCAGGCCGCCTTCGATGCCCAGATACAGGCTCTTGTCGCGAGCCGCTGCCGGCGTCGCGAGCATGGTCGCACCCAACAGCGCAATGGCGATGCGTTTCATGATTTACCCCCTTAAATCTGACCCGAAAAATCGGGCCTCAAGCGATGGGCAGGGCGGGAATCGCAACACGACACGCAAGCGTCGGCGATCGTCGGCCTTACCCGGACGGCAGGTAATTAACACGAATTTAACAACTGGGCTAGCGACTATCTCGCTCGGGGGCCGATCAGCGGGGCAGGCGTCAAGCGGTGGCTACGATCGCCCCGCATTCATTGGCACGGCGCGCAAAATCCAATGCCAGCTTGCTATGCCATTCGCGGGCCTGCGGCGTGACCGAACGCAGCGCGGCCGTGCGCTCCTCGGCTGCTCGGCGCAGGTAAAAACGCTGGTTGGACTCCATCCCCGCATCTCCCGGTCACTTCTACTCGGCCCGGCAACTCTGCGCGGAAAAGGTAAAGTGATGGTTAATATCCACAGCGGGTTGCCCGTCCCCCCGCGGGACACAGCGTGGCACGGCCGTGACATCGGAATCGAATCCGTTTATCGTCGAAACCTAACGACTCGTCGCACGTTTATCCGGGAAAGGAGGCACGGCGATGCTGAGGTCGATGAACGGATACGATCCCGCGAAGCGCGGATACCACGCCGTTTACCGGGAGAATGAGGTCAATCACTGCCCTGGTTGCGGAAGGACGCACTGGTATGTCGGGCGCATGCTCGCCGAATGCGGCTTCTGCGCGACGGCCCTGCCGCTTGCCGAAAGCTTTCGGCAGCCGGCCGAAGCCATCATCTTGCGGCGGTCCAGCCCGTCTCATCCAGCCGCTTTCGCCGCATAGGCGAAAAGGGCGCGCGTCCGACGAGCGGGGCGGGCGCGCGCCATCTTCATTTTTCGACGATGTTTCCATATGTTGCGGCAATGACAAAAACTCTGTGGGTTCCGCTCTTCCTCGGCATCGCATCGCTGTCGGCGCCGGCATTCGCCGGAGCAGGCAATTTCGTGCTGGTCAACAAGACGGGCGCGGCGATCAGTTCCGTTTCGGTTCGCAGGGCCGGCACGAGCAGCTGGAGGCCGCTTGGCAACGGGGCTTCCAACGGCGGGCGTACCACCATTACTTTCCAAGACCCCGATTGCGCCTTCGACATCCAGGCAAAACTGGGTGACGGACAAACCGTTACCTACAGCGGCGTCAATCTGTGTGACGTTTCAACCGTAACGCTGAACCGCTCTGCCAACGGGAACCAGTGGGTCGACTACGACTGATCGGGCGCGGTCGCTGGTGACGGCGGACCGGGCCGTTTAGTCGCTGCGGCTGCGGTTTGACCTTTTCGCCACGCACGCTGTCGAGCAATTTGGCGCCGGCGATGAAGGGCACGCCGAGGCAGGCAGCAAACAGGATGTAACCGTTATAGCCGGGAAGCTGCTGCATATAGTGGAGCCCCCGCTCCACTGATCCCACGGCGATGGCATAGGTCACCGCGAACGCCTCGAAACGCGTCTTGATGACAAACAGTCTGCCAATTTTCCGCAACATCGCCATTGGTTAAGCAAACGCCGTGCCAGTGGCGGAGTTCCGCGATTTTTCTGTTTCCAGAGATGGTTAACTGTAAATTAACTCGACGTTAATTCATTCAGATTTAACGCGTCGATAACGGCCAAGCGGGCCTTGCGGATGGTGGCGACCAGCGTCTCGCTCTGCAGTTCCCGGCCATCGATTTCCTCCGGCCAATGCGCACCGACAACCGCCGCCAGACGATCGAGCTTGGCGTCGTCGACGAGGAAGCGCGGGTCGACGTCGGCCGGGTCGCACTGGACGCGAAGGCGCAGGCAGGCGGGGCCGCCGCCGTTTGCCATCGACTGGCGCACGTCGACGAACTCCACCCGTCGGATCGCGCCGTTTGAGGCGAGGTGCCGATCGATCCAGGCTTTGACGCTTGGCGTTTCCGCGCATTCGGTCGGGCAGACCAGTGCCATCTCGCCGCCCGGCAAGGTCAGCAGCTGCGAATTGAACAGATAGCTCTTGATCGCGTCCGCCAGCGACACCTCGGCGTCCGGCACTTCGACCAGCTCGAAACCGGGCACGCGCGCATCGAGTGCGGCCAGCAGCGGCGCCTTATCTTCAAACGCTTTTTCATGAGCGAACAGCACGGGACCGTTGGCGACGGCGACGACATCGTTGTGAAAGGCGCCGGCTGCGATCGCTTCTTCGCTCTGCGCGGCGAAGATGGCGCGGTCGCCGAGCTGGTGGAGGCGGGCAATGGCTTTGGACGCTTCGACATGCTGGCGGGCGGGGAAGGGGCCGCCGCTGACGCCGTAGACGAAGACTTCGACGCCCGCTTCGCCGTGCGACGGCGCAAGGCGCATGTGGTTCGCCGCGCCTTCGTCCCCGAACGCCGGCGGCACCGGACCGTGCACGGCGAAGGCCGACGAGGCGAAGGCAAGCCGAAGCTGTGCCAGCGTCGCGACCCATTCGTGGCTGCGATGGGGCATCGTGCGCAGGTTGGCGACGGTGAGGTGGCACTTGCCGTCGGCGGTGTCGGGGGCGGGACTGACGGTCGCGGCATTGGCGGCCCACATCGACGACGCGCTCATTGCGTTGGCGGCGATGGCGGGATCGGCTTCCATAATGGTCGTGCCAACCTCTGCCAGCCAGGCGTCGGCCGGGCGGGGCTGCGGCAGGAACAGGCCCTGGGTCAGGCCGAGATGCAAATTGGCCCGCATCTTTTCGAGGCCCTGCAGCGCGGCCGCCCGCGGCTGCGAAATATGACCCGCATTCTTCGCCGAGGCGAGGTTGCCCAGGCTGAGGCCCGCATAGTTGTGACTAGGGCCGATCAGGCCGTCGAAGTTGATTTCGACAATGCTCATCGCGACACCACCAGCACCCGGTCGCCAGCACCTAGGTCGAGCGTGCGCATGGCTTGATCGTCGAGCAAAAGTTCGCCGTTGGACGATGTCTGGACCTGGGCGTAGCAGACCCGGAAGTCATGATAAGTGCCGGTCGCGAGCATCATGGTCTGTCCTCCGCTCGACGTGCCGCCAACGAGCTTCCATTCCGATTCCTGCACCGTCTTGATACGGTCGGTGTTGCACGTGACGGTCGGGCCGCCGTCGAAGATGTCGACATAGCTGTCCCAGACGAAATTCTCATTTTCCAGCATCTTCAGCGCTGCGCGACCGGTGGGGTGCGGCTGGCCGATGACATTCTGCGCGCTTTCCGGGAGCATCGAGATGTAGATCGGCGTCTTGGGGAAAAGGTCGGCGATGAACTGCGTGCCGTGGACGGCATTGAATTCGTCCGCTTCCGGGAAGGTCATGCCGAAGAAGCGCCCGCCGATGGCGTCCCAGAAGGGCGAATGGCCGGCCTGGTCCATCACGCCGCGCAGTTCGGCCAGCACGGTATCGCCGAAGCGCGGGCGGTGCTGTTTGATGAACAGATAGCGCGAACGGGCCAGAAGCATCCCGAGGCCGCCGGCACGCTCATGGGGGTGGAGGAACAGTCCGCCGACCTCGCTCGACCCTTCAAGGTCAGTGGTGAGGTTGAGCGTCTGGTTGCGAAAGATGCGACCGCCCAGTTCCTCGCTTTTCTGTGTCAGCGTGGAAATCAGGTAGCTGTAGAACGGCCGGTCAGTGCCGACCGCGCCGAACACCTGGCAGGTGCCGCGGATCTGCTTCGTCTCCACATTTTCGAGCATGAAGACGTAAAGGTCGTCGCCGGGGTTGTCGCCCTCACGGCTGAAACCCGCTTCGGAGCGGTGAAGCTTGGCTTCCAGCGTGTCCTTGTCGGCCGGCAGGTTGGTGAAGCCGCCGCCGGTCAGCTTGGCCATTTCATAGAGAGCGCCGACGTCCTTGGGCGTGGCAGCACGAATGCGAAAGGTCACGCGCGTTCTCCCGCAAGACGCAGGATGGTCAGCGCGGACAGGGCGGCACGTTCGCCCAGGCTTTCGACAATCAGATATTCCTCCATCGAATGGATGCTGCCGCCGCGTACGCCCATCGTGTCGATGACCGGCACGCCGCAGGCGGCGATATTGTTTCCGTCGCAAACCCCGCCGGTCGATTTCCAGCCGATCGATTGGCCGAGATCCTCGCCGGCCTTTTTCACCACGCCGAACAGATGCTCGATGGCGGGAGTCATCGGCTTGGGCGGGCGTGCGAAATGGCCGTGGACGTGGATATGGACGTCGTGGGCGGCACTGACCGCTGCGACGCTGTCACGGATCAGCGCTTCGGCGCGCGCCTGGTCTTCCAGCGTGGTGGGGCGCATGTTGACGCGCAGCACCGCCATGTCGGGGACCACATTGTTAGGACTGCCGCCGTCGATCTTGGCGGGGTTCACCGACAGGCCGCCGTCCATCGCCGCTTTCAAACGCAGCGCCAGGTCGGCGGCGGCGATGACGGCATTGCGCCCGTCCTGCGGGTTGCGCCCGGCATGGGCGGAGCGGCCGTGGACGGTGAAGCTGAAATTGCCGCTGCCCGGACGCGCACCGGCCAAGGTTCCATCGGGCAGCGCCGAGGGTTCGTAGGTCAGCGCCGCGCGCTTGCCGCGGGCCGCCTCGGCGATCAGCGCCGCCGAGCCGAGCGAGCCGACCTCCTCGTCGCTGTTGATGACGACGTCATAGCCGATCTGGCTGGCGACAGGGCTGGCCTCGATCGATTTCAAAGCCGCCAGCATGACCGCGATCCCGCCCTTCATGTCGGCGACGCCGGGGCCATTGAGCACCGCGCCGGGCTCCAACCAGGTCAGGTCCTGGAAAGCGTGATCGACGGGAAAGACCGTATCCATATGCCCCGTGAACAGTAGCTGCAGCGGAGCGTCGGGGCGGACGGTCAGGCGCAGGTTGCGACCGTGCGGGACTTCAAAACTCTTGCCCGCCGCGTCGATGGCGTCGACCGGCGTGGGGTCGGGGAAGCTGAGGGTACCGGGCAGCGCGGCAAAGGCGTCGGCCAGCTCGCCTTCCATCGCGGCGAGGCCGGCGAGGTTGCGCGAGCCGCTGTTGATCAGCGCCCACAGCTGGGTCAGGCGCAGCATGTCGTCCTGCTGCGCGATCGCCTGTTCGACGCAGGCGCGCTCAAGATTGCTCAGCCCCTCCATTATGCGCCGCTCCTAGCGCGGCTCGGCGACTAAAGCCAGTCGGCGAAACCGTCGACGATGGCGCGGTACATGTCGCGTTTGAATGGAACGATGAGGTCGGGAAGGCGGTGCGATTCGACCCACCTCCATTCTGAAAATTCGGGGTGTTCGGTTGCGATGTCGACGTCGGCGTCGCTGCCGAGGAAGCGGGCGAGATACCAGTCCTGCAACTGTCCCTTCCATCGGCCCTTCCACAGCTTGGCCGCAATCTCGTCCGGAATGTCGTAGCGCAGTTGCTGCGGCAGTTCGGCCACCAGCTCGACCAAGTGCGAGCCGATGCCGGTTTCTTCTTCCAATTCGCGCAGCGCGCCATCCCACGGCTCCTCGCCATCGTCGAGCCCGCCCTGCGGCATCTGCCACGCATCCGCGCGATTATCGAGGCGCTGGCCGACCCAGACATGGCGATGCTCGTTGATCAGCATCACGCCGACCCCGCGGCGGTAGAGATGGTCGATGGTCATTCGTCCTCGTTATCGCGGCTTTGCGGCGTGTGCCAGTCGCCTGGTGCAGCGCGGCCGTCCCAATATCGCATGGCCAGCCCCGCCGCGGTGCCAATCGCGATTGCTGCCGTTAGATCGACCGCAACAGTCAGGACCGCAGTGCCGAACAATAGGGCTAACCTGGATTTCGGAAGCGCTATCCGCTCGGCCCAACGGTGCGGTTCGCTCATGTTCCACGCTGTTACCATGAGCAATGCCGCCAAGGCCGGAAGCGCCAGATTGTTGGCAAGGGGGGCCGCAACCAGAAGTACGATGAGGATCAACAGAGCGTGTATTACGCCCGCCATGGGCGTACGTCCCCCAGCCTGCACATTGGTCGCGGTTCGCGCGATTGCCCCAGTCGCGGGAAGCCCGCCGAAAAGCGGAGAAACGACATTGGCGGCACCTTGCGCGATCAATTCCGCATTCGAGCGGTGGGACGATCCGATCATCCTGTCCGCGACGATGGCGGATAGCAGGGACTCGATTCCGGCCAGCAGTGCGATTGTCAGCGCCGAGGGCAGCAACGCGATCATCGTATGCAGCCGCAGATCGGGCAGTTGCAGTGGCGGAACCCCGTTTTCGATCGCGCCATAGCGTGCAGCGACCGTAGAAATTCCCGGTAGCATCCACAGTGCTGCGATGCTTGCCATCGCAATGACCAGAAGCGGGGCCGGGAATCTGGGCATCCATTTGCGAAACAGAAGCAGCGCCGCAATGGACGCCAGTCCCAGTGTGATCGCCGCCGGATCGGCGCTTGAGCGTGCCGCCCACAGCCCCTGGATTTTAGGGATGAAGTCAGCGTCCAAAGGACCGGTCTGCAGCCCCGCAAGGTCCCTGATCTGGGAGATCCCAATGACCACCGCGATGCCCAACGTGAAGCCTTCAATTACCGCATCTGGAATGAAGCGGATGAGCCGCCCGGCGCGAAGAAAGCCCGCGAGCAGGAGTAGAGCACCAGCCATCATCGTGGCAGTTGCCAGCCCCGCCAGCCCATGGCGATGGATGACGGCATAGACGACGACAATGAAGGCACCCGTCGGACCTCCGATCTGAACCCGGCTTCCGCCAAGTAAGGAGATTAGAAAGCCGGCCACCGCTGCAGTCACCAAGCCAGCAACGGGCGGCGCGCCCGATCCGATCGCAATCGCGATACTGAGCGGCAGGGCGACCAATGCCACGGTCACGCCGGCGACCGCGTCGGATGCAAATTGCCGGCGATCGTAACCGACCAGGGTCGATAGGATTTTTGGCTTCACGATGGTTGGGATATGGCTGCGCCTTGTGCATGTCCACATCGCCGGTCGCTGCACTAAGCTTTGCTCAAATCCGCCTCGCCTTGGTCACAATATGCGTGTAGGCGGCCGCCCATGCTGAGCATCAACGGTATCACGGTGCGCCTTGGCGGGCGCACGATCCTCGAACGCGCGAGCGCGACGATCACCCCTGGCAGCAAGGTCGGGCTGATCGGGCGTAACGGCGCGGGCAAGTCGACGCTGATGAAGGTCATCATCGGCCAGCTCGAAGCCGACGAGGGCGAGATCGAGATGCCGAAGAAGACGCGGCTGGGCTATATCGCGCAGGAAGCGCCGTCGGGCACCGCGACGCCGTTCGAAACCGTGCTGGCCGCCGACGAGGAACGCGCCGCGCTGATGGCCGAGGCGGAATGCGCCAACACCGACCCCGAACGGCTCGGCGATGTTTACGAGCGGCTGCTGGCGATCGACGCCTACACCGCCGATGCGCGCGCCTCGCAGATCCTGCTCGGTCTCGGCTTCGACGAGGAGATGCAGGGCCGTCCGCTCGACAGCTATTCGGGCGGATGGAAGATGCGCGTGGCGCTGGCCGCGCTGCTGTTCTCCGCGCCCGACGTGCTGCTGCTCGACGAACCGTCGAACCACCTCGACCTTGAAGCGACGCTGTGGCTGGAGAATTTCCTCAAGGACTATCGCGGGACGATGATCGTCATCAGCCACGAGCGCGACCTTCTCAACAATGTCGTCGACACCATCCTGCACGTTGAGCGCGGCGGGGTGGTCGCCTATGCCGGCAATTACGACCAGTTCGAACGGCAACGCGCCGAACGCGCGGCCCAGCTGGCCGCCGCCAAGGCCTCGCAGGACGCGCAGCGAGCGCGGCTGCAGGATTATATCGCCCGCAACTCGGCCCGTGCCTCGACCGCCAAGCAGGCCCAGAGCCGCGCAAAGATGCTGGCCAAGATGCAGCCGATCGCGGCGATGGCCGAAGATCCCAGCCTGGCGTTCGATTTCCCGTCGCCTTCGGAGCTGCGCCCGCCGTTGATCACCCTCGACATGGCCGCGGTGGGTTACACCGAGGCCAAGCCGATCCTGACCCGCCTCAACCTGCGCATCGATCCCGACGACCGGGTCGCGCTGCTGGGCCGCAACGGCAACGGCAAGACCACGCTGGCGCGCCTGCTCGCCGCGCAGCTGCCGACGATGGACGGCGCGATACACGCATCAGGCAAGATGAAGGTCGGTTACTTCACCCAGTATCAGGTCGAGGAATTGTCGGGCGACGACACGCCGCTGGAGCATATGAGCCGCGCGATGGAGGGCAAGACGCCCGCCGCGGTCCGCGCCCAGCTCGGCCGCTTCGGCTTCTCCGGCGACAAGGCGACGACCAAGGTAGCCAAGCTGTCGGGCGGCGAGCGGGCGCGGCTGGCGCTTGCGCTGATCACGCGCGACGCGCCGCACCTCATCATCCTCGACGAGCCGACCAACCACCTCGACGTCGACGCGCGTGAGGCGTTGGTCCAGGCGCTGAACGGCTACGACGGCGCGGTCATCTTGATCAGCCACGACCGCCACATGGTCGAACTGACCGCCGACCGGTTGGTGCTGGTCGATGACGGCAAGGCGGTCGACTATGACGGCAGCATCGACGATTACATCGACTTCGTTCTGGGGCGGAACCAGCCCAAGGCCGACGCCAAGACCAAGGGCCATAAGGCCAGCCGCAACGACAATGGCGAAAGTGCCAAGGCGCTGAAGAAGCAGGTCGCCGATGCGGAAAGCCGGACCCAGCGACTGGCCGCGAAACTGGCGGCGATCGACCTTGCCATGGCCGAGCCTGCCAAGGCGGCAAAGGAGTGGGCGAAGCTGACGATGGGCGAATTGTCGAAGCGGCGCGGCGAGGTGGCGAAAGAGCTTGAGGTGGCCGAGGCAGACTGGCTCGACGTCAGCGAACAGCTCGAGACGCTGGCCGCCTGAGGCCGTCGCGAGGCGATATAGCATCTTCCAACGCTCCCCTCACGGTCGTAAGGGCAGGGGTGAAACCCTGACTCATTCGACCGAAGGACGCCCATGACCCAGTCGGCAACCCATCTGCTGACCCCCGAAGAAGCCCACGCCCATCCGCCGCGCGAGGCGATGGTGGTGCGGTTCGCAGGCGACAGCGGCGACGGCATGCAACTGACCGGCGGCCAGTTCACCTTGTCGACCGCGCTGGCGGGCAACGACCTGGCGACCTTCCCCGACTTCCCGGCCGAAATCCGCGCGCCGCAAGGCACGACCTTCGGCGTGTCGGCTTTCCAGATCAATTTCGGCTCGACCGCGATCGAAACCGCCGGCGATGCGCCCGACGTGCTTGTGGCGATGAATCCGGCGGCGCTGAAGGTCAACGTCAAGGCGCTCCGCGACGGCGGCCTGATCATCGCCGACGAAGGCGAATTCACTCAGCGCAACCTTGCCAAGGCGGGGTATGAAGCCAATCCGCTGGAAGACGGCAGCCTCGGTCGCTGGCAGCTGATCAAGTTCAACATCAGCCAGCTGACGGTCGAAGCAGTCAAGGAATATGGCCTCGGCAACAAGGAAGCGCTGCGCTGCAAGAATATGTGGACGCTGGGCCTGGCGCTGTGGATGTTCGATCGCAAGCGCGCGCCGGTCATCAATTGGCTCAAGGCCAAGTTCGCCAAGAAGCCCGAGCTGGCCGAAGCCAATATCGCCGCGCTCAACGCCGGCCACGCCTATGGCGAAACGATCGAGATCGGCGGCCAGATCCGTCAGATGCACATGGATGCCGCACCCGCGGAGCCCGGCCTTTACCGGACGGTGACCGGCGCGGAATCACTGTCGGTGGGGCTGGTTGCGGGTGCGCAGCTGGCGGGCTTGAAGATGTTCTTCGGCGGTTACCCGATCACGCCCGCCTCGGCGATCCTCCACCATCTCTCGCGCCTCAAGGAATATGGCATCACCACGTTCCAGGCGGAGGACGAGATTGCGGCGATCTGCTCGGCCATCGGCGCCAGCTACGCAGGGCAGTTGGGCGTCACCAGCTCGTCTGGCCCGGGTATTGCGCTGAAGGGCGAGGCGATGGGCCTTGCGGTGATGACCGAAATGCCGCTGGTCATCGTCAATTCGCAGCGCGGCGGGCCGTCGACCGGCCTTCCGACCAAGACCGAACAGTCCGACCTTTACCAGGCAGTCTACGGCCGCAACGGCGATGCGCCGATCCCGGTCATCGCTGCGCGCTCGCCCGCCGACGCCTTCGATTGCGCGATCGAGGCGTGCCGCATCGCGATTCGCTACATGACTCCCGTGATGCTTCTGACCGACGGCTATATCGCCAATGCGGCCGAGCCGTGGAAGGTGCCGGATATGGGCGACTATAAGGCGTTTCCGGTCGAATTCGCGGCCGAAGGTAGCGGCGTTCGGCCGTTCGATCGCAACGGCGACCTGGCCCGCCCGTGGATCAAGCCGGGCACGCCGGGTCTCGAGCACCGGATTGGCGGTATCGAAAAGCAGCCGGGCACCGGCAACATCGACTATTCGCCCGAAGCCCATGCCGAAATGACCCGCCTGCGCGCGGCCAAGGTGGCAGGCATTGCTGAAAGCATCCCCGACCAGGACGTTTCCATCGGCAACGGCAGCGGCAAGCTTGCCGTGGTGGGATGGGGATCGACCTTCGGCCCGATCCACCAGGCGGTGCGCCGGGCGCGCGCCGCGGGCAAGGACGTCGCCCACATTCACATCCGCCACATCGCGCCCTTCCCGAAGAACCTCGGCGAACTGCTGCGCGGCTATGAGCGCATCCTCGTTCCGGAAATGAACACCGGCCAGCTGAAAACGCTGCTCCGCGACCAATTCCTGGTCGACGCCAAACCACTCAACAAGGTCAGCGGCCAGCCCTTCCGCATCGCCGAGATCGATGCGGCGATCGACGAGGCTTTGGCATGAGCGAGCCGGATCCCAAACCCATCAACGCCTGGCCGCTGATCGGCATGCTGGTCGTGGTCGTTTTCCTGTTCCTCTGGATCAACGGATTTTTCGGCAAATGAACGAAGTCACCAAACTCACCGCCAAGGACTGGGCATCGGACCAGGAAGTGCGCTGGTGTCCGGGCTGCGGCGATTATGCCATCCTGAAGGCCGTCCAGCGGACCATGCCCGATCTTGAGGCGTCGCTCGCCAAGACGGTGTTCATCAGCGGCATCGGCTGTTCCAGCCGTTTTCCCTATTATATGGCGAGCTACGGTTTCCACACCATCCACGGCCGCGCCTGCGCGATCGCGACGGGCACCAAGCTCGCCAATCCCGAGCTCGACGTGTGGATCGTCACCGGCGACGGCGACGCACTCAGCATCGGTGGCAATCACACGATGCACCTTCTGCGCCGCAACCTCGATTGCCAGCTGTTGCTGTTCAACAACGAGATCTACGGCCTCACCAAGGGCCAATATTCGCCGACGTCGCATGTCGGAACGCGCAGCCCGTCGACCCCGTTCGGCTCGGTCGATCGCCCGGCCAACCCCTGCGCCTTCGCGCTCGGCGCTGGCGCGCGCTTCGTGGCGCGCGGCATCGATGTTCACAAGAACCTCGTCGATGTGCTGAAGGCAGCGCACGCGCACCGCGGCGCCAGCTTCGTCGAAATCTACCAGAATTGCGTGGTCTATAACGACGACGTGTTCGCCAACTTCACCGAAAAGGCGGTCGCGGCGGAAAAGCAGCTGTGGCTGAAGGCGGGCGAGAAGATGCTGTTCGCGAACGGCGCCAAGGGCATCGCGCTCGACAGCGAAACGCTCAGCCTAAAGGTCGTCGACGGCGACAGCGACGAGGTCATCGTCCACAATCCGAAGAATCGTGCCATCGCCCACATGCTGGTCGACATGCCGATTGCCAGCTTCCCGGTCGCGCTGGGCGTAATCTACGAGGACCCGGCGCCAACCTTCGATCATGCGGTGGTCGAGCAGAACGAGGCCGCCTCGGCGGGCAAAACTCCCGACCTGCAAAAGCTCGTCAGCCAAGGCCAGACCTGGCAGGTCGAGAAGGAGCCGCGGGCCGAGTGATCCCGCGCGAGCGCATCGCCTCCGCCCGCATTCCCGGCGGCGGCGAGATGATCCTCTACCGCCGCGGCGGCGACCATTTGATCCTCGTCGATCGCGAGGAGCTGATGTCGAGCCGGATGAGCGGATCGGAAGAGGCGCTCGCGACAATGACCGCCGAACGACTGGGGCCGAAGAAGGGCCAGCGCTGGCTGATCGGCGGCTATGGCATGGGCTTCACGCTTCGCGCCGCGCTGCGTTCATTGCCAAAGGATGCCGAGGTCGTGGTCGCCGAACTGGTGCCCGAAATCGTCGACTGGGCGCGCGGCCCAATGGCGGACATGACCGCCGGCAGCCTCGACGACAAGCGCACCCACATCGTCATCGACGATGTCGCCAACGGCATCGCACAGGGCGGTTGGGATGCCATCCTGCTCGACGTCGACAATGGCCCCGACGGGCTGGTGCGCGCGGAGAATGACCGGCTTTACAACGAAGCGGGCCTGTCGCTGCTGAAGCGCGCGCTTCGACCCGGGGGCGTCGCCGCGATCTGGTCCGCGGCCAAGGATCCCGCCTTCACCCGCCGCCTGGTCTCCGCCGGCTTCCGCGTCGACGAGGTCGGCGTCCGCGCGCGGTCCAACGGCAAGGGCCCGCATCATACCATCTGGTTCGCAAAGGCCCGCTGATGGACAATCTGACGCATAGTTTCGCCGGATGGATCATCGGCCAGGCCGGTCTCAAGACGAAGAGCCGCAAGGGCCTCGCCGCGCTGATCCTGGGCGCCAATGCCCCCGACATCGATGTGTTCTTCGGCAAGGCGTCGTGGGAGCCGCTGGCGATGCACCGTGGTTTTACCCACGGGCTGGTCGGCGGGGTCATCATCCTGCCGCTGCTGCTTACCGGCCTGCTCCTCTTGCTCGATCGTTGGCAGGTGGCGCGCGGAACCCGTTTTCGATCCGGATTGGCAATGCGTCCCGGCTGGCTCCTCGCGCTCGCCTACATCGGCACGCTGACCCATCCGCTGCTGGATATGCTGACCACCTATTCGGTCCAGCTTTACTCGCCGCTCAGCACCGCCTGGTATCATGTCGATGCCCTGTTCATCATCGACGCTGTGCTGTGGACGGTCCTGTCATTGGCGATTGCATGGTCGCGGATGCGCGAGAAGCAAGGGCGGGAATGGCGGCGCGTGCCGCAGGCTGCCATCGCCTTTGCGCTGGCCTATATCGGCCTCAACATCGTCATTTCCGAGCAGGCCAAGTCAGCAGTGCTGGCGCGGCTGGATGGACCCCAGCCCGATGCCATCTTCGCCAGCCCGGCACCGGTCCGCTTCTGGGAGCGCGGGTTAATCTGGCGGCAGGGGCGGGGCATCGGCCGCGCCTATTACGATCCGCTGCGCGGCGGCCTGATCTCCGTCGGACCGCATGGTCGGGACAATCTTGACGATCGGGCGGTGATCGCTGCGGCGCGCGACCCCAAGCTAAAGAGTTTCGTCGGCTGGTCGACCATGATGACGGCCGAGGTCGAGCACAAGGGATGCACCGCGACCGTCACCTTCGGCGATGCGCGCTACGGCGAACGCGCCGCGCGACGGACCTTTTTGAGGCAGTCGACCGTTCGCACCTGCTGATGACCGATTCGCCCACCATCGTCTGGTTTCGCCGCGACCTGCGGCTCTCCGATCAGGCGGCACTGACGGCCGCAGCAGCGGAGGGGCCGGTTGTCCCGGTCTACATCCTTGACGACGAAACGCCCAAGCATCGGAAGATGGGCGCTGCATCGCGCTGGTGGCTGCATCACAGCCTGGACAACCTCGACAAGGCGTTGCGCGACAAGGGATCGCGGCTGATCCTGCGGCGCGGGAAGTCGGACGAGGTGCTTACCGCCCTCGCCCATGAGGTCGGCACGCGGCGTGTCAATGCATTGCACCATTACGAACCTTGGTGGCTGAATGCAGAATGCGCGGTGGCCAAGACGCTCGATCTTTGCCTTCATGACGGCAACTATCTTGCACCGCCGGGCAGCGTGACGACCGGCAGCGGCAGTCCCTACAAAATCTACACGCCGTTCTGGCGCGCGCTTAGCGAACGCATGCCGCCCCACGAACCGCATCCGCGTCCGCAAGCCATCGCCGCTCCAAAGACATGGCCCACAAGCGACGCGCTGAATGACTGGCATTTGCTGCCGACCAAGCCCAACTGGGCGACCGGCTTCGCCAAGGAATGGACGCCGGGCGAAGAGGGCGCGCTGGCACGGCTGGACGACTTCGTCGACGAAGCCGCGCGTTACGAACAGCAGCGCAACCTGCCGGCGGTGGAAGGGACGTCGCGGCTAAGCCCGCACCTTCATTTCGGCGAAATTTCGCCGGGGCGGGTGTGGCACAAGGTTTCCAGACTCGGCGGATCGGTCGGCACGTTCCTCGGCGAGATCGGCTGGCGCGACTATGCGCAAAATGTGATCCTGCAATATCCGGATTACGGCAGGCGCAATGCCCGTGACTGCTTCGACAGCTTGCGCTGGCGCTCCGCCCCCTCGGAGCTCAAGGCGTGGCAGCAAGGCATGACTGGCTATCCCATCGTAGATGCTGGCATGCGCCAGCTGTGGGTCAGCGGGTGGATGCACAACCGCGTGCGAATGATCGCCGCGAGCTTCCTCATCAAGCACCTGCTGATCGACTGGCGTGAGGGTGAGGCCTGGTTCTGGGACTGCCTTGTCGATGCCGACTACGGTTCCAACGCGACCAACTGGCAGTGGGTCGCGGGTACGGGCATCGACAGCAACATGTTCAGCCGCATCATGGCGCCGCTGACCCAGTCGGAGAAGTTCGACACGGGCGACTATATCCGTGAATGGGTCCCGGAACTGGCGCACCTGCCCGACGCCGATATCCATGACCCGCCCGACGATAAACGCGGGACTTATCCCAAGAAGATCATCGACCACCGCGACGCGCGCGCGCGAGCACTGGCCGCACTCGCCGCCATCTGACGATCAGCGATAGATGCGAACGTAGTCGATCTGGAATTGCTGGGGCAGCGCGCTGTCGTCGACCGCCCCCGGCCAGTCTCCCCCCGTCGCGAGGTTGAGGATCAGCCGAAACGGCCGATCGAACGGCCACGCCGCCTTGCCCTCGGCGGGCTTGTCGTTGGCGACGCGCATGAAGGCCTTCCCGTCGACCCCGATGCGAATGGCGTCGGGACGCCAGTCGAGCTGGTAGGTGTGAAATTCGGTGCACACAGATGGCACCTTCAGGATCGAACCGCGCTGCGTATTCTTGGTGTGGACATAGTTCAGGGCGTGCAACGTCGCATAGACGTCGCCGGGGGTCTTGCCGACATGTTCCATGATGTCGATCTCGCCGTCCTCGGGCCATTTTCGAAGATCGGGCGGAAGCATCCAGATCGCCGGCCACATGCCCTGGCTGCAGGGTAGCTTGGCGCGGATTTCATAATAGCCATAGGTCCAGCTCGCCTTCGACAGCAACCGGGCGGACGTGTAGCGCTGCCCGCCATAGTCGGGGTTGTCCTTGACTTCGCTGCCGTCTGCGCGGGCGGTGATCGTCAGCAGACCATTGTCGACCCGCGCATTGGCGCGGCGGTTGGCGGCATAATATTGGCGTTCGTTGTTGAACCAGCCGCTCTTGTTATGGGCGGTGTCGAACTTCCACTTCTTGCGATCGAGCTTCTGTCCGTCGAACTCGTCCGCCCAAACCAGCGCGGCCGCGTCGGGCCGCGCCATCGGTTCGTCGATCGTATAGGGTTTCAGCTGCTCGGGAACGGTCGCCATCATCTGCGCGGTGACCAGCAGCGACACGATCATGCCTCGACCCTCGTCCTTTCGCCCGTGGGGACGTCGGACGATAGGCGCGCGACGATGGCCGACGCAACCGTTTCGGGAGGCTTGACGCTAGCCGGCTCTTCACCCGGGAACGCGAGCTGGCGCATGCGCGTGCGGGTTGCGCCCGGATCGACGATGTGAACCCGGATCCGGCCGGCGTGAGCGGTCTCGTCGGCGTAGGTCAGCAGCAGGTTCTCGAGCGCTGCCTTCGACGCGCCGTAACCGCCCCAAAAGGCGCGCGGTTCGCTGCCGACCGACGAGGTAACGCCGACAATGTCGGCCCGCTCGGCGCGGCGGAGCATCGGGTCGAACGCCGCGATCAGCGCCTGGTTGGCGAGCACGTTGATCTTGAACAGCCGATCCAGTTCCTTGGCGTCAAGATGTTCGACCGGCGACAGGCTACCGAGCATCGCCGCGTTAAGGATGAGGATGTCCAGGCTGCCCCAGCGGCCGCCGATCGCCTCGGCCAGCTTCGCCACATTATCGCGCTCGCTGATATCCATGGGGGCGATCGTCGCGGTGCCGCCCGCTTCATGAATACGATCCTCGACCTGCTCCAGCGACTGTGCGGTGCGGGCGACGAGAATGACGTGCGCGCCTTGCGCGGCGAGCGCCTCGGCGGTGGCCGCACCGATTCCGCGGCTGGCGCCCGTGACGAGCGCCAGTTTTCCCTGAAGGGGCTTCGATTCCGTCATGCAACTTGTCCTATCGGGTGGCGGCCACGGGCAGGCTGGATTCCATCGCCTGTTCCTGCGCCAGGTCGTTGGCGCCTGCCGGACAATCGGTCAGTGTGGTCGGATAAAGACCGGTGAAGCAGGCGTCGCAGCGCTGCGGGCTGGCCGCGTCACGTTCTTCGCCAAGCGCGCGGTACAGCCCGTCGATGCTGATGAACGCAAGGCTGTCGGCCTGGATGAACTCGCGCATCGCCGCAACGTCCATGTTGGCGGCGAGCAGCTTTGAGCGTTCGGGTGTGTCGACGCCGTAAAAGCAGCTGTGCGCGGTCGGCGGGCTGGCGATGCGCATATGCACTTCGCTGGCGCCGGCATCGCGCATCATCTGCACGATTTTCAGCGAGGTCGTGCCGCGCACGATGCTGTCGTCGATCAGTACGATGCGCTTGCCCTTGATCAGCGCGCTATTGGCGTTGTGCTTGAGCTTCACGCCCGTCTTGC
Source organism: Sphingomonas jaspsi DSM 18422 (assembly GCF_000585415.1). NCBI lineage: Bacteria > Pseudomonadati > Pseudomonadota > Alphaproteobacteria > Sphingomonadales > Sphingomonadaceae > Sphingomonas > Sphingomonas jaspsi. Next base: position 2,037,363 of record NZ_KK073876.1, on the reverse strand, counting down.
GGCCGTCCTGGCTCGGCTGGATGAAGGTGCGGCCGACATAGTGCGACCGGATGATGCCCAGTTCGAAGGGGATGCCGCTTTCCTGGCTGAAGCCGAGCGCAGCGGGAACGCCGCTGTCCGGCACCGGCACGACATAATCGGCTTCGACCGGCGCTTCGCGCGACAGTTCGGCGCCGATGTTCTTGCGGACTTCATAGACCGACTTGCCTTCGGCGACGCTGTCTGGGCGGCTGAAATAGACATGTTCGAAGATGCAGGGGCGGGGCTTCATCGCCTTGAACGGGCGGAAGCTCTGGGCTCCCTTGTCGGTGACGACGACGAGCTCGCCCGGTTCGACGTCGCGGACATAGGTCGCCCCGACGGTATCGAGCGCGACCGTTTCCGACGCGAAGATGGTCGCGCCGTTCAATTCGCCCATCACCAGCGGACGAATGCCCAGCGGATCGCGGCACGCGATGAGGCCGAGCGGGGTGATGATCAGGAGCGAATAGGCGCCTTCGACCTGCTTCAGCGCGTCGACGAGGCGATCAAGGACGGTATCGTAAAGCGACGTCGCGACGAGGTGGATGATGACCTCGGTGTCGCTGGTCGACTGGAAGATGGAGCCGCGCTTCACCAGTCGGTCGCGTAGCGCCATCGCGTTGGAAAGATTGCCGTTGTGCGCGACGGCGAACCCGCCGCTGGCCAGTTCGGCGAACAGCGGCTGGACGTTGCGCAGCGCCGTCTCGCCCGTCGTCGAATAGCGGACGTGCCCGATGGCGACCTTGCCGGCCAGCTGCGCCATGATGTCGTCATTGTCGAAGTTGCCGGCCACATGACCCATGGCGCGATGGGCATGGTAGTGACTGCCGTCCTGGGTGACGATGCCCGCCGCTTCTTGCCCCCGGTGCTGCAACGCATGCAGGCCAAGTGCGACATACTGCGAGGCGTTATCCGCGCCCCAAATGCCGAAAATACCGCATTCTTCCCGCAACTTGTCGTCGTCGAACGGGTGAGTGGTGAGCATCGTTTCGCGAATCCCCGGGAGCCAATGAGCGGGCCTATACAGGCCTGTCATCAATTTGTCGCCCTATCTGGCGAGCCGCCGCATTCTATATTGACCTTTACGTGAACGTAAACTAACTGGCTGACATGCTTGCAACGAAAGAGCATTATTCGATCGGTGAGTTGTGCGACGAGTTCGACGTCACCGCCCGCGCGCTTCGCTTCTATGAGGACGAAGCGCTGATCCATCCCGAGCGCCGCGGCACCCAGCGCCTGTACTCCGACCGCGATCGGGCGCGCCTTGCGTGGATCCTGCGCGGCAAGCGCGTGGGGCTCAGCCTGTCCGACATCAAGGAATTGCTCGACCTTTACGACATCGGCGACGGCCGCCGTACCCAGCGGTTGAAGACCGTCGAACGCTGCCAGGAGCAGGTCGACAAGCTGAAGCGCCAGCGCGTCGACATCGACGCCACTATCACCGAACTCGAAGGCTTCATCAGCCTCGTCCAATCCCTCGACCAGGAGAAGTAACAGCGATGCCGACCTACAAGGCCCCCGTCCGCGACACGCAATATGTCCTGAACCACATCGTCGGCATCCAGAATTATTCGAACCTGCCAGGGTTCGGCGATGCCACCCCCGACCTCGTCGAAGCCATCCTGACCGAAGGCGGCCGCTTCTGTGAAGAGGTGCTCGCGCCGCTCAACCAGGTCGGCGACCAGAAGGGCTGCACCCGCCATCCCGACGGGTCGGTGACCACGCCGCCGGGCTTCAAGGAGGCCTGGGACCAGTTCGTCGCCGGCGGCTGGACCACGCTCCACGCGCCGGTCGAATATGGCGGGCAGGGCCTGCCGAGCGCGATCGCGACCGCGGTGGCCGAATATATGGGCTCATCCAACCACGCCTTCGAAATGTACAACGGCCTGACCCAGGGCGCGGTGGCGTCGCTGCTGGTCAAGGGGTCGGACGAACAGAAGCAGAAGTACGTCCCCAACATGATTTCGGGTCAGTGGACCGGGACCATGAACCTTACCGAACCGCATTGCGGCACCGACCTTGGCCTGCTCAAGACCAAGGCCGTCCCCAATGGAGACGGTAGCTATTCGATCACCGGCACCAAGATCTTCATCTCGGCCGGCGAGCACGACCTGGCCGAAAACATCATCCACCTCGTCCTCGCCAAGATCGAGGGTGCGCCGGACAATGTGAAGGGCATCTCGCTGTTCGTGGTGCCCAAGTTCCTCGTCAACGACGATGGCTCGCTGGGCGACCGCAATGCGGTCAGCTGCGGCTCGATCGAGCATAAGATGGGCATTCATGGCAACGCGACCTGCGTCCTCAACTATGATGGCGCCAAGGGCTGGCTGGTGGGCGAGGCCGAAAAGGGACTCGCGGCGATGTTCATCATGATGAACGCGGCGCGCCTCGGCGTTGGCCTGCAGGGCTTGGCGCAGGGCGAGGTCGCCTATCAGAACGCGGTCGTTTACGCCAAGGACCGCAGGCAGGGTCGGGCGCTCAAGCCCGAAAACCGCGATCCGGACGCCAAGGCCGACAGCCTGTTCGTCCACCCCGACGTCCGCCGCATGCTGATGGAGGCCAAGGCGTTCAACGAGGCCGCCCGTGCGCTGATCCTCTGGGGCGCGCTGCAGGTCGACCTGTCGCGCAAGTCGCCGGACGAGGCCGAACGCCAGGCCGCCGACGACCTCATCAGCCTGCTGACCCCGGTCATCAAGGGCTATCTCACCGATCGCGGCTTCGAGGTCGCCGTCAACATGCAGCAGGTCTATGGCGGCCACGGTTATATCGCCGAATGGGGCATGGACCAGTTCGTCCGCGACGCCCGCATCGCCCAGATCTACGAAGGCACCAATGGTGTCCAGGCGCTCGACCTCGTCGGTCGCAAGCTTGGTGCGAACGGTGGCCGGTCGGTCCGCGCCTTCTTCGAGCTGGTCGCCAACGACATTGCCGAGGCCAAGGCCGCCGGTGACCCCGCCGGTATCGTCGAGCCGCTGGAAAAGGCGGTTGGCCACCTGCAGGCCGCGACCATGTGGCTGGCGCAGAACGGCCTCGCCGATCCGAACAACGCCGGGGCCGGTTCCTACGCTTACATGCAGCTGATGGGCTTGGTGTCGCTAGGCTGGATGTGGCTCAAGATGGCCAGCGTCTCAAGCCGCCTCAAGGACGAGGCGGGCGAGGACAAGTCCTATCACGAAACCAAGATCGCCACGGCGCGCTTCTTCGCCGACCGCGAACTGGTCGCTGCCTCGGCGCTGCGCCGCAAGGTGGAAGCCGGCGCCGACAGCATCATGGCGCTGCCGGTCGAAGCGTTCGAGGTCGCGTAAGCCTTAGCTCGCGCTGCGCTGCTGGCCGACGTGCCAGGGCGACAGCATTGGGCTGGTGGTCCGCTCTTTCTTGGGTGCCAGTCTCGCAAGGTCGAAATGTTCGGTGAACTGAACGCCGAACTTGCCTGACTGCGCCCAGCGCACCGTGCCGATGACCGGGCCGACGCCGACGATGTCGATCGTCATCATCGTGCCCGGAGCGACGACATGGGGGCACTCGACGAGCGCGCCCATGGCGGAAATGTTGCGCAGGCGAATCTCGGTCGGCTGGCCGTTTACCGCGGCAATGGCGCGCCGCATCAGGCGATGGCGCGGCTCGCGCTGGGCAGAAAATCCGTCGGCTTCCATGGTGACCCGGTTCGCCAGCTCTCGGGCTTGTTCGGCTGGCACGGGCTTGCCGAAAATGTAGCCTTGGACCTGGCTGACGCCGAGCTCACGGATGAGCTCGAGGTCGTCATGGGTTTCGACACCCTCGGCCGTGGTATCCATTCCCAGCGATTCGGCCAGCGTGACGATCGCGCGGATGATTGCGCTGTTGCGTTTGGTCGTCGACGCCGCGCCGCGGACGAAGCCCTGGTCGATCTTGATCTTGTCGAATGGCGCCTTGCGGAGATAGCCGAGCGAGGAATAGCCGGTACCGAAATCGTCGAGCGCAAGGCGCACACCAAGCGCCTTGAGCTTGCTGAACGTGGCGTCAGTGGCGTCATTGTCGGCCAGGAAAACGCTTTCCGTGATCTCCAACTCCAGCTGGGCGGGCTGCAAGCCGTAGGCGGTCAACGCGCTGGCCACGCGATCGCAGATGCTGGGATCGTTGAATTGAATGGGCGAGAGATTTACCGCGACCCGCAGGGGTTCGGGCCAACGCGCCGCTTCGGCGATCGCGGTTTCGAGGACGAACTGCCCGATCTTGCCGATCATGCCGCATTCCTCGGCGAGCGGAATGAATTTTTCGGGCGAAATCGGGCCGCGGACCGGGTGGTTCCAACGCAGCAGCGCTTCGAAACCGGCAATTTCCTCGCCCGCCGTCCGGACGATGGGCTGATAGGCGACCCACAATTCGTTTCGGTCGAGTGCTTGGCGAAGGTCGTTCTCGAGCACCTGGCGGTCAGTCGCCTCGGTATGCATCGACGACTGGTAGAACATGTGCTTGCCCCGGCCCGCGGCCTTGGCGGCATAAAGCGCGAGGTCGGCGTTGCGGACGAGGCTATCGGCGCAGGAACGGCCCGGATCGCCGATGGCGATACCGACCGACGCGCCTATCGTCACACGATGCCCTTCGATCATGTATGGGCGACTAACCTGCTCGATCAGCGTCCGTGCCAACGATTCAAGCAAACCGGTCTCGACCGTCCCGGGCAGGACGGCCTTGAACTCATCACCGCCCAGGCGGCCGACCTGCCCATGCTCGCCCATCACCGATTTCAGGCGGTCGGCAACCTGGCGCAACAGCGCGTCGCCGACCGGATGGCCGAGCGTGTCGTTGACGTTCTTGAACCGGTCGAGGTCGATCAGGAACAGCGAACAGCCCTTGCGGCGGTTGGCAGCGTTGCGCAGCGCCTCATCCAGCGTCTGGCGCATCAGCGCGCGGTTGGGCAGGCCGGTCAGGCTGTCGAACCGCGCGAGGCGGGTGATTTCCTGCTCACTGCGGCGCTGTTCGGTAAGGTCGGTGCCGATGCCGCGGAAACCAAGGAAGCGACCCTGCTCGTCGAACACCGGGTTGCCCGACAGGGTCCAGTGGATGTCCTCGTCACTGGCGGCGCGTACGATAACGTCGCTGAACGGGAAGCGGGCTGACAGGTGGAAACCCAGCGTCCGCTCCTCGCGCATATTGTCGCCGCTGGTGTCGACGGACAGCAGGTCGGTGAATTGTCGACCGAGCAGTTCTTCTGGCTCGACCTTGAAATCGTCCGCTAGCTGGCGGGAGACGTAGGAAAGCGTGCCTGCGCTGTTGGTTTCCCAGAACCATCCGCGCCCAGAATTTTCGAACTCGTCGACGAAATGCAGCGCCTTGCGCGCCTGCGCTTCCAGTCGCAGCCGCTTGCGGGCGTTGGCGATGACCGTTCGCGCGCTGGCGATGCTGTAGGCGATATTGATGAGGCCGAGAAAGCCGATCCCGAACAACGCCTGCGGCGCGCGCGAAACCGCTAGCGCGCCGGCCATGGCGACGAGCGCATTGACGATCGCGATGGGCGGCGAGGAAATCGAAACGATGGTGGCAGCAGCCAGTCCGGCGCCAAAGGCCAGCGCAATGAACGACACGCCGATCATGTCGTTGCGCGCAAGGATCAGACCATAGTCCATCCACAGTGCGCCGCCGATGGCGATGTATCCCATCAGCAGGCGGCTGAGCAGGTGAGGAGCGATGCTGAATCGGCCGCGAACGCGTAGCACAGCAAACATCAGTGCATCGGCAACCAGCGCCAATCCTACCGGCAGGATCGGGTTGCTGCTCAGGCTTTCCTTAAGGCAGTCGGGATGCTGGAGAAGGCACGCAGTTCCCCAAACCAGATGGGTGGCGAACAGCAGGGCCGGCGCGAGATCGAACATTGCCACACGGTGCAGCGCCAGCTGCTCGTCATCGATCGTTTCCGGTGCGCGGACGTCGAACGTCAGGGCCTCGGAAAGCGATGCCCTGTCGTTGATTTCATCATCGCCGCTGATCGCAAACCGAGCCTTGCGCATCCGTAAAGATCCCCTCGCGGTACCCAATATCGCGGCAGGAGTTAACGGATGGTCAAACGGACGCAGTTAGTGGCGCGTTGACCCTATTCTTCGGGAAGGAATCCGGGCACCGAGAGATAGCGCTCGCCAGTGTCGTAATTGAATCCCAGAATCCGCGAATTCTCGTCCAGTTCCGGCAACTTCTGCGCGATCGCGCTCAGGGTCGCGCCCGAAGAAATGCCGACCAACATGCCTTCTTCCCGGGCCGCGCGTCGTGCCATTTCGCGCGCATCCTCCGGGTCGACCTGTATCACCCCATCGAGGAGTGAAGTGTCGAGGTTAACGGGAATGAAGCCTGCGCCGATCCCCTGGATCGGGTGTGGCGCGGGGTCGCCGCCCGAAATGACCGGGGACAGCGTCGGTTCGACGGCAAAGACCTTGAGCTTCGGCCAGGCCCGTTTCAGCACCTTGGCTGTGCCGGTGATGTGGCCGCCCGTTCCGACCCCGGTAATCACTGCGTCGATCGGACTGTCGCGAAAGTCGGCCAATATCTCTTCTGCCGTCGTCTGGACGTGGGCTTCGATATTGGCCGGATTTTCGAACTGCTGCGGAATCCACGACCCTTCGGTTCCTGCCGCGATCTCCTCGGCCCTCGCAATCGCGCCCTTCATCCCCTTTTCGCGCGGGGTGAGATCGAACTCGGCGCCATAGGCAAGCATCAGGCGGCGCCGCTCGATCGACATGCTGTCGGGCATGACCAGGATCAGGCGATAGCCCTTGACCGCCGCGACCATGGCGAGGCCGATACCCGTGTTGCCACTCGTCGGCTCGATGATGACCCCGCCCGGCTTCAGCTTGCCCGATCGCTCGGCGTCCTCGACCATCGACAGGGCGATACGGTCCTTGATCGATCCGCCCGGGTTCGCCCGCTCCGACTTGATCCAGACCTCGGCGTTACCGAACAGCCGGTTGATGCGGATGTGCGGCGTGCCGCCGATCGTTTCGAGGATATTGGCGGCTTTCATGGGTCAGGCCTCCTTCTGGCGATTATCGACCGGCGGGTCGAAAGTGCGCGCGTTGCGCAGTTCTGGGAAGATCCGCGCCCAGATCAATACCACCGCGACCGCGCCGATCCCACCGCCGACGACGGCCACCACCGGCCCGACCAGTGCCGCAAGGAAGCCGCTTTCGGCTTCCCCCAGTTCGTTGGACGCGGAAATGAACAGGGTCGACACCGCGCCGACCCGACCGCGCATGGCGTCGGGCGTGTAAATCTGGATCAGCGACTGACGGACATAGACGCTCAGCATGTCGGCCGCGCCGAGCAGCGCCAGGCACAGCAGACTGAGCGGCATCCAACGTGAAAAGCCGAACACCACCGTCGCCACACCGAAGACGCCGACCGCGGTCAGCATCTTCACCCCGACGTTCGACTTCAGCGGCTTGAACGCGAACCACAGCGCGGTCAGAGTCGCGCCCACGGCCGGCGCGGCTCGCAGGTGACCGAGGCCTTCCGGGCCGGCGTGCAGGATATCGCGCGCGAAGATCGGCAGCATCGCCGTCGCACCCCCCAGCAACACGGCGAACAGGTCGAGGCTGATCGCGCCCAGCACCAGGCGGTTCTGGCGCACGTATCGCAATCCTTCGCCGATCTGCGACCAGGGACCGCCGCTCCGCTTCTGTTCGGGGCGTGGTACCGGCCCGATGAGAAAAAGGCACAGCAGCGATACGCCGAACAGGATCGCACTTGCCTCGTAGGGGGCGGCCGGGCTCCAAGCGTAGAGATAGCCGCCAACCGCCGGCCCGACGATCGTGCCGCTTTGCCAGGCGATCGAGGACAGGGCGATCGCATTCGGCAATATCTTCTGCGGGACGAGGTTCGGAGCGAGCGCACCCAGCGACGGGCCGGCAAAGGCCCGGGCGACGCCGAGCAGCGCCGCGACTGCGTAGAGGATCGGCAGGCTCGTCCGGTCGGTCCAGGCTGCGATCGCCAGGGTCGCTGCGCAGACCAGTTCCAGCGCCACCGCGGCACGACCAACCCACCGCCGGTCGACATGATCCGCCGTCCATCCCGCGACAAGGCTGAGCGCAAACAGCGGCACGAACTGGACCACCCCGATCAGGCCCAGCCGCAGGGCGGCCGCCTTCATGTCCATGGTTTCGCGGGCGATGTCGTAAACCTGCCAGCCGATGACGATCACCATCGCCATCTGCGCGATTGTCGCGGTCAGCCGTGCTACCCAGAAAGCCCGGAAGGCGGGAAGGCGCAGCGGTTCGGGAAGCAGGCTCATCGCGAGTCGACTAGCCCGCTGGGTTGCGATGCGCAACGCACCCATCCGCACGGGGCGGATTGCAGACAGGCCCATTCCCGTGGATAGCTTCGCGTCCGACTCCGGCAATGGACAGATGGAAGGAATGGCGATGCGCGCAGCTTTGACGATCGGCGTAGCGGCACTGGCGCTGGCAACAGCGGGTTGCAAGGTGGGCAGCGCGGACGAAAATGGCGTCACCGCCGTCGCCGGCGCGGCATCGACATCGTGGAAGGGCTTCGTCGACCAGTTCATCGAAGCCAGCTTCAAGGCCAATCCGGGTTTTGCCGTTTCGCAGGGGCGGCACGAATATGACGGACAGATCGCCGACCTCAGCCAGGCCGCGCTCGACGGCGAAGTCGCGCGGTTGAAGAAAGTGATCGCCGACGCGCAGGCGTTCGATGCGTCGACCCTCGACAAGGACCAGCAGCTTGAACGCGACTATCTGATCGCCGTCGCGAAAGGTCAGTTGTTCTGGATCGACCCGGAAGGCGCCGACCAGTTCCACCACAACCCCGCCAGCTACCTCGGCGCTTTCGACCCGTCGGTTTATGTCACCGTGCCCTACGCGCCGCCGGAAACGCGGCTGAAGGCCTACATCAAGTTCCTGCAGAACATCCCCCGCGCGGCGGAGCAGATGCGCGCCAACATCAAGGCGCCGATGGCGGTGAGCTTCGTCGATTATGCCAAGAGCGCGTTCGGCGGTTTCGCCGAATATTTCCCCGGGGATGGCATGGCCGCGTGGAAGGGCGTCGGAACGCCCGAAGACCAGGCGGCGCTGAAGGCGGCGTCGGACGGTGCGGTCAAAGCCATGCAGGATACTGTTGCGTGGGTCGAAGGCCAGCGCGCTGCCGCCAAGCCCGACTTCGCGCTGGGCAAGGCGAAGTATCAGCGGATGCTGGCCGACACTGAAATGGTGACGACGCGGGTCGAAGAACTTCAGAAGATCGGCGAAGCGGATCTCAAGTCCAACCAGGACCTGCTGACCCAGGCCTGCGGTCGCTACGCGCCGGGCGCGTCGATCCCGGACTGCATGGCCAAGATGAATGCCAACAAGCCCAAGGGCGGCGCGGTCGCCGGGGCGCGCGAACAGCTGGCGGGCCTGAAGCAGTTCCTGGTCGACAAGGACCTCGTCACCATTCCGGGACCCGAAGAAGCCAAGGTCGAGGAAGCGCCGCCCTACAACCGGCAGAACTTCGCCTACATCAACATCCCCGGGCCGTATGAGAAGAACCTGCCGTCGGTCTATTACATCGCGCCGCCCGACCCCAGCTGGTCGAAGGAGATGCAGGACGGCTTCGTCCCCGGACAGGCCGACCTGCTGTTCACCTCGATCCATGAGGTATGGCCGGGCCACTTCCTCAACTTCCTTCATGCCAACCGGTCGAAGAGCTTCTTCGGGCGGGTGTTCGTCGGCTATGCCTTCGCCGAGGGCTGGGCGCATTACACCGAAGAGATGATGCGCGTGGCCGGGGTCGGCGGCGGCACCGATGAAACGATGATCGGGCAATTGAGCAACGCACTGCTCCGCGATTGCCGCTTCCTGTCGTCGATCGGCATGCACACCGGCAGCATGACGCAGCAGCAGAGCTTCGAGATGTTCCGCGACCAATGCTACCAGGACGAAGGCAATGCCAAGCAGCAGGCGGCCCGCGGCACCTATGATCCGGGCTACCTCAACTACACCATGGGCAAGCTGATGATCCGCAAGCTGCGCGACGACTGGACCGCCGACAAGGGTGGCCAGAAGGCGTGGAAACAGTTCCACGACCAGTTCCTGAGCTACGGCGGCCCGCCGATCCCGCTGGTGCGGCAACAGATGATGGGCGGAAAGGCCGAAGCGGTCTTTTAGTTCTCTCTTTGTTCTGATACGCAAGGGCCATGGCGAAGCTCAAGACGCGTTATGTTTGTCAGGCCTGCGGGTCGGAGACCCACCGCTGGCAGGGGCAGTGCCCCGACTGCGCGGAATGGAACACGCTGGTGCAGGAGGCGGCGGCCAATGCGACGCCGTTTGCCGCGAAGCATAATTTGCAGGGCGGCGGCCGGGCGATCGAGCTGGTCGGGCTCAACGCCGCCGTTGCGCTGCCCGAGCGGATGCAGACCGGCATCGCCGAGTTCGACCGGGCGGTGGGCGGCGGGATCGTTCCCGGCAGCGCGACGCTGCTGGGTGGCGACCCCGGCATCGGCAAGTCGACGCTGCTGCTGCAGGTCGCGGCCAATGTCGCCAATCTGGGCCGACAGGTGGTCTATGTCTCGGGCGAGGAGGCGGCGGACCAGGTGCGACTGCGCGCGATCCGTCTGGGGCTGGGCGGGGCATCGGTGCGGCTGGCGGCGGCGACCAGCGTGCGGGATATTTTGACCACGGTGGGCGGCGATGCGCCCGACCTGCTGATCATCGATAGCATCCAGACGATGCACAGCGACCTCATCGAAGGCGCGCCGGGAACGGTGAGCCAGGTGCGGGCCTCAGCGCAGGAACTGGTGCGCTTTGCCAAGGAACGCGGCACCGCGCTGGTGCTGGTCGGCCATGTCACCAAGGACGGCAACATCGCCGGCCCGCGCGTGCTCGAACATATGGTCGACACGGTGCTGGGCTTCGAAGGCGAGCGCAGCCACCAGTATCGCATTCTGCGCGCCGCCAAGAACCGCTTCGGCGGGACCGACGAGATCGGCGTGTTCGCGATGGAAGGGGCTGGCCTGAAGGAAGTGCCCAACCCGTCGGCGCTGTTCCTGACCCAGCGCGGCGAGGCGGTCAGCGGCACCAGCGTGTTCCCTGCGCTGGAGGGGACGAGACCGGTCTTGGTCGAAATCCAGGCGCTAGTGGTGCGGCTGGCGAGCGGCGCGACGCCGCGGCGGGCGGCGGTGGGCTGGGACAGCGGGCGGCTGGCGATGGTGCTGGCGGTGCTGGAAGCGCGCTGCGGCCTCAGCTTCGCGACCTGCGAGGTCTATCTCAACATTGCGGGTGGGTATCGGCTGAACGACCCCGCCGCTGATCTTGCGGTTGCGGCGGCGCTGATTTCAGCCTTGAGCGAACAGCCGGTGCCGCAGGACGCCGTGGTGATGGGCGAAATCGCGCTGAGCGGCGAAGTGCGCCCTGTCGGCCATGCCGCGCTGCGGCTTAAGGAAGCGGCGAAGCTCGGCTTCGGCAAGGGCTGGGTTCCGGCAGGGACCGACGGTCCCGGCAGCATAGCGCTGGCAGGCTTCGGCAAGCTGAAGGAACTGGTCGAGCAGATTTTGGGGCGGTGATTTCGCGCGCTTAACTTCACTATCGGCTCACGCAATACGCCGTTTTGGGCGATATCCGTGAATTTAAGAAATCGGCCCGAGACAGCCCTATGTCCGTCGCGCGGAATCGAATTCTACGAGGTCAAAAAGCCGAACAACGATGGTCGCATAGCCAGGATGCTGTAGGACAGCCAAAAGTGGAATGTCCGCTACGGGTGGAAAGAGGTAACTAGCGGATAGTCTCTCTGGACAATGCCAGACCCGTTGGTAAGCCAGCTTCGTGGGCCGGGATGAATGGTATCGTAACAAAGGATGGAGCGCCGCTACGGAAGCCGCGTTTCGTGAAAAGCTGTCTAGGTCGCGGAGTTCACGCCCCCAGTATTTGCGCATCCAAGCCGATTACATAACCGACAGCCACCCTCACGCCGCCCTCGCACTCATTGGAGAGTATTTCGAGACTGGCGACGAGTTCGATGTTCCAATGGCGTTTTGCACTCAAGCGCGAGCATATTGTTGCCTCGGCAAAATCGACGAAGCGATTGCGTCCTATAAGCGAGCGTTGAGTTGGGAAGAGTCCCATCCTGGGCTTATCTCGCCAGCACGAACCAACTATCCCAAGTTGGTGGCTGAGAAGCGCCTGTCAGGTGAATACGATTACGCGCTCGACGTTCTTGCAAATCGCTTCCAACCATTGGACCACCAGTTTCCGCTTGATCGATACCACTGGAACGGCATCAACGCGTTGATTGCGAGCGAGCTAGGGCATCAAGCCGATGCGCGAGAGTTTGCCGAACGCGCTCTCCGGGCGGCGGCGCAAACGGAAAGCCCATTCCGCTACCATAAAGGCGTCGGAATTGTGCGTAACACCACAGACGAATTTGGACGGCGGATTAAGCGTCTCGCTCGACCTTCGTTATTGCGTTCGCTTTTTCGCCTGATCTCGCCCGCCGGCTCATGACCGCAATGGTTCGATAGCGGACGATAGGCTAGAACCAGTTCACCGCCATCAATGTCGCCGCCGCGCCGACCGCGGCGGATAGCAGCACGGTCACCGCCGTTCCCAATCCGCGCTTGGGCTGCAGCACTTCGACCTCCGCCAGCGGGGGCGGCGGGGGGGCGGCGCCGGGTTCGGGGTATTGGGCGTCGATCTTGTCGATGAGGTGCGGCAGTTTCTTGAGCGCGCGGACGACATCGATGATCTTGTCGGCGTAATAGGCTTCCGGCCCCAGTTCGGTGCGCAGCCAGTCCTTCAGGAACGGTTCGGCCGCTTCCCACATGTTGAGGTCAGGATCGAGTGCGGTGGCGACGCCTTCTTCCATCACCATCGTTTTTTGCAGCAGCAGCAGGTGCGGCTGGGTCTGCATGTCGAAATCGCGGGTGATGGCGAACAGGCCTTCGAGCATGCGGCCGACGCTGATCTGCTTGACCGGCAGGCCGCGTATCGGCTCGCCCACCGCGCGCAGCGCGGTCGCGAATTCGTCGACGTTGTGGTGCGAGGGGACGTATTGCGCCTCGAAATGGATTTCGGCGACGCGGCGGTAATTGCCGGTGATGAGGCCGTAGAGGATTTCCGCGAGCCACAGCCGCGCCTGGCGGTTGATGCGGCCCATGATGCCGAAATCGACCGCCGCCAGCCGCCCGTCGGGCAGTGCGAAGAGATTGCCCTGGTGAAGGTCGGCGTGGAAATAGCCGTCGACCACCGCCTGGCGAAGGAAGGCGCGAACGAGGGTGGACGCGAGCTGTTGCAGGTCGTGGCCGGCGGCGATGAGTTCGTCGCGCTTAGTGAGCTTGATGCCGTCGAGCCATTCGAGCGTCAGGACGCGGCGCGCGGTGCGGCTCCAGTCGATTTCGGGCACGTAGAAATTGGGCTCGGCGATCATATTGTCGCGCAATTCCGACGCCGATGCAGCTTCGCGCGTAAAGTCCAGTTCGCGGCGGACCCATTGCTTGAAATAGGCGATGACCATGCGCGGGCGCAGTCGCTCGGCCTCGCCGCCCAAGAGCTCGACATGGGCGGCGGCCCATTCATAGGTTTCCAGCGCCTTGTCGAATTCTTCCTCGATCCCCGGGCGCAGCACCTTGACCGCGACCTCGCGGCCTTCGGTGGTGGTGGCGCGATAGACCTGCGCGATGGAGGCCGAGCCCACCGGTTCTTCGTCGAATTTGCTGAACAGCGCTTCGATCGGCGCTTCGAGCGCCTTTTCGATCTGGACGCGAACGGCGGGGAAGGGGGTGGGGGGAAGCGAATCCTGCAGCTGCAGGAGGTTGGCCGCTGCCGCTTCGCCGACGAGGTCGGGGCGGGTCGCCAAGGCCTGGCCGAGCTTGATCGCGGCCGGGCCGATGTCGTGTAGCGCCGCCGCATAGTTGGGGTTCGCCGGCATGGTGAGGCCAAAGCGGGCGATGCGGCACAGGCGGCGGACGTTGGCCGGGGTCATGGGATCGCGCTCGATCCCCTGCAGCGCACCGTGGCGCGCCAGCGTCCGGCCCCACTTCAGCAGGCGGAATAGATGGGTGGCGGTGGCGGTCAAATCAGATCTTCCACCCGCCATGGATGGCGACGAGGCCGCCGAGGATGGGCTCGACGCTGGTCGATTTGAAGCCGGCGTCGGCGATCATCTGCCGGAACGCTTCCATGCGCGGGAAGCGGCGGATCGATTCGACGAGGTAGCGGTAACTGTCCTCGTCCTTGGCCACGACCTTGCCGATCTTGGGGATCAGATGTTCCGAATAGCGGTCGTAAAGCTCGCCGAAGCCGGGCCATTCGCTGGTCGAGAATTCCAGGACGTAAAAGCGGCCGCCGCGCTTCAGCACGCGGTGCGCTTCCTTCAGCGCAGCGGGAATGTCGGTGACGTTCCGGATGCCGAAGGCGATGGTGTAGGCGTCGAAGCTGGCGTCCGCGAAGGTAAGCGTCTCGGCATTTTCGACCTGCCAGATGAGGCCGTCGATCCCGCGCTTCTTTGCGCGATCCATGCCGACTTCCAGCATGTCGGGGTTGATGTCGCTGACGGTGACGTGCGCGCCCTTGGCGGCCATGCGGAAGGCGATGTCGCCGGTACCGCCGGCCATGTCGAGGATCTTCTCACCGGGCCGCGGCTTCACCTTGGCGACGAAGCGGTCCTTCCACAGCCGGTGCATGCCGCCCGACATGAGGTCGTTCATGATATCGTAGTTGCGCGCCACCGAGCTGAAGACGCCGCCGACGCGGCGGGTCTTTTCCTCTGGCGTGACGAGCTGGTCGCCGAAGTTCACCTTGTCCATGGGCCCTGCCTCTAGCGGGGAAGAACGAGCCGCGCCATATGCGGTTCAATCATGCCCGAACTTCCCGAAGTCGAAACTACCGTCCGTGGTCTGGCCCAAGTGCTGGAAGGACGCACGCTGACCCGCGTTGAGCCGCGCCGCGAAGATTTGCGGCGATCGATTCCGCAGGACCTCGGCCAGCGGCTGACCGGTGCGAAGGTGACCGGCCTGTCGCGGCGCGCCAAATATGGGCTGATCGCTACCGATCGCGGCGACACACTGATCTTTCATCTCGGCATGTCGGGGCGATGGCGCGTCGATCCGAGCGAGATGGAGAAGCACGACCATCTGGTGATCGAGACCGACGAGGGCCGGGTGGTCGCCCTGAACGACCCGCGGCGGTTCGGCTCGCTCGACCTGGTACCCACGGCCGACGTGGCAACCTGGGACGGCTTTTCGGGGCTGGGACCGGAGCCGCTGGGCGGGTGGATTGACGGCAAATGGCTCAAGGACCGGCTGGCGGGGCGGTCGGCTGCGGTGAAGCTGCTCCTGCTCGACCAGCGCGTGGTGGCCGGGCTTGGCAATATCTATGTCTGCGAAGCGCTGTTCCGGGCACGGATCGATCCGCGCAAGGCAGGAGGCAGGGTCAGCCGGCCGAAGCTCGATGCGCTGGCCGAGGCTATTCCGGCAGTGCTCGAAGACGCCATACGTGCCGGTGGCTCGACGCTTCGCGATTTTGCCGCGCCGGACGGGGAACTGGGCTATTTTTCCAAGCAGTTCGACGTCTATGATCGCGAGGGGCAGCCGTGCCGACGTGGATGCGACGGCACGGTCAAGCGGATCGTCCAGGGCGGGCGATCGACCTTCTTCTGTCAGAAGTGCCAGAAATAGCGCCGACGGTTGACGCGAATCGGTCGTTTCGCTAGGGGGACGCCACGCCGGTGCGACCCCACGGGTTTCGCGCCGCATTTTCATTGAGACCAGTTTTTGTAAGGATCAACGATGGCGAACACGCCGCAAGCCAAGAAGCGCATCCGCCGCAACGAACGTCGTGCGGAAATCAACGGCGCCCGCGTCAGCCGCATCCGGACCTTCGTGAAGGCCGTCGAATCGGCGATCGCCGCCGGCAAGAAGGACGAAGCCGCCGAAGCGCTGAAGAAGGCCCAGCCGGAAATGGCTCGCGGCGTTGCGCGTGGCGTGATGCACAAGAACACGGTTGCGCGGAAGTTCTCGCGCCTGACCAAGGCGGTCGCCTCGCTCGGTTAAAACCGCGTTTACGTACTGTTTCGGGACGGGCCTCCAGGCGACTGGGGGCCCGTTTCATTTTGGCGACTGAAAAAAGTCTAACGATTCCCGCGATTCGTTCGTGAGTCGTTTTTGCCGCTAGCGGAAATTGGCGGAAATCTGCCGAAAGCGCAGCTTTTTGCGACTTTTCGGTGTCAATCCTATTTATTTCGCTTTCATGAAAAATCGGGCCTTGAAACCGCGGCCTCCAGCTTTCAAAAAACACTTCCGGCGGCGATTCCGCCCCGGGGGGCTAGAGACGGAGAGTATCCCGTAACGCGCGACTCGTGTCGCGGGTCACGACTTCTCGTGTCTAGGCAACTTGTAGGTTTGGGAGGCGCGCGCCAGTGCAGGGCAATCGGGAAAATTTGTGTGCTTCCGATGCCGGCACTCATGCTGCGGATCACGCCATTCCGGCGCCGCTGGAAGCCGCCTGGGAAACCATCCGCGCCAATTTGCGCCGTGACTGCGGCGTTCGCACGTTCGACGGCTGGCTGAAGCCGGCGGAACTCGGCGCCTTCGACGGCGAATCGGGTGAACTCGACATCGTCATGCCCAGCCAGTTCATGGCCGACTGGGTCCAGAATCACTTCGGCGACCGCATCGCGCTGTCGTGGCGCACGGTGCTGCCGATCGTCCGTTCGGTCCGGATTATGGCCGCGCCCGACGGGCCCAAGCCGTCGCCGCTGCTGATCCTGGAAGAAGAGCCGGTCCCGACCGCGCCGCAGGTTCGCAATCCCGAAGCGCCCAATTTCGATCCGCGCTACAGCTTCGACAATTTCATCATCGGCAAAGCGAATGAAGTCGCCGCGACGGCGGCCAAGACGCTGGCGACGGCCGACAAGGTCGCGTTCAACCCGCTGTTCATCCACGGCGGCACGGGGCGCGGCAAAACCCACCTGCTGCACGCCATCGGCCAGACCTTCCTGGCGCACAATTCGGCCGCGCGCGTCGTGTCGATGTCGGCGGAAAAATTCATGGTCGAGTTCATTCGTGCCCTGCGCGAGAACGACACCTTCGGCTTCAAGGCCAAGCTGCGCAGCGCCGACCTGCTGCT
The DNA here is from genome assembly GCF_000585415.1 of Sphingomonas jaspsi DSM 18422. Lineage (NCBI taxonomy): Bacteria > Pseudomonadati > Pseudomonadota > Alphaproteobacteria > Sphingomonadales > Sphingomonadaceae > Sphingomonas > Sphingomonas jaspsi. Next base: position 2,020,264 of record NZ_KK073876.1, on the reverse strand, counting down.
GATCGACGACGTCCAGTTCATCGCCGGCAAGGATTCGACGCAGGAAGAATTCTTCCACACGATGAACGAGATCATCACCGCGGGCCGCCGCCTGGTGATTACGTCGGACCGCGCGCCGCAAGACCTCGACGGCATCGCGCCGCGCATCCTGTCGCGCCTCAGTTGGGGCTTGGTCGCCGACATCAATGCGGCGGACTATGAGCTGCGCCTCAACATCATCAGCGCCAAGCTGGCGGCGCTGCCGGGCGTCGACATGTCCCGCCCCGTGATCGAATTCCTCGCCCGCCGGATCACTAATTCGGTGCGCGAACTAGAAGGCGCGCTCAACCGCATCGCCGCCTATGCGATGATGACCGGTCGCGCCATCGACGTTGCCTTCGTCGAGGAAGTGCTGGCCAATGTGCTGCGCGCCAACCAGCGCCGCATTTCGATCGACGAGATCCAGACCCAGGTCGCCGAGCATTACCGCATCCGCAAGGCGGAAATGACATCGGCGCGCCGCGCCCGCGAAGTCGCGCGGCCAAGGCAGGTGGCGATGTACCTGTCGAAGCAGCTGACGCCCAAGTCGCTGCCCGACATCGGACGTCGTTTCGGCGGCCGGGACCACACCACCGTCATCCATGCGGTCAAGCAGATCGAACGGCTTCGTGCCGCGGATTCGGAACTGGATGCCGACATCCGCCTGTTGACGCGTCAGCTGGAAGGCTGACCAGTCCGGCGATGCCGCCAAGGCATCGCGAGACGGGGCAGGCCGGGGTTTCAGGAGGTTCCAGTCCCCAACTGGTCGAGAGGCCCGTCCGGAGCGATCCGGGCGGGCCTTTTCTCTAGTCGCGTGCCACCGCTTCGATGGCGGTGACCAGAACCGGATCGGCAGACCCGGCGAAGTCCACTTCATCGTCCACTTCCGCACCCATCAGCGCGCGGGCGAGCGGAGCGGTGAAGGCGATCCGGCCCGTTTCAGGATCGCTTTCGTCATGGCCGACAATCTCGACCGTCCGTGAATTGCCGTTCAATTCGATCGTGACGCGCGTGCCGATGGCAACGCGGTCGCCCACCGGGCGCGGTGCCACCTCGGCACTCGCCAGCCGCTGTCGCCAGTAGCGGGCGTCGCGTAGCAGGGCTTTTCGAACTTCGTCGTCGTCGGTCGCAGCCAAGGCGGCTTCAAGCGCGGCATTGCGCTCTTCGATCAGGCGTAGGCCGCGCGGCGTGACCAAGTTGGGACCGTGCGGGAGCGGCAGTTCGAACTTGGGTTCGAGATGTTCGTCGTCACTTTCGCGGCGGAAGGCGACGCTCATTGGGGACAGTCCAGAAACATGGATTGATTTTAGCACGCCCTCTGCGCCAAGCGCGAGCCATGGCGCGCAAATATCTGCTCACCGCGACGATGCCCGACGGCTATGTGAAGACGATCGGCCCGACCGCGACCGCCTTCACCCATTACTGGCGGATCGTTGCCGAACTGGAAAACGGCAAGACCGAGGTCTTTTGGGGCCATACCAAGTCGCTGGCCGAGGCGAACGGCAAGAAGGCGGCGACCGGCGATGCGGCGCGGCAACGGGGCTGGACGAGCTACCGCTTCGAAGTGGTCGAACTGGAACGGACCCCGGCCTGAAACGAAAAGGCCCGCCGGATCAGGTCCGACGGGCCTTCGAGAACCCCGCTCTCGATTCGGTTAGTTCTTCGCCTGCTTGGGCGCCGGCGGCACGGTGATGCGCACCGTTTCGCCCGAACGGCCCGGGAAGCCGGTGAACATCGCTTCGACCAGGTTCGGAACGATCCGAGCAAGGTTATCGTCGGTCGACCGCGCCTGCGCACGGCCTTCGAACAGCGACGCATTGTCCGCCTTGCGACGGATGTTCATCGTCAGCTCGCTCTTGTAACTGGTGTAGCTGCGGATCGACTGATCGAACGGCGAGTACCAGAAGGGGTCGTCCCAACCGTAGTAAAAGGGCGACAGGCGCGAGCGATAGCCGAAGCGCGAATAGTAGGGACGGCCGTAATAGCCGGTCCAGAACGGGTCGCGGCGGCTGTAGTAGAACGGATCCTCGACATATTCGGTACGACCCTGGTCGACCCCGTAGCCGACCTGGACGACCATCGTCGCCTGATCGATCGACGGAGCGCGGGCATAGCCCTGCGCCTGCATGCCGGCCGCGACCATGTCGGCGTAGCGCGAAAATTCGAGCCCGCCCATGTTGCGAGCATCGGCCGGGACGACGACGAAGCTCTGGCCCTGCGGCGCCGGCATCGCCTGATAACGCGAAACCTTGGTCGGGAAGCCGGTGGCGCAGGCGCTAAGCCCGACCGCCGAAACGCCCAGCATGATAGCAGCGGCGATCTTTGAAAAACGCATGTGACACCCTTTCCGAGTCGGAAATCCCCTTACGGGTTAAGGGTATAGCACGAGACGTTCTGAACAGACGATGAAACGAATGAGTCGGCTGGCCGACCCGTCCTATCGTTTAAGGCCGATTGCCCGGTAGGCCCCGGCAAGAGTCGGCGCGGCGAGATCGGCCGCTTTAGCAGCGCCCTTTTCGAGAATCGCGTCGATTGCGGCCTCGTCCTTGCGCAGTTCGTCGAGCCGGTCGCGCAGCGGGTGGAGCATGGCGACCAGCGCATCGGCCAGCGCCGCCTTGAACGGTCCGAACTGGCCGGCATGGTCGGCGAGCAAGGCGGCTTCGTCGCGCCCCGTCACCGCGGCCATGATGCCGACGAGGTTTTTCGCTTCGGGCCGGTCGGCCAGCAGGGCGGGATCGTCGGGCAGCGGTTCGGGGTCGGTCTTGGCCTTGCGGATTTTCTGCGCAATCGCATCGTCGCTGTCGGTCAGGTTGATGCGGCTCATGTCCGACGGATCGGACTTGCTCATCTTCCTGGTGCCGTCGCGAAGGCTCATCACGCGCGCCGCGGTCCCGCCGCCGATGAAGGGTTGGGGTACGGTGAACAGCTCGGTGTCGAAATCATTGTTGAACTTGATCGCGATGTCGCGGGTGAGTTCGATGTGCTGCTTCTGATCCTCGCCCACCGGGACATGGGTCGCCTGATAAAGCAGGATGTCGGCCGCCTGCAGCACCGGATAGTCGAACAGCGCGACCGAAGCCGCTTCGCGGTTCTTGCCCGCCTTGTCCTTCCACTGCGTCATGCGATTGAGCCAGCCCATGCGAGCGGTCCCGTTGAGGATCCAGCACAGTTCGGCATGCGCGGGCACGTCGGACTGGGCGAACAGGATCGACTTGTCGGTGTCGATACCGCTGGCGACCAGCGCCGCGGCCATCTCGCGGCGATTGGCGAGACGAACGGCCGGATCGATGTGATCGCTCAGCGAGTGGAGGTCGGCGAGGAAGAACAGGCAGGGCGCCTCATGCTGCATCCTCTCCCAGCGCAGGATCGCGCCGAGCAAATTGCCGAGGTGGAGATCGCCGGTCGGCTGGATGCCCGACACCACGCGCATCTGCGTCATACTGAATCGCTGCCCTTCTTGCCGCGCCGGCGGAGCAGCGCGTTAATGTCTTCCTTGTCCATCCCGCCGATCAGCCAGACCATCGGGAAGTAAACCGCCATGCCGCTACCGACGAGCGCCGCAACGCCGAGCAGGCGGTGCCCGGCGCTGCCGGTGAAGAAGCCGGGCAGGCTGGTCTGGACCAGCCACAGCACCGCGCCCATCGCCGCGCCGGCAAGCAGTTGCTTGAAGATGCGCGTCGCCAGCCAGCCTTCGATCGTGAAATGGCCGCGGCGGTGCAGGATGACGTAGAGCAGCAGGCAGTTGAGCCAGGCGCAGCTCGCCATTGCGGCGGCGAGGCCGGCGATGCCGTAGAGGTGGATGAGGACGAAATTGAGGACGACGTTGGCGACCAGCGTGACAATCGCAGTCTTGACCGGCGTCGCTGTGTCCTGGCGCGCGTAAAAGCCCGGGGTCAGCACCTTTACCAGCACATAGGCGGGCAGGCCCATGACGATGATCGACAGGGTGATGCCGGTCAGCTGGGCGTCGGCGGCGGTGAAGCGCCCGCCCTGGAACAGCGCACTGGCAAGCGGTCCTGCCGTGATCGCCAGCGCGACCGCGGCAGGGATGCACAGCAGCATCGCAAGCTCCATCGCGCGGCCCTGGACATGCGCGGCCTCCTTGGGATCGCCAGCACCGATGAAGCGGCTGACCTGCGGCAGGATGGCGGTGCCCACAGCCGCGCCGATCACGCCGAGCGGAAGCTGGTTGAGGCGGTCGGCGTAGTTGAAATAGCTCTGGGCGCCGGTGCCGATGCGGGCGAGGAAGAAGGTGTCGATGAACGCGCTGATCTGGTAGACGCCCGCGCCAAGCGTCGCGGGGATGACGACCTTCACAAACTGGCGCACGCCGGGCGTGACGCGGGGACGCCGCCATTTAAGTACGATACCGGCACGCGCGCAGGCAAGGATCAGCAGCCCGAGCTGGAGCACGCCGCCGAGCGTGACCGCGATCGCCAGCGTGGTCGCCGTGCCTTCGCCGCCGCGTCGGTCGAGGATCAGCGCCGCGAGCATCGCTACGTTGAGCAATGCCGGTGCGAAGGCCGCCGCGGTGAAACGCGACAGGCTGTTCAAGATGCCGCTGAACAGCGACACCAGGCTGATCAGGATCAGGTAAGGGAAGGTGATCCGGGTGAGGAAGGTGGCGAGCGCCAGCTTTTCACCGTGATAACCGCTGATCGCCGCGACGAAGAGCGGCATGATCAGCTGGAAGAAGAGGGTGAAGAGGATCAGCGTCGGTGCGAATACCGCCAGCACCTCTTCGGAAAATTTCTTCGCGCCCTCTTCGCCTTCCGGCCCCTGGAGCCGCTGCGCGTAGAGCGGCACGAAGCCTGCGCTGAATGCGCCTTCGCCGAACAGGCGGCGGAAGGTGTTGGGCAGGCGGAACGCGATGAAAAAGGCGTCCGCCTGCCAGCTTGCGCCCATCACGCGGCTCATCAGCATTTCGCGGCCGAAGCCGGCGACGCGACTGACGAGGGTCAGGCCACCGATCGTGCCGGTGGCCTTTACCAGGTTCATGCCCTGCTTGGCCATGCGATGAGCCGGGGCGGACGGTTAGGCGTTGCCGACGGGCGGTTCGCCCGCGCCGCCCGGCTGGTCGGCAGCCTGGGCGGTCTGTTCGGCTTCAAGCTGCGCCGCGAAGGCGGCACCGAAGTCGACCGGTTCAAGCAGCAGAGGCGGGAAGCCCATGTGCTGGATGGCGTTGGCGACAACCTGGCGCGCAAACGGGAACATCAGGCGCGGCGCTTCGGCCAGCAGGAAAGGCGGCAGCGCTTCTTCCGGAATGTTGCGGAAGGCGAACAGGCCGCCGTAGCTGAGGTCGACGATGAAGTGCGTGCCCTGCGCCGAGGTCGCCTTGACGTCGATCTTCATCACGACTTCGTGGACGTCGTCGGCGACCTTGGTGCCGTTGATGCCGAACTGGACGTCGATCGCGGCCTGTTCCGTCCACTGAAAGACGGTCGGGGCCGACGGGCTTTCCGCCGACAGGTCCTTCACATAATGCGCGATGGTCGCCGCCTGCGGCGCGTCGTCGCCATTGTTTTCGGGAGCGGGGGTAATCGGGTCCTGTTCGGCCATGAAATCCTCGGGAAATTAAAGCGTTGGGTGCGGTCACGCGGGCCGGAATCCGGTCGCGCCGTTCGGCCCGAGCGACTAGCAGCCCAGCCTAAACGGCGCAATGGCGCGAAAACAGGATGGAGCGACCTTTGAATCCAAGCGTTAAGCGCATTATGTTAGGGTCGAAACATCCTCAGCCGAACGGGAATCGTCGTTGACTGCCATTATCGTCCTTGCGCTCGTCGCGCTCTTCATCGGCCTGCAGCTGTACCGCGTGCTGGGCGAACGCACGGGCCATGAGCAGCAGCCGATCCTGAAGCCGACCGAGCCCGATGCCTTGGACAAGCGCGTCGAACCGACGCCCCAGTCGGTGCCTGCCGCGGTTCGTCCGGTGTCCGATCCCGACGACTATGCCTATCTGCCCCTCGCCGGTGCCGGCGTTCGCGCCATTCTTGCGGCCGATCCGTCGTTCGACGTGGCGCGCTTCCTCGAAGGTGCCAAGGGGGCCTATCGCCTGATCCTCGAATCCTTCTGGAAGGGCGATGCAGCAGCGCTACGTCCCTACGTCGACGGCCATGTCTACGAGACGTTCGCTGCGGCGATCGATGAACAGAAGAAGCAGGGCCTGACCATCGACAACCGGCTGGTTGCGGTCGAGCAGGCCGTCATCGTCGCCGCCGAGCTTGAGCATCGCGTCGCCATGGTCACCGTACGGTTCGAGGCGGATATCGCCGCCGTGACCCGTAATGCCGACGGCGACGTGGTTGCTGGGTCGCTGTCCGACGCGGTCCAGACCCGCGATCGCTGGACCTTCCGCCGCGACCTGTCGACCAACGATCCCAACTGGATCCTGGTCGAGACCGACGAAGAAGAGTGAGCGCGTTCCTTCGCGGGGTCGCGCTTGGCGCCGCCCTGTTGTTGAGTGCTTGCGCTACGCGCCCCACAACTCCGCCGAGCGTCGAGCAGCCCGTGGCCGTAACGCCGCCGGTCGCAGCGCCAGCCGAACCGGCGCCCACCCCGACATTTGCGACGGCCGCCGAGGCCGGTGTCACGCTGGTCCAAGCCCCCGCGTTTGACGTCGCAACCGCCGCGCCCGCGCTATCCGCCTTCCGGTCGAGTTGCGCGTCGCTGCAGTCCAAAGTCGATCGGAGCGGTCTGACCCAGCCTTCCGACTGGCGCGCGGTCTGCGCCGAGGCGACCAGTGTCGCCGACGCCGACGCGGCACGCTTTTTCGCCGACCGGTTCGATTGGGTCCAAGTCGGCGACGGCGCCGCCTTTTCGACCGGCTATTACGAATCGGAAATTCCGGGCGTCCGGACGCGGCAAACGGGTTTCGACGTACCCGTCTACGGCAAGCCCGCCAGCCTGGTCCGCTGTACCCGGCCCGACGGCACCAGCGGCCGCGGTCGCGTGGATGCCGATGGCGCCTGCCTGCCCTATTTCACGCGGGCTGAGATCGAGGACGGGGCGCTGTCCGCTGAAACGCCCATCGCCTGGGTCGCGGACCCGATCGACCTCTTCTTCCTGCAAGTCCAGGGGTCGGGTCGACTGCACGGGCCCAACGGCGAGGTAATGCGGATCGGCTATGCCGAGCAGAACGGCCAGCCCTATGTCGCCATCGGTCGGCTGTTGCGCGATCGGGCGTTGCTGCCGAAGGGCGGCGCGACAATGGACGGCATCATCGCCTGGATGCGGGCGCAGCCTGACGGCGGAAAATCGCTGATGCGGGAAAACCCCAGCTACGTTTTCTTCCGCGAACTCGGTGGCAGTGGTCCGCTCGGCGCACTCAACGTGCCGGTCGTGCCGCAGGTCAGCGTCGCGATCGATCCCGCCTTCGTGCCGCTAGGCGCCCCAGTCTTCCTCCAGCTCGACGCGTTCGCCGGGCAGCGACTATGGGTGGCGCAGGATACCGGCGGCGCGATCAAGGGCGCAAACCGCTTCGACACCTATTGGGGTGCTGGCGATGCCGCCAAGGCGTTTGCCGGAAAGCTGTCGAGCAAGGGCAAGGCATTGCTGTTGCTGCCGAAAGGCAGTGCGGCGCGGCTGGCGGCGAGCGGTGCGTCGACTCAACGCTGACGAAGAGGCGCTGTGGTCCAAGGTGACCGCGACCATCCGCCCGCTGTCGCGCGAACGCAAGGATCCCGACTATCATCCCATAGCCCCGTCGGCGCCGGTCAAGATGCCGACGGCGAAACTCGTCAGGGGCCGACTTCCCGCGCCGAAAGCGCCGGAGCCGGCCAGGCCGGTCGTTCGCCCGATCCAGCACGCGACGCTCGACGGCAGCTGGGACCGTTTGATCCGTTCCGGTCGGGTCGAGATCGACCGCGTGCTCGACCTGCACGGTCACAGCCTCGACCGGGCGTGGGCCGCGATCGACCGGATGCTGGAGCAGGCGATCGGGACAGGCGACCGCGTGATCCTGCTGGTAACCGGTCATGAACGGCGCGGCGAGCCGCCCATCCAGCGAGGCAAAATCCGTGCTGTCGTTAACGATTGGCTGGCCCACAGCCGCCACGCCGACAGCATCGCGGCGGTACGAGGTGCGCACCGTCGCCACGGAGGCGGGGGCAGTCTCTACATCATCCTCCGCCGCCGCTGAGTCCTCCACCTTTTTTTAACCTCACCTGTTTAAGCCTGACCCTGCCGCAATCGGGCGGGGAAGGGCTGAGGACCATTTCGAAGCTTTCGGCAGAAACGGCGCAGAAGGTCAGCAACGCGATCCTGTCAGGGTTCGCGGGCCTGGCCTCGTTCATCTTTTCGCTGTCGGCGTTTCTCTATCTGACCACCTTCAACCAGCAGGTCGTGGCGTCGATCATGGCCGGGCTGTTCTGCCTGCTGGTCGCCTATATCGCGTCCGAACGACCCAACAGCGAGGGCGCGCGTGCGCTCTCCGCGCTGGGCGATCGTTTGCTGGCGGTCGAGCAGGGCGACCTGACCAGCCCGACCCCCGCCGTTGTTCGCGAAAAGTTGCCCAAGCTGGCCACTGCGGTAGACACCTTGTTCGCCGAGGTTCGCGCATCGATTGAAAATGCCCATGCGCTGGGCATGTACGACCCGGTGACGTCGCTGCCCAACCGGCTGAATTTCCGGGCCGAAGCTGACAAGCTGCTGGCGGGTCGCAGCGACGGTCAGATGGCGGCAATGCTGTTCGTCGACCTCGACCGCTTCAAGAACGTCAACGATAGCCTGGGCCATGCGCGCGGCGACCAGCTGCTGGTCATGGTCGCGAACCGCCTGCGGGTTGTGGTGACGGCGGAAATCGACGACCGCGGCGGTCCGCGCCCGTTGCTCGCCCGCCTGGCGGGTGACGAGTTCACCATCTTCTTCCCGGAGGTCGCGGCCCAGGCCGACGCGGAGCGGGTCGCGCGCCGGATCGCGCTCGCCATTTCCGAACCGTTCGAGCTTCATGGCCACAGCATCGACATCGGTGCGTCGGTCGGCGTTGCGCTTTGCCCCGACCATGGCGTGGCGATCGAATCGCTCATGCGCGCAGCCGACATTGCGATGTATCAGGCGAAAAGTTCAGGGGGCGGGCGCTATTGCCTGTTCTCCGAAGCACTCGCCAGCGAACATCAACGCAAGATCGACACCGAAGCGGCGCTGGGCGAAGCCGTCCAGCGCGGTGAGTTCCTGCTGGCGCTGCAACCGCAATTAAGCCTGACGACCGGCGAGATCGTCGCGGCCGAAGCGCTGCTGCGCTGGAACCATCCCAATGAAGGGATGCGGCAGCCGTCCAGCTTCATCCCCATCGCCGAACAGACCGGCATCATCACCGAGCTGGGCGACTGGGTGATGAGCGAAGTCGCCGCCATGCTGTCGGTTTGGCAGCGGGACGGAGTGACGCGTCGCCTGGCCTTCAACGTCAGCCCGCGCCAGCTCGACCGGTCCGACTTTTTCGTCCGCCTCCGCACGACGTTCGAGCAGGCCGGGGTTCCCTTGTCGCTGGTCGAAGTCGAATTCACCGAAACCGCAGCGATGCATTGTTCGCCGGAAGTGCTGGAGGAGATTGCTTCCCTGCGCCGTGACGGCGTCAGCGTGGCGATCGACGATTTCGGTACCGGCTATTCCAACATCGCCCGGCTGCGCAGCATGCCACTCGACCGCGTGAAGCTCGACCCGTCGCTGATCGCCGACATTGAAAGCAGCGAGAAGGCACGCGTCGTCGTCCAGGCCGTGGTGCAGCTGGTCAAGGGCATCGGCGCCGAAGTGGTGGCGGAGGCAGTCGAGACCGTTGCCCAGGCCGATATCCTGCGCACCATGGGCTGCGACACCGTCCAGGGCTTCGTCTTCGCCCAGCCGATGTTCGAGGACGAATATCTCAGCTGGACCCGCAACAGCGACCGGCACGCCCGCGACGTCGCCTGACTTAGGCGAAGACCTTGTCGATAACCCGGCGATAAATGCGGGCGAGGGTGCGGATGTCCTCCACCCGGGCATGTTCGCCGACCTTGTGCATCGATGCGTTGGGCAAGCCGAAATCGACCACCGGGCACAGCTTGATCAGGAAACGCCCGTCGGAGGTGCCGCCGCTGGTCGACAGGTCGGTGTCGATACCGGTTTCTTCGCGAATGGCGTCGGCCACCACGTCGTACAGCGGTCCGGGCGGGGTCAGGAAGGCTTCACCCGAAATGCGGGCGCGAACGGACGCCTCGGGGCATTCGCGCCTGGCGACCTCTTCGACCATCTTCACCAGAGCCTCGCCCGACTGGAGGTTGTTGAACCGGATGTTGAGCTGGGCCGTGGCCATGCCGGGAATGACGTTGCTGGCGTGCGTCGGTGTGTCGATACCGGTGAATTCGAGGTTGGACGGCTGGAAACGGTCGGTGCCATCGTCGAGGTGTATCGCCGACAGCGCTGCGACGATCCGCGCCAGCTTGGGCACCGGATTGTCGGCGAGGTGGGGGTAGGCGACATGGCCCTGGTGGCCGGGCACGTCGATCCACATGTTGACCGACCCGCGCCGCCCGACCTTCACCGTGTCGCCGAGGCGGTCGACCGAGGTCGGCTCGCCGATCAGGATCATGTCGGGGCGAATATTGCGCTGGTTGAGCCAGTCGATGATCCGCGGGGTGCCATAGGTGGCATAGCCTTCCTCGTCGCCGGTGATGAGCAGCGATAGCGTGCCGTGTGCCGGCAGGCCGTCGGCCAGTGCCGCGACGAAGGCGGCGATGCTGCTCTTCATGTCGACCGCGCCTCGGCCGGTGAGGACACCGTCCTCGATCACCGGATCAAAGGGATCGCTCGACCAGCCGTCGCCCGGCGGCACGACGTCGAGGTGACCGGCGAAGCCGAAATGCGGCCCGTTGCCTGCTATGCGCAGCGCGACCAAATTTTCAGTCGGGCCGTCAGGAGCCTCGCCCATCACGAAGCGGTGGCAGGTGAAGCCGAGCGGGGTTAGCGCCGCTTCCAGCACGTCGAACACCGCGCCGCGGGCGGGCGTGACGCTGGGGCAGGCGATGAGCGCGCGGGCAAGCTCGACAGGATCGACGGCGTGGGTCATGGCATGGGCCTAGCAAGGAGCAGCCAATGCCGAAAGTCGATCTTGAGTCGGTCGAAGCGTCCAACGCGACGGGTTACCCGCCGCCGTTCGACGAGCCGGTGCAAGGGCGGTGGTGGAAACGGATCGCTCCGCTGGCCGGGTTGACCGAGCTTGGGGCGAGTCATGTCGTTCTGAAACCCGGCGCATGGTCGAGCCAGCGCCACTGGCATGAGGCGGAAGACGAGTTGGTGGTGATGATCTCCGGCGAAGCCGTGCTGGTCGAGGACGGAGGCGAAACGCTGCTGCGCGCCGGCGATGTCGCGGCATGGAAGGCCGGTGCGACCGACGGGCACCATATGATAAACCGCGGCCAGGACGATTGCGTCTTCATCGCCATCAGCGCGGGGAATCGGGCAGGGGGCGGGTCCTATTCGGACATCGACATGAAATTCGAGGACGCGGGCTACTTCCACAAGGACGGGACGCCCTATCCGGCAAAGCGCCTGCCGTAAGCCGCCAGTCAGCCGTCGGGCGAATATTCGACCTGGTCGATGACCCAAGGTTCTTCCTGCGCCAGTTCGATCCATTCGACCACGTCGGCGCGGTGGAGCACCGCTTCCATATAGGCGCCGGCAAAGGGCGGCACGGGAACGCCATAGGTGACGAAACGGGTCACGACCGGCGCGAACATGATGTCGACCGCGCTCCATTCGCCGAACAGATAATCGCCGCTGCCGCCATGGCGCGCGCGGGCCTGCGCCCACAGGTTGAGGATGCGCACGATGTCGGCCTCAACGTCGGGCGAGAGCGGCACGCTGCCGAAATTCTTGCGGACGTTCATCGGCAATTCGCGGCGCAGGTGCGAGAAGCCTGAATGCATTTCGGCGGCCATTGATCGGGCCATGCCGCGCGCCCATTCGTCGGTCGGCCAGAAGCGGCCGGGTTCGGACCGCTCGGCGCAGAATTCGACGATCGCCATGCTGTCCCACACGACGTCGTCGCCGTTCCACAGCACCGGCACCTTTCCCGATGAAGCGGCGAATTCCTCGCCCTCGCGGCGCTGGTCCCATTCGCTGTCGAACAGCGGCACGACCAGTTCTTCGAATTCGATCCCGGCATGCTTGAGCGCCAGCCAGCCGCGCATCGACCAGCTGGAATAGGCGCGGTTGCCGATGATCAGCTTCACTGCTCGACCGCCTCCAGGATGGCGGTGCGAAGGTCGGCGATGCCCCAGCCTTCCTCGCTCGAGGTCGAAATGATCAGCGGGTGCGCGGCCGGGTGTTTGGCTGCTTCGACGCGGATCTTCTCCAGCGTCTTCTCGAGCTCGGTCGGTTTCACCTTGTCGGCCTTGGTAAGGACGAGGTGGTAGCTGACCGCCGCGTCGTCGAGCATCTTCATGACATCCCGGTCGACATCCTTCAGGCCGTGGCGACTATCGACCAGCACCAGCGCGCGCTTCAGCACCTGACGCCCGCGAAGATAGTCGTTGATCAGGAAGCGCCAGCGCTTGACCATGTCCTTGGGCGCTTCGGCAAAACCATAGCCGGGCATGTCGACCAGCCGGAACACGAGCGGGTCGCGGCCGACGTCGAAATAATTAAGCTCCTGCGTCCGCCCCGGCGTATTCGACGCGCGCGCCAGCTTGTTGCGGTTGGTCAGCGCGTTGATCAGCGACGACTTGCCCACGTTCGAGCGGCCCGCGAAGGCGATTTCCGGCGCGATCGGATCGGGCAGATGCTCAAGCTTCGGGGCCGACTTCAGGAAGTCGATCGGCCCCGCGAATAACTTGCGCGCGCGCTCGGCCAGTTCATGCCCGGCGATGTTGTCCGGCCCGTCGGTCATTTGGCTTTGACCGCGTCGGGCGGGTTCAGCTTGTGATCGTAGCGGTAGTAGAGCCACTTCTGCTGGGCGATGGTGAGGATGTTCGACACCACCCAGTAAAGCTGCAGGCCCGCTGCGAACGGCGCCATGACGAACATCAGGATCCACGGCATGATCCCGAAGATCTGCTGCTGCGCCGGGTCCATCTGCTGCGGGTTCAGCTTGAACTGCATGTACATGGTGATGCCCAGCAGGATCGGCAGGACGCCGATGGCGAGGAACGCCGGCGGCGTGAAGTGCAGCAGGCCGAACAGGTTGACCGGGGTCAGCGGGTCGGGCGCGCTAAGGTCGTGGATCCACAAGGCGAACGGCTGGTGGCGCATTTCCACGCTGACCATCAGCACCTTGTAGAGCGCATAGAAAACGGGGATCTGCAGCAGGATCGGCAGGCAGCCCGACGCCGGGTTGACCTTTTCCTCCTGATACAGCTTCAGCATTTCCTGCTGCAGCCGCGGCTTGTCGTCCTTGTAGCGTTCCTGAATCGCCTTCATTTTCGGTTGCACGCGGCGCATGTCGGCCATCGATCGGAAGCCGCGGTCGGCGATCGGGTACATCAGCGTGCGCACGATGAAGGTCAGGCAGATGATCGCGACGCCGAAGTTGCCGGTCATGTGGAACAGCCACTGCAGTAGGCCGAAGATCGGGCGCATGAACCATTCGAACCAGCCCCAGTCGATCGACTTCGACAGCTTGGTGATGCCCGCGGTCTCGTAGGTGTCGAGCCACTTCTTTTCCTTCGCACCGGCGAACAGGCGGGTTTCGCTGCTGACGGCCTGGCTCGACGCGATGATGGCGTTGGAGCCGGCATAGTCGGCTTGGTAGGCGCCACTGTCGCTCTTGCGCAGGCTCGCTTCGACTGGCGCACCGTTGGCGGGGACGAGCGCAGTCAGCCAATATTTGTCGGTGAAACCGAGCCAGCCGCCCTTGCTGTCCCGGGTGATCCCGGCCTTGTTCTCGTCAAGGGTCTTCCAGTCGACGCTATAGTCGGCCTTGGCGTCCAGATAGGAAATCGGGCCGACGTGGTTGGTCCAACTAGACGTGTCCTTGCTCTTGTCGGCGCGGCTGATGAGGCCGTAGCTGCGCACCGCGACGGCACCGCTGCCGCTATTTGCGACGCGCTGTTTGACGGTGAACAGATATCCTTCGTCGACCGACACGATCAGCTGGAAGGTCTGGCCGGTCGCGTTCGACCAGCTGAGCGTGACGGGGCTGGATGGCGTGAGGGTCGGCGCGCTGGCGGTCCAGACGCTGTTGGCATCGGGCGTGGCGACGCCCTGTCCGGTCCATCCGAACTGCGCGAAATAGCTGTCGGCGGCGCCGGCCGGCGACAGCAGTCGCACCGGGTCGGAATTCTTGTCGGCGGTGACGCGCTGCTTGACCAGCAGCAAATCGTCGAACCGCGCGCCCTTGAGATCGATAGAGCCCTTCAGGCTTGGCGTGTCGATAGCGACGCGCCGGCCCGCGGCCAGCACCGTCTTCACATCCTGCAGCTTGGGCGCTGGAGCAGCGGCAGGGGCGGGCGCTGCGTCGACCGTGGGCGCCTCGGCGGTCTTGGCGACCGGTGGTTTGGGCGTGGGGAAGAATTTCTCCGACAGTGCCGACCAGCCGATCAGCACAAGGGCGCTCAGCACGATCGCCAAAATCATGTTGCGATTGTCGTTCACGATGAAATTCGTCCTTCGATTTAAGGAACTGGGTCGGGACCCTGTCCCCCCCAGGGATGGCAACGGAAGATTCGCTTCAGCGCGAGCCAGCCGCCTTTCGCCGCCCCATAGCGGGAAATGGCGGTAATCGCATAGGCCGAACAGCTGGGTTGGAAACGGCAGCTGGGCGGCAATACGCGGCTTGGGCCTTTCTGCCAGGCTTTTGCTATCAGGATCATGGCCCTGGCGATCATGCCGCAACCTTTTTGAGGGCGCGCTTCAGTTCGTCGGCGAGCTTGGCGAAATCGCGCTCGATGCCGCCCGATCGACCGATGATGATATGATCGGCGCCGGCAATGCCATGATCGGGAAGCAGGTCGCGGGCGAGCGCGCGGAAACGGCGTTTCATGCGATTGCGGACGACCGCATTGCCGATCTTCTTGGTGACGGTGAAGCCGACGCGCATCATGTCGTCGCCATCCTCGCGCGGGCGGACGAGCAGCACGAAGCCGGGCATGGGCGCGCGCTTGCCGCGGTTGGCGGCAAGGAAGTCGCTACGCTTCGTGAGGGTAATTAAGCGCTGAGCTTCTTGCGGCCGCGGGCGCGGCGAGCGTTCAGCACCTTGCGACCGCCGACCGTCGCCATGCGCGAGCGGAAGCCGTGACGGCGCTTGCGGACGAGGTTGCTGGGCTGGAAAGTGCGCTTCATGGCTCATGCCTTCAAAAATCGAATGAAAAGGGCCGCCGAAGCGGCCGTCGTTGGGGGCGCCGATACTGTCGAGCGGTGCCAAAGTCAACGCGATTCGGGCGTTTCGAGTGCGGTTTCGGCCAATTTTCGCTCTTTGGCGATGGCTTCGCGGCGTTTGGCGCTCTCGCGACGCAATCCCCAGTCGGCCCAGCGCCCCGCCTTCGGCTGCCAGCGCTTGAAATGGACATAGCGGCGCTTGGCCCACATCGATGTGCGCAGAACCAGCGCCAGACCCGCGGCGAACACGAAGATGCCGCCTGGGCCCGGTATGACACCGGCCAGCGGGGAAGCGATGATCAGCAGGATGCCGACGGCAAACTCCACCGACTGCATCCAGGGCTGTTGTTCGAACGCCCGCCACTGATCGCGACTGATCATGCAAGCGATGTGGTTGCGCCTTGCGGCCCCGGCAAGGCCCGCTTGCGGTTTGTTCGACGAACGGTAAGGTCGGCGGGCCGAAGCTAGGGGGGTGTTTGTTCGTTTGCGTATGGAGTGGCCGCTGATGGTCGCCTGCCTCGCCACTGTGGCCTATCTCGGCCTCGAAGCCCGTCCCGTCGAAGTCCAGGTTCAGCTTGCCGCCGGCCTTCCCGCATTCGTCATCGTCGGCCTGCCCGAAAAGGCGGTGGCGGAGAGCCGCGAGCGGGTGCGGGCGGCGCTCCACGCCATCGGGCTGGCGCTGCCGCCCAAGCGGATCGTCGTCAATCTGTCGCCCGCCGACCTGCCCAAGGAAGGGTCGCATTTCGACTTGCCGATCGCGCTCGGCCTGCTGGCCGCCATTGGCGCGGCGGATGCCGAAAGCCTGGCGCACTATGTGGCCGTGGGAGAGTTGGGGCTGGACGGCCGGATCGCACCCTCGCCGGGCGTGCTGCTGGCGGCGCTGCGTGCCTCGTCGCAAGGCATGGGCCTGATCTGTCCGGCGTCGCAAGGCGCGGAAGCGGCCTGGGCGGGCAATGTGGAGGTTTTAGCCGCGCCGGACCTGCTGGCCCTGCTATCGCATCTGAAGGGCACGCAATTGCTTCGCCCGCCGGAGCCGGGCGAGGCGGAGCCGGCAGTGGGCGGCCCCGATCTCAAGCAGGTGAAGGGGCAGGAGGTCGCCAAGCGCGCGCTGGAGATCGCGGCGGCGGGCGGCCATAATCTGTTGATGAACGGTCCGCCGGGGGCAGGCAAATCGCTGCTGGCGTCGTGCCTGCCGGGGATATTGCCGCCGCTCGAGCCGGCCGAGGCGCTGGAAGTGTCTATGGTTGCCAGCGTCGCGGGCGAACTGGAAGGCGGACGCATGATGCGACGTCGTCCGTTCCGTGCGCCGCACCACAGCGCATCGATGCCGGCACTGGTC
Organism: Sphingomonas jaspsi DSM 18422; assembly: GCF_000585415.1. NCBI lineage: Bacteria > Pseudomonadati > Pseudomonadota > Alphaproteobacteria > Sphingomonadales > Sphingomonadaceae > Sphingomonas > Sphingomonas jaspsi. The sequence continues at coordinate 2,003,622 of NZ_KK073876.1, read as the reverse complement.
GGTGGCGGACTAAAGGTCCGGCCGGGCGAAATCAGCCTCGCGCACCTTGGCGTGCTGTTCCTCGACGAACTGCCCGAATTCCAGCGCGCGGTGCTCGATTCGCTGCGCCAGCCGCTGGAAACGGGGACGGTCAGCGTCGCCCGCGCCAATATGCATGTGACTTTCCCGGCCCGGGTCCAGTTGGTCGCGGCGATGAACCCATGCCGATGCGGACATCTCGGCGATCCGGCGCTGGCCTGCGCCCGGGCGCCTCGCTGTGCTGCAGACTATCAGGCCAAGGTGTCGGGCCCGCTGCTCGACCGGATCGACCTCCATGTTGAAGTGCAGGGCGTTAGCGCCGCCGACCTGACGCTCCCGCCGCCGGCCGAGGACAGCAAGATCGTAGCGGCGCGCGTAGCAGCGGCGCGCGCCATCCAGTCGCACCGCTATCGAGGGCATGGTGTGCGCACCAATGCCGAGGCTGACGGGGAATTGCTGGACGCGGTCGCGACTCCGGATGAGCGGGGTCGAAAGCTGCTGGCCGACGCGGCGGCGGCAATGCGACTGAGCGCACGCGGCTACCACCGCGTGCTCAAGGTCGCACGGACGATCGCCGACTTGGCTGGTAATGAGGAAGTGGGGCGCATCCATGTCGCGGAGGCGCTAAGCTATCGAAGGCAGGCGCCGCGCAACTGATTGCAAGCCGGAGCAAGCTCGGCTAGCAGGCCGTTCGCTCCACAGGCCCCTGTGGCGGAATTGGTAGACGCGCTCGACTCAAAATCGAGTTTCGCAAGAAGTGTCGGTTCGAGTCCGACCGGGGGCACCACATATTCGGGCATTGCGCGCACCTGCCTTCGCAGTCGCTCGATAGACGGCGCGGCGTTAATCTCTTGTTGAATAGAGTGGTTTAAGGCAGTCTCCGCCTCGGTTGGGTCTGAGTTAGGGGGGGATGCCATGCCGCTGTTTCAATCGGCCATGATGACGCTTCGTAAATATTTTGAATTCAACGGCCGCGCGTCGCGCCAGGAATTTTGGTATTTCTTCTTTTTCTGCGTCCTCGCCCAGATGGTCGCGCGGCTGGTCGACAGCCTGCTGTTCGGCTTCGGTGCCATGCCGGGCCCGATCGCCGGCCTGACCGGCCTGCTGCTGTTCATGCCGCAGGTTGCAGTCACCGTCCGCCGGCTCCACGACGTGGGTCGCAGCGGCCGTGAAGCGATTCTTCCGTTCGCACTGCTGTTCGCGATGCCATTTGTCGTAATCTTCGGCGGGTTCATTGGCCGGATCATCCAGCTTGGCTTCGTCGGCGTCACGCTCTTGCTGTTCGCCAACCTGCTCGTCCTGCTCACCAAGCAGGGAAGCAGCATCCCGAACAAATATGGCGCGAGTCCCAAGGCCTTTTCGTTCGCGAAATAATCTCGGGAAACTGCGCATCGACTAGCGCGGCACGGCGGCGATGATACAGTCGCCGCCATGACCGTGCCCGTCGATCACAATCGCGATTCGTCCGCCGACAACCCGCTGGAGATCAAGCGGATACGCCTGCTTGCGTCGCTGACATTGCTCGGCGGCATCGGGCTGGTCATCGCCATGCCGTTTGCGCTGCGCGAAGGCGCCGAATTCTTCCTTCCCGTGACGGCGGCGATGGTGATCGCCATCGCGCTCGTCCCTCTGCTTGAATGGTTCGAGCGGCGCGGCTTGCCGTCGCGACTGGCGGCGCTGCTGTGCGTCATCATCTTCCTCGGCATCGTGGCCTTCGCCATCGCGGCGATCGTCATCCCGGCCATCGACTGGGTCGCGCTAGTCCCGCAGCGTATCAACCGCGTCACCGATGCGCTGGCCCCGGTGCTCGACCTCTATTCCAGCCTTCAGAAGTTCATCGACCGGATCGTCAATCACATCGTCCAAGACATCGACAAGAGCCGGACGGTCAGGGTCGAGACGCCCAATTCGCTGGCCGGGATCATCACCACGTCCGCCCCGCACGCCGCGATCCAACTCTTCTTCTCGCTGCTGGTGATCTATTTCTTCCTCAGCGGCTGGACCGGCATGCGCAAGCGCACCATCACCAGCCGCGGCAGTTTCGAAGGTGCGCTGACGACCGCCAGGGTCATCCAGCAGGTAGTAGATTCCACCTCGACCTACATCGGCACGATCAGCCTCATCAATGTCGCGCTGGGCGCGCTGACGGCGGTGACGGTGTGGGTCTTGGGCATGGATTCGCCGCTGATGTGGGGCGGTATCGTCGCAGTGCTGAACTTCATTCCCTATCTTGGCCCGATCGCATCGGCGTTGCTGCTGGGCATCGGGGGTTTGATGACCTTCGCCGACCCCTGGGCCGCGGTGCTACCGCCCGCGATTTTCATCGGCCTGCACGTCGTCGAGGCGAATGCGATCACGCCGTTCATCGTCGGCAAGCGCTTGACCATCAATCCCCTGCTGATCCTGGTGTCGCTGTCCTTCTGGGCGTGGGTGTGGGGGACGACCGGGGCGTTGCTGGCAGTCCCGCTGCTGATCATCATCAAGCAGATCTTCTCGGCCGCGGGCACGCCCGACATCGCCGGCTTCCTGTTCGAGGATGGAACGCTGACCCATGTCGGCGAGGATGAAGAAAAAGACGACTGAGCGTGTTGACAGGTTGCGGAGGCTCTCCTAGTTGGCCGCCACCGCACAAGAGCGGGTGTAGCTCAGTTGGTTAGAGCGCCGGCCTGTCACGCCGGAGGTCGCGGGTTCGAGCCCCGTCACTCGCGCCATTTTCCACATGCGAAACTGGCATCGGTTTAGGTCGCCGCGCAATCGCTGCCGGCGGCTTTTTTATTGCTTATTTGCTGCCGAATGCCGGTTCGGACGATGTCGACGCGTTGCTGTCGCCAAGCGCGTAACGCAGATTGTCCGACGCGCTGACTTCCTCGACATAGGGCTTGGCCGCTACGGCGACCTTTTCGACCGCAGCGCGCGCCTCGGGCGTGAAGCGAACGCGGACGCGGCCGCCTTCCTTCGTGACGGTAGCGCCGGCTTGCGCCAGCTCGGCAGCGCCGCTGTTGGGCGCCACGATCGGCCGGACGTTGTGCGGTGCGCTGAGGGCTGCCTGGCGCAGCAGGGCAGGGCTTGCCTCACGCCCGCTCCAGCGGTCCGTGAAAGCTGCCGGCTGTCCCCAGCTTCCGGCCCAGCGATAGAAGATGTGCGCGCCTTCGACGTGCGTCTTGACCAAGCTGGAGGCCCAGTAGGGCAAGACATAGTTGGCGTGATAATGGGTGGCGTTGCCGACGGGGGCGTAGACCGAACCGGCCAGTGCCTGCTCGGCAACGCGCCGGGCGCGGTTCCACAATGCCGGGACAGGCGCGCGGCTCATCGATCCGTCGCAGGTGAAGGTGAACTGGCACCCCGTCGATCGGGTCGAGCCTTCATAAACCACGCCGCAAACGCTGTTGGGGAAGGCTGGATGGCGAACGCGGTTCAGGATCACCTGCGCGACGCCGCGCTGCCCGGCCTCGCTTTCCTGCGCGGCTTCATAATAGATGGCGCTGGTCAGGCATTCGATCGCGCGGGCCCGGGTCTCGTCACTGGCGACGCCGAGCGTGAACGGCGCGGCGGGCGACAAATCGACGTTGGCCACGGGAATCGCGGCGTTGAGCTTGACCGCTTCGTCCGGCGCGACGTCGCGCACGATCATCGGCGGCGGCGCCGGGGGGACTTCGGCCTGCGCGACCTGTTCTTCCCCGGCGATGAAGCCGGGAAGCCGCGGGGTCGCGCCGCTGACGCCAGCAAGCGCGGTCATCGCCGCCACGCCGAGCATCGCCGAAATGGCGATCTCGCGCGAAAAGGCGCTCAGCGGCCGCGAGGGCTTCAAGGCGAGGCTCATGCTCATGGGGAAAGGTGAATTGGTGCCCCAATACAGCATTTTCAATGAACCGTCGACGAACGGTTCGTTTCAGTCTGTGAAACGTCCTGTTTCCATCCACTTGAGCACAGGTTTGAGCGGCGCGATCCACACAATCCCGGCCGCCAGGTAGAACAGCGCCTGAAGCAGGATCGGCCAGCTGCCGACGGTGCCGGACAGCGACGCGACAACAATCGCCCAGATCGCGATATACGCAAGGATTCCAAAAATACCGGTTGGCTTGCGCCAGCTCGGCTCGCTCACCGGAACATCTCCAGCCCGGCCGGAGACGCGTAACCGTCGAGGGCGATATCGTGCGATTCGAGCGGGAGATCGAAGTCGATCCGCTGCATTGGCCAGCCGAGACCGATGAAGCGCGAGCCGCGTTCCTTCAGCCGGGCGAGCGCGCGGTCGTAGTGCCCGCCACCCTGTCCAAGCCGTGTTCCGCGTCCGTCGACCGCGATGAGGGGCACAAGGACAAGGTCGGGCGACACCTCGGGATCCATCGGACCCGGCTGGGGAATGCCGTGCGGCCCGACAGCTATCGGCGGGCCGAGGCGGAAACGGAAAATCTTGCCCTCCGGGTCGCTGGAAAAGGCAGGAAAGGCCGTCTTTTCCATGTCGAACTCGGCGCCCAGCGGGTCGATTTCGCTGCCGACCGGAAGATAGGCGCCGACGACCTGCGCCGACTCGAGCAGTGGCTTCAACTGGGCATGGAGCGACCGTTCCATCGTCACGCGTTCGGGCGTCGTTAGCCCCAACAGGAAGGCCTTGCGCGCCTCGCGCATTGCTGCCCGCAGCTCGGGCTTGGACATGGAGGGGGAAAGTGACGGGACCGCCATGGTCGTTTGCCTTAAAGTCCTCTGACGCCGAAAGCATCAGGTGGGGACCATGTACAATGGCCAGGGCCACCGCAGGGACAGCCCCCAAGTGGAGATAATCGCCTCAGGGAAGTTAGCGGCTCGTGCGAGGCAGTACCCGTCACGACCTACTTAGGCGTCCCGCTCGGCTTGCTCAAGGGTATCGGCCAGCGATTCCAACCGTTCCGCCAACCGCTCGGCCTTTTCGACCAGTTCGGGATCAGGTCCGGTCGGCAGCTCGACCTCCTTACCGTCGACCAGCTGGTCGGCAAGCAGCAGCGCTGCGAACAGCAGCTGCCGCGATTCGCTCAGCGTGCCAAGACCGGCCAGCGCCTCGCGGCTTTTCTGGTCGACAAGCACGCCCGCCTTCATCAGATTTTCTTCTTCGCCGTTGCGGCAGGCGACGCGGTAGGGGCGACCGGCGATGGTGAGTTCGACCTCGGCCATCAGACCGCCGCCTCGCGGATGATCTCGTCGAGTTCGGCGAGGGCGTCGGCGACCTTGGCGCGAAGTTCGTCGTCGCGGCCGCCGGCGCTCGGCGCCATCGACCCGCGTTCGACCGACCGCTCGATCCGCATCAGCGCCCGCTCGGCCCGTTCCATCGCATTTTCCAGCACTTTAGGGTCCATCGCTGACAGGATTATTCAAGAAGGGCTGCGTCTGCAAGCACCGCCGAGGTTGACGCGGCACCACCCAGCGACAATAGGCACCAAACCATCGGCACGCCGAGTCCCATGGGGCGGCCGAGCCAATGGGAGATTCCATGCCGACTCAACGCCGACTCGCCAATGCCATTCGCGCCCTGGCGATGGATGCCGTTCAAGCCGCCAATTCCGGTCACCCGGGCATGCCGATGGGCATGGCCGACGCCGCGACCGCGCTGTTCACCAAGCATCTGAAATTTGATCCCGCGGACCCCAAATGGCCCGACCGCGACCGGTTCGTGCTGTCGGCCGGCCATGGATCGATGCTGATCTACGCGCTGCTCAACCTCACCGGTTACGAGCGGCCGACGATGGAAGACATGCGCAACTTCCGCCAGCTGCACAGCCCGTGCGCCGGTCACCCTGAAAGTCAGGAATTGCCCGGCGTCGAAGCGACCACCGGTCCGCTCGGGCAGGGCCTAGCAATGGCCGTGGGCATGGCGATCGCCGAACGCCACCTCAACGCCGTTTACGGCGACGACCTGGTCGATCATCGCACCTATGTCATCGCCGGCGACGGCTGCCTCATGGAAGGCATCAACCACGAAGCCGCCGGGATCGCAGGGCACCTGAAGCTGGGTCGCCTGATTGTGTTGTGGGACGACAACAAGATCACCATCGACGGACCCACCGACCTGTCGCGCAACGAGGATATCCTTGGCCGTTACGAGGCGATGGGCTGGCAGACCTTCGAATGCGACGGGATGGACAGCGCCAAGGTGTCCAAGGTGATCGAAGAGGCGCTGGAGGAAGAGCAGAAGCCCAGCCTGATCCGCTGCCGCACCATCATCGGCTTCGGTGCGCCGAACAAGCAGGGCACATCCGCGACGCACGGCTCGCCGCTCGGTGCCGACGAAGTCGCCGCCGCGCGCAAGGAATTGGGATGGGACCTGCCGCCGTTCGAAATCCCCGAGGACGTTGCCGCCGCCTGGAAGCAGGCCGGCGCCCGCGGCGCGCCCGAGCGGGCGGCCTGGGCCAAGCGACTTGAGGCGAGTGGCAAGAGGGACGAATTCCTCGACCGCACGGCCGGCAAGCTCGACTCCGGCTGGCTGCGGCCGCACCTCGACAAGCTGATCGCGGACAAGCCGACCGTCGCCACCCGCAAGGCATCCGAAATGGCGCTGGACGCGATCAACGCCGCGATCGATGCAACGATCGGCGGATCGGCGGACCTCACCCCGTCCAACAACACGATGACCAAGAACATCAGCGTGCTGGACGGTGCCAATTACGGCGGCCGCTACATCCACTACGGCATCCGCGAATTCGGCATGGTCGCGGCGATGAACGGCATGGCGCTGCATGGCGGCGTGCTGCCCTACGGCGGCACCTTCCTGGTGTTCAGCGACTATGCCCGCAACGCCATCCGCATCGGCAGCCTGGAAAAGGCCAAGGCGGTCTACGTCATGACTCACGATTCGATCGGTCTTGGCGAGGACGGACCGACCCACCAGCCGATCGAGCATCTGCAAAGCCTTCGCGCAATGCCGGGCCTTCATGTCTATCGTCCGGCCGACGCGGTCGAGACGGCGGAATGCTGGGCCGATGCGCTCGATAAAGACGGACCGAGCCTGCTTGCGCTGTCGCGCCAGAACCTGCCCGCGCTCCGCACCGAAGCGGCGGGCGAAAATCTGTCGGCCAAGGGTGGGTATCGCCTCAAGGCGGCGGAGGGGCAGCGCAAGGTCATCCTCATCGCCACCGGTAGCGAAGTCAGCCTGGCGGTAGAGGTTGCCAAGCAGCTCGAAGCCAAGGGCATTGGTGCGGACGTGGTGTCGATGCCCTGCACCGAAGCCTTCGACGCCCAGCCTGCCGCCTACCGTGAAGACGTCCTGCCCGACGTGTCGAACCGCGAGATCCTGCGCGTGTCGATCGAGGCCGGCACGACGTTTGGCTGGGAACGCTACACCGGCCTTCACGGCCTCAAATGCGGCATCGACCGCTTCGGCGCGTCGGCCCCGGCGGAAGCGCTCTACGACTATTTCGGACTCACTGCTGACAAGATCACCGCCAAGGTGCTCGACCATATGAAGGTAAGGGAAATCGCATGACCACCAAGGTTGCCATCAACGGCTTCGGCCGCATCGGACGTCTTGTCGCCCGCGCCATTTTGAGCCGCGACGACCATGACCTGGAGCTGGTCGCGATCAACGACCTGGCCGACGCCAAGGCCAATGCGATGCTGTTCAAGCGCGACAGCGTCCACGGTCCGTTCGCGGGTGACGTCAGCGCTGAGGGCGACGAAATGATCGTCAACGGCAAGCGCATCAAGGTGACCGCCGAACGCGATCCGGCCAAGCTGCCGCACGCCGCCATGGGCGTCGACATCGCGCTGGAATGCACCGGCTTCTTCACCGACAAGGAAGGCGGCCAGAAACATCTCGATGCGGGTGCCAAGCGCGTCCTTATCTCGGCCCCGGCCAAGGGCGCGGACCTGACCGTCGTTTATGGCGTCAACCACGACAAGCTGACCGCCGATCACAAGATCGTGTCGAACGCGTCGTGCACCACCAATTGCCTGGCACCGGTGGCCAAGGTCCTCAACGATGCGATCGGCATCGAGCGCGGCCTGATGACCACCATCCACGCCTACACCAACGACCAGAAGATCCTCGACCAAATCCATTCCGACATGCGCCGCGCGCGCGCGGCGGGGATGTCGATGATCCCGACCACCACCGGCGCGGCCCGCGCGGTGGGCGAAGTGCTGCCCGAACTGAAGGGCAAGCTCGACGGGTCGGCGGTGCGCGTGCCGACCCCGAACGTCAGCCTGGTCGACCTCACCTTCACCCCGGGTCGCGACACGACCAAGGAAGAAGTGAACAAGCTCCTCCATGACGCGGCCAAGGGCGCGCTGAAGGGCGTGCTCGACTACACCGATGAACCGCTCGTTTCGATCGACCTCAACGGCGCGCCGGCCAGCTCCACGGTCGACAGCCTCGAAACCGCGGTGATCGACGGCAAGCTGGTTCGCGTCGTCAGCTGGTACGACAATGAATGGGGTTTCTCGAACCGCATGGTCGATACGGCGGGCGCAATCGCCAAGCTGATCTGATCCGATGGGGCGGCTCATCGGCATTGCGCGTCGCCAGCGGCCCAAGGCGCCGATGGAGACGCTCGAGGTCGGCGAGATCCGCCCCGGGTTCGGGGTCTGCGGTGACTTTCGCGGCGCGCTCAAACAGGGTCGCAACAAGCGCGAAGTCACCGTCATGGCGCTGGAAGACTGGCAGGCCGCCACCAACGAGCTAGGCAAGCCCTGGCTCGACTGGTGGGACCGGCGCGCCAACCTTTTGACCGAGAGCGTGAAGCTGCCCCGGCGCAAAGGGGCGCTGATCCGGATCGAGGGCGGTGCGGTGCTGGAAGTGACCGGCGAAACCGATCCATGCGACCGGATGGAAGCGGTAGCGGAGGGGCTTCGCGCCGCCCTGACGCCCGACTGGCGGGGCGGGGTGACGACCCGGGTTTTGGAAGGCGGGCCGATCAGCATCGGCGTCGCCGTGGAGATTGACGAATGAGTTTCAAGACGCTCGACGACCTGCCTGGCGACCTCAGTGGCAAGCGCGTGCTGGTGCGCGTCGATCTCAACGTGCCGATGGTCGATGGCGCGATCAGCGACGACACGCGCCTGCGCGCTGCCGTGCCGACGATCGTCGATCTGGCGGACAAGGGCGCCAAGGTGCTGCTTCTGTCGCACTTCGGCCGGCCCAAGGGGCAGAAGCGGCCCGATATGTCGACCGCTCTGCTGGTCCAGCCGCTGACCGAACTGACCGGCAAGTCGGTGCGTTTCATCGAAGATTGCGCCGGACCCGAAGCCGAACGCGCGGTGTCGATCATGCTGCCGGGCTCGGTCGGCATCCTGGAAAACACCCGCTTCCATGTCGGCGAGGAAAAGAACGACCCGGCGCTGGCGCGGGGAATGGCGGCGCTCGGCGACTATTATGTCAACGACGCCTTTTCCGCCGCACACCGCGCCCACGCGTCGACCGAAGGCGTGGCCCATCTGCTGCCGAGCTTTGCGGGACGCGCAATGGAAGCCGAGCTGAGGGCGCTCGAAGCCGCGCTGGGCTCGCCCGAGCGGCCGGTGGCGGCCGTCGTCGGCGGGGCCAAGGTCTCGACCAAGCTGGCGGTGCTGGGCCATCTGGTCGGCAAGGTCGACCATCTGATCATCGGCGGCGGCATGGCCAACACCTTCCTTGCCGCGCGCGGGGTCGATGTCGGCAAGTCGCTGTGCGAGAAAGATTTGATCGGCGAAGCCGAAGCCATTTTCGAACGCGCCGACGAAGCGGGCTGCACCATCCACCTCCCCTATGACGTGGTGGTCTCCAGGGAATTCGCGGCCAATCCGCCGAGCCTGCGGACCTGCAACGTCCACGAAGTCGCGGCGGACGAAATGATCCTCGACGTCGGCCCTGCCGCGGTCGAGGCGCTGGCCGATGCGCTCAAGACGTGCCGGACGCTGGTGTGGAACGGTCCGCTCGGCGCCTTCGAAATCCCGCCGTTCGACACGGCCACGGTCGCGCTGGCACGCACGGCGGCGGCGCTGACCCAGGACGGCAGCCTGGTTTCGGTCGCGGGCGGCGGCGATACCGTGTCGGCGCTCAATCATGCCGGCGTGGCCAATGACTTCACCTTTGTGTCGACGGCGGGCGGGGCATTTCTGGAGTGGATGGAAGGCCGCGTGTTGCCGGGGGTCGGGGCGCTCGGCGCCTGACCCCACTCACATCGGCGGTTGCGGCTCCCGGATGACCGGCATCAGCACTTCGTTCAGCTTTTCGATGCTCATGACGCCGGTGCCGGCAAAGCGGACCTGGCCGCGGCGGTCGATGACATAGGTCGTCGGCGCCGCGTCCATCGGTTCCAGCCAGCCGCCGACGGACCGGACGGGGTAGAGGCTGGTCCCGCGCGCCGCGCCGCGGACGATGCCGGGCGCCGTTACGTCAACCGGGGCAAGGAGTGCCACCAGCCCGACGTTCGGCGTCCTTCGCGCATAATAGTCGACCAGTTTCACTTGGTCGTCGCACGCCTTGCAACCTTCCGCCCAATAGGTGACTACCACGACCATTCCCTTGAGGTCGTCGACTGCCAGTTTTTGCCCATTGTCGAGGTTGAAGACATTGCCGGCGGCCGATGCGCCCACGCTCGGCACGGCGGCGTAGGCGGAGCTGGCGATCGCCAGCGCGGCGGACAAGACGAAAGGGCTGAAACGCAGCATCGTAGTTCCTCCCGGTTCGTGGCAAGCTCCGCCAAGCCCACATGATCGTCAAGCAGCAATTGCGCCCCAATGTCCCGCCCGCTAGAGCCGCTTCGCATACGTATGCCGAACCAATTTGCGGGGAATCAGATGGCCTTCGATCATGACCAGATGCGTGCGACCATTGCCAAGGGCGACGGCTTCATCGCCGCGCTCGACCAGTCGGGTGGTTCGACGCCTAAGGCGCTGGCCGGGTACGGCGTCGACGCGAGCGAATATTCGACCGACGAGGAAATGTTCGGCCTCATCCACCAGATGCGCAGCCGCATCATCAAGTCGCCCAGCTTCGCCAGCGGCAAGGTGATCGGCGCGATCCTGTTCGAACGGACGATGGACGGCAGCGTCGACGGCGTGTCGGTCCCGCAGGCGCTGATCGACCGCGGCATCGTGCCGTTCATCAAGATCGACAAGGGCCTGGAAGACGAAGCCAATGGCGTCCAGCTGATGAAGCCGATGCCCGGTCTCGACGCGTTGTTGTCGCGGTCGAAGGCGCTGGGCGTGTTCGGCACCAAGGAACGCTCGGTCATCAATGCCGCCAACCCGGAAGGCATTGCGGCGGCGGTGCGCCAGCAGTTCGAGGTTGCCGAGCAGGTGCTGGCCCATGGCATGGTCCCGATCATCGAGCCGGAAGTGAACATCAAGAGCGCCGACCGCGCGCAGTCTGACGTGATCCTGCGCGACGAAATCCTCAAGGCGCTGGACGATGTGTCGGCGCCGGTGATGCTCAAGCTGTCAATCCCGGCCGAAGCCAATTTGTTCGCACCACTGGTCGATCATCCCAAGGTGCTGAAGGTCGTCGCACTGTCGGGCGGTTTCAGCCGTGCCGAGGCTTGCGCCGAGCTGGCCAAGAACCGCGGCATGATCGCGAGTTTCAGCCGCGCGCTGTTGAGCGACCTGCGCGCGCAGCAGAGCGATGCCGAATTCGACGCGACGCTTGGCGAAGCGATCGACGAGATCGCTGCTGCGTCGGTCGCCGGCTAAAGTCCGCCGCTGAAGGAAAAGGTGAAGCGATAGTCGGCCAGACTGGCCGGCTTACCCGCGACCTTCTGCGGCAGCGCGTCGACCAGCGTGATCTGGCCGTCGGCAACCGGCTGGGGCGCAGATAGCGTCAGGTCTTTGACCTGCTTCCATCGACCGCCGCGGATTTCGGCCCGGACCGTCAGGTGGCCCGCCCAGACGCAGCGCGCATTTATCGGGCATCGGCTGTCCTCGACGAGCGCGACCGGTGTGACTTGCAAGGAGCCCACGGTGGCCGTTTGCTGGAAACCTGCCGTCGGCGTGCCGGTCGGGTTGGGCGTCGGCAGCGTCGCGGCGCAAGCGGCGAGCGCGAAGGCTGGGAGGATCGCAAAGGTCTTCATTGGACGAAGCCTGTCCTTCCGCTAATGAGCGCGGCATGAACGATCCCATGTTCGACGACGCCGACGATCTCAGCGCCTTCTCCCCGCCCGAGCGGCAGCATCCCTGCCAGCTCTATCTCATCAGCCCGCAGGACGTGGGCGGCGCATTTCCCGACAGGCTGAAGGCGGCCGTCGCGGACGGCGGGGTGGCGGCATTCCAGCTCAGGGTGAAGGGCGCCGACAGCCATGAACTCGCGCGCCTTGCCGAACCGCTGCAGCGCATCTGCGCCGATCATGAGGTCGCGTTCATCGTCAATGACAGCGTCAGCATGGCCAAGCGGCTGGATGCCGACGGCGTCCACTTGGGCCAGAAGGACGGCGACCCGCGAGAGGCGCGTGCGATCCTGGGACCGTCGAAGCAGATCGGCGTCACCTGCCACGCCAGCCGTCACCTGGCGATGGAAGCGGGGGAGGCGGGGGCCGACTATGTCGCCTTCGGTGCCTTCTACGATACGCTGACCAAGCCCAGCGAGCATCGTCCGCATCCATCGATCCTGAGCTGGTGGGCCTCATTGTTCGAAATTCCATGCGTCGCCATCGGCGGGATCACGCCCGTTAATGCCGCACCTTTGGTCGCGGCGGGGGCAGACTTCCTCGCGGTGTGCAATGCGGTGTGGGCCACTGACGATCCGGCACGGGCGGTCCGCGAATTTGCCGAGGCCATGGCCGGGTGATCGCCATCTTCGGAACGGCAGGGAAACCAATTCGCCGATCGCCGCGTTCACCCTGACAAATCGAGTCAGGAGGAATGCCCAGTGCCGCGTAACCCGATCGTATCGCTGTTTTCGCTGTCCATCGCCTTGGCAGCAGGCGCTAGCCTGATGTTCGCCAGCGCGCCCACCGACGCGCAGGATGTTTCCGCCAAGCCCGCCGCGACCGATGCCAAGCCGACTGGCGACCAGGGATGGGTACAGCCCGGTATGCCCGGTTCGGAAATCAATGGCGGCGTGTTCCATGCGCAGGTCCTGCTCTCGCGCGCCGGTTTTTCGTCAGGCGTGATCGATGGCAAGGATGGCATGGTCTACAAGGCCGCGCTCCACGGCTTCCAGAAGTCGCGCAACCTGCCGTTGACCGATAAGCTGGATCGACGGACGCTCGATGCCTTGCTGGCTGGGCAGCAGGTGCCTGCGTCGGTGATGGTCAAGCTGACCGCCGACGATATCAGCGGCGATTACGTCTATCCCTTCCCCAAGAAGCCCGAGGCTCAGGCCAAGCTTAAGGCCATGTCCTACCGCAACATGCTGGAAGAGGTGGCGGAGCGGTATCACACGACGCCCCGCACGATCATTGCGCTCAACGGCCCGACCGCGTTGATCGGTATCGGTCAGACACTGCGCCTGCCCAACGTCGTTGCGAGCCGCACCGATTATTCCGGCGACCTGAAGCCCGAATATGCCGCGCTGATGAAGAAGCTGAACATCGATGCGGACCAGCCAATCGGCGATGATATCGTCGTCGACAAGTCGGAGGGCCTCCTGAAGGTGTACAACAAGGACGAGGTCCTGGTGGGACAGTTTCCGGTGACGACCGGTTCAGGTCACGATCCGCTGCCGCTCGGCGATTGGAAGGCGACGACCTACGCCTACCTGCCGCCGTTCCACTACCAGCCGGACCTGTTCTGGGACGTTGACGACAGCAAGGCGGAGCAGAAATTGCCACCGGGCCCCAACGGTCCGGTCGGTGTCGCCTGGCTCGACCTTACCAAGGAGCATTACGGCATCCACGGGACGCCCGAGCCGCAGACGATCGGCCGGTCGGAAAGCCACGGCTGCATTCGCATGACCAATTGGGATGTGCTGCGCCTGTCGCGCATGCTGAAGCCCGGCTTCAAGGCAGAATTCGTCGCCTAAGCTCGCCATGTTTCGCAGTCTTGGCACCATCATCGTCACCGCCGTGCTGGTGAGCGCTTTCTGGATTTTCTACCAGGGCATCACCGGCAGCCGTCGCGACGGCAAGGTGGAGCCGGTGGGCGACAAGGCTATCGTCCAGCCCGCCAGCGCCCCCGCAGTCACGGTAGCGGAAAGCGTGACGGTTGGTCCCGCCGGTCTGGCGATACCGGTCGCGGGCATCAAAGCCGACCAACTGGTCGATACGTTCACCCAGGCGCGTGCCGGCGGTGCGCGCGTCCATGACGCGATCGACATCATGGCCGCCGAAGGCACCCCGGTCGTGGCCGCGGCGCCGGGCACCGTAGAGAAGCTCTATTTTTCCAACGGCGGGGGCGGCGTCAGCGCCTACGTTCGCTCCGACGACGGCCTGTGGACCTACTATTACGCACATCTCCAGCGCTATGCCGACGGGCTGGCCGAGGGGCAGAAGATCGGGCGCGGCGCGCCGGTCGGTTTCGTGGGTCACACCGGCAACGCATCGCCCGACGGGCCGCACCTCCATTTCGCGATCAACCGTATGAACCCGGGCGAAAAATGGTACCAGGGCACGCCGATCAATCCCTATCCGCTGCTTGCGGGAACGCCCGCGACGCGCTAGGGGGCGCGGCGTATCGGACGGGGCGGCCCGTCCCGGCTCTTTTTCATCTCTCAGGCATATAGGCGGATCATCATGAAGATCAGCGGCGTGGACATTCGTCCCGGTAACATCATCGAATATGAAGGCGGCATCTGGCGTGCCGTGAAGATCCAGCACACCCAGCCCGGCAAGGGCGGTGCCTATATGCAGGTCGAGATGAAGAACCTCATCGACGGCCGCAAGACCAACGTCCGCTTCCGCTCGGCCGAAACGGTCGAACGCGTGCGCCTCGACACCAAGGATTTCCAGTTCCTGTTCGCCGACGGGGAGCAGCTGACTTTCATGGACAAGGACACTTACGAGCAGATCACGCTCGACCGCGACCTGCTGGGTGACGCTGCGGCCTTCCTTCAGGACGGCATGGACGTTGTGATGGAATTGTATGACGAGCGCCCGATCAGCGTGCAGCTGCCCGACACGATCGAAGCCACCATCGTCGAAGCCGACGCAGTGGTGAAGGGGCAGACCGCTTCGTCCAGCTACAAGCCGGCCATTCTTGACAATGGCGTGCGCATCATGGTCCCGCCGCACATCGCGAGCGGAACGCGCATCGTCGTCGACGTGTACGAACAGACCTACGTGCGCCGCGCCGACTGATGGTTTCGCACTCCGGCCTCATTACCGTCATGACCCGCGCCGCCCGCAAGGCGGCGCCGCGCCTGCGCCGCGACTTCGGCGAAGTCGAACAGCTGCAGGTGTCGAAGAAGGGTCCGGCCGACTTTGTGTCGATGGCCGACAAGCGCGCCGAGCAGACGGTCATCGAAGAGCTTCGCAACGCGCGCCCCGACTGGGCCATCGTTAGCGAGGAAGCGGGCGTCATCGAGGGCAACCCCGACAAGCCTCGCTGGATCGTCGACCCCTTGGACGGCACCAGTAACTTCCTGCACGGCATCCCTCACTTCGCCATTTCGATCGCGGTCGAGGACAAGAAGCCCAACGGCGACCCGGAAATCACCCACGCGCTGACCTACCAGCCGATCACCGACGAAAGCTTCTGGGCCGAAAAGGGCCGGGGGGCGTGGCTCCATGACCGCCGTTTGCGCGTGTCGGCGCGCCGCCACCTCGACGAGGCGCTGATCGGCACCGGCATGCCCCATTTCGGGCGTGGCAACGTTTCGACCTGGGCACGCATCTATGGTGCGATCGGCCCCGAAGTGTCGGGCGTGCGCCGGATGGGCGCTGCGACCCTCGACTTCGCATGGGTCGCGGCGGGCCGGCTCGACGCCTTCTGGGAAGACGATCTCGACATCTGGGACACGGCCGCTGGCACGCTGCTGGTTCGCGAAGCGGGCGGTTTCGTCAGCGACTATCGCGGACAGGACCGGATGTTTGACCGCCGCGAATATCTTGCCGCCAACAGTGAGCTTCACAGCAAGCTTCACAAGCTGCTCGCCGGGTCGCTGCGCTAAGCGCATTTTGCGAGTCATTTTCACGCCTCTGGCGCTTGCCCAGACTGGGCGGGCGTCCTAGAGGGGCGCGAACCTTTTAGCCCTGTCGGGAGTCCCCCTTTGGCCCAAGTCGCCGCCGGATATCTGCCGATCCTGTTGTTCCTGATGGTCGCACTGGCGCTGTCGGGGGCGTTTGTCGTGCTGCCGATGATCGTCAGCCGCCTTGCCGGAACGCATAAGCCGGATGCCGAAAAACTGAGCGAGTATGAATGCGGTTTCCCCGCGTTCGACGACAGCCGCGCGCAGTTCGACGTCCGCTTCTACCTCGTCGCGATCCTGTTCATCGTCTTCGACCTTGAAGCGGCATTCCTCTATCCCTGGGCGGTCAGCCTGATGGGCACCGGCTGGGCTGGCTGGTCGGCGATGATGCTGTTCCTCGCCGAACTGGGCCTCGGCCTTGCCTATGCGTGGAAGAAGGGGGCGCTGGAATGGGAGTGAGCCCTGTGGATTCCGGCCTAGTGACCCGCGACCCGACCGTCGGCCTGCGCCCCGACGAGGTGCCGTCGCTCGACCTGTCGCCCGAACAGCAGGCGCGGTTCGAGGCGATGCGCCGCGAGCTCGACGAAAAGGGCTTCATCGTCGCCAAGCTCGACGATGTCGTGACCTGGGCGCGGACCGGTTCGCTGTGGTGGATGACCTTCGGCCTTGCCTGCTGCGCGGTCGAGATGATCCACGTCAACATGCCGCGCTACGACCTCGAACGTTTCGGCGTCGCGCCGCGCGCGTCGCCGCGCCAGAGCGACGTGATGATCGTCGCGGGGACGCTGTGCAACAAGATGGCCCCGGCGCTGCGCAAGGTCTATGATCAGATGAGCGAGCCCAAATACGTCATCTCGATGGGAAGCTGCGCCAACGGTGGCGGCTATTACCACTACAGCTATTCGGTAGTTCGCGGTTGCGACCGCATCGTGCCCGTAGACGTCTACGTCCCGGGCTGCCCGCCGACCGCGGAAGCGCTGCTTTACGGCATCATGCAGCTGCAGCGGAAGATCCGCCGCGAAGGGACGATCGACCGATGAGCAGTCCCGCCCCCCTCATCAAGGCGCGCGACGGCTTCGCGAAGACCTTTGCGGCCGCGATCGGCAAGGGCCATGTCGCGACCAAGGAGCATGTCGGCGAACTGACCTTCACGGTCACCCGCGACGCGTTGATCGAGGCTTGCCGCATTGCCCGCGACGAATTCGGCTACCAGCAGCTGATGGAAATCGCCGGTGTCGACTATCCGCAGCGGCCAGAGCGGTTCGAGGTCAATTACCACCTGCTGTCGGTGACCCATAACCACCGCATCCGCATCAAGGTGCTGACCGACGAAGACACGCCGGTGCCGAGCGTGACGGGCCTGTGGCCGGTTGCGGGCTGGCTGGAGCGCGAGGTGTTCGACCTTTACGGCGTGATCTTCAGCGGCAACCCGGACCTGCGCCGCATCCTCACCGACTATAACTTCGAAGGCTATCCGCTGCGCAAGGACTTCCCGCAAACCGGCTATGTCGAGCTGCGCTATTCGGAAGCCGAAAAGCGCGTGGTCTACGAGCCGGTGCAGCTGCCGCAGGACTTCCGCAGCTTCGACTTCCTGATGCCGTGGGCTGGACCGGAATATGTTCTGCCGGGCGACGAGAAGGCGGTCCCTCAGGCCCCGGGCGCGCCGTCGCCTGCGCCTGCGCCGAGCACGCCGTCGGTCAAGGCCGAAGCCGGGCCGGGTACCAAGAAGGTGACCGAAAAGCCGGCGGATACCGGCGCCGGAAAGCCTGCCGAACAGGCGGCGACCAAGGCTGCCCGCAAGCCCGCCGCCGCCAAGGCGAAAAGCGCGGGCGGCAAGGCGACGGCAACCGCCGAGCCCAAGCCCGCCGCCAAGAAGAAATCACCGGCCAAGCCGAAGAAGGGTGACGCATGACGACGACGCTAGACGTCATGGTCGGCGCGCCGCAGGGTGATAAGCCCACCGCCGGCGACCAGACCGTTTCCAACTACACCATCAATTTCGGTCCGCAGCATCCGGCCGCGCACGGTGTGCTGCGCCTGATCATGGAGCTGGACGGTGAGATCGTCGAACGCGTCGATCCACACGTCGGCCTGCTTCACCGCGGCACCGAAAAGCTGATCGAATATCGCACCTACGCGCAGGCGCTGCCCTATTTCGACCGGCTCGATTACTGCTCGCCGATGTGCATGGAGCACAGCTACGTGCTGGCGGTCGAAAAGCTGCTCGGCCTCGAAGTGCCGCTGCGCGCGCAGTATATTCGCGTGCTGATGGCGGAGCTGACCCGCATCTCCAACCATATGCTAAACCTTGGCGCGCACATCATGGACGTGGGCGCGATGACGCCCAACCTGTGGCTGTTCGAGGTGCGCGAAGACACGTTGCAGCTCTATGAGGCGGTGTCGGGCGCGCGCATGCACGCCAACTACTTCCGCGTCGGCGGCGTTCACCAGGACATTCCGGAAAAGGTGCTGGTCCAGATTTCCGACTGGCTCGACAAATTCCCGACGATTTTCGAGGATGCGATCAGCCTCGTCGCCGACAACCGCATCTTCAAGCAGCGCAATGTCGACATCGGCACCGTCAGCAAGGAAGACGCGCTGGCATGGGGCTTCAGCGGCCCGATGATCCGCGCCGCGGGCATTCCGTGGGACATCCGCCGCGCGCAGCCCTACGAAGTCTATGACCGGATGGAATTCGACATTCCGGTCGGCACCAAGGGCGACTGCTACGACCGCTTCATGGTCCGCGTCGAAGAAGTGCGCCAGTCGGCGCGCATCATGCGCCAGTGCCTGCGCGACATGCCCGAAGGCTCGATCGGCACCACTGACCGCAAGGTCTTCCCGCCCAAGCGCGCGGAGATGAAGCAGTCGATGGAAGCGCTGATCCACCACTTCAAGCTCTACACCGAGGGATATCACGTCCCCGAAGGCGAAGTGTATGTCGCGACCGAAAGCCCCAAGGGCGAATTCGGCGTCTACCTTGTCGCCGACGGCACCAACAAACCCTATCGCTGCAAGATCCGGCCGACCGCGTTCAGCCACCTGCAGGCGATGGATTTCATGATGAAGGGTCACATGCTCGCCGACACCACCGCGGTCCTGTCCGCGATCGACGTCGTCTTTGGGGAGTGCGACCGCTAATGGCTGAGCGCAATTTCGCCCCTGATACGCCCGAACTCCGCGCCGAGTGGGGCGGGTTCGCCTGGACCGAGGCCAATGCCAAGGCCGCGAAGGATATCGTCTCGCGCTATCCGGCGGGGCGGCAGGCGTCGGCGTCGATTCCGTTCCTCGACCTTGCCCAGCGGCAAGTCGGCGAAATGACAGGGACTCAAGGCTGGCTGCCGATCCCGGTGATCGAATTCGTCGCGCGCGAGCTCGATATGCCGCCGGTCCGGGTGCAGGAGGTCGCGTCCTTCTACACCATGTTCAACCTCGTGCCCGTCGGTAAGTACCATGTGCAGGTGTGCGGCACGACGCCGTGCATGTTGCGCGGGTCGGACGATGTGCTGTCGGCCTGCTTCAAGCGCGGCCTCAAAAAGGGCCACACCACCGGCGACGGCCTGTTCACGCTGACCGAGGTCGAATGCCTTGGTGCCTGCACCAACGCGCCGATGGTCCAGATCAACGACGACAATTTCGAAGACCTGACCGAAGAGAGCATGGGCGCGATCCTCGACGCGCTGGCCGAGGGCAAATCGCCCAAGCCCGGCCCGCAGATCGCCCGCCAGACGAGCTGCCCCGAGGGTGGCCCGACGACGCTCAAGAAGATGGCCGAACGCAACTACGACTATCGGGGGCAGTGGTGATCGCTTTCGTCATTCTCGTGATCCTCGCGATCGTCGTGTTGAGCCTGGTGCTCAAAATCTTGTGGCTGGGCCTGATCGTCGCCGTGGCGGTCGGTCTTGTCATGCTGGCTCAGGACAAGCTGGGCGGGAAGCGGATCAAATGAGCGGCATCACGTCACTTAGCGACAAGGATCGCATCTTCACCAACGTCTACGGCTTCCAGGGCGCGGACCTGAAGTCGGCGCAGGCGCGCGGCGATTGGGACAATACCGCCAAGCTGCTGAAGACCGGCCAGGACGAGATCATCGAGATCGTCAAGGCGTCGGGCCTGCGCGGCCGCGGCGGCGCGGGCTTCCCGACCGGCATGAAATGGAGCTTCATGCCCAAGGCGCCGACCCCGGGCCGCCCCAACTTCCTGGTCATCAACGCCGACGAATCCGAGCCCGGATCGTGCAAGGACCGCGAAATCCTGCGCCATGACCCGCACAAGCTGGTCGAAGGCGCGCTGATCGCCGGTTTCGCGATGCGTGCGCGGGCGGCTTACATCTACGTCCGCGGCGAATTCATCCGCGAGACCGAGGCGCTGCGCAAGGCGGTGGCCGAGGCCTATGACGCGGGCCTGATCGGCAAGAACGCCTGCGGGTCGGGTTATGACTTCGACGTCTTCGTCCATCGCGGCGCGGGCGCCTACATCTGCGGCGAAGAAACCGCGATGCTGGAGAGCCTCGAAGGCAAGAAGGGCCAGCCGCGCCTGAAGCCGCCGTTCCCGGCCGGTGCGGGCCTTTATGGCTGCCCGACCACGGTCAACAATGTCGAAAGCATCGCCGTTACGCCGACCATCCTTCGCCGTGGCGCGGACTGGTTCAAGAGCTTTGGGCGCGAGAATAACGCCGGCACCAAGCTGTTCCAGATTTCAGGCCATGTGAACAAGCCGTGCGTCGTCGAAGAGGCGATGAGCATCCCGTTTGGCGAGCTGATCGAGAAGCATTGCGGCGGCATTCGCGGCGGCAAGGACAATCTGCTCGCCGTCATCCCGGGGGGGTCTTCGGTGCCGCTGGTCCCGGCCGCGCAGATCTGGGACGCGCCGATGGACTTCGACGGGTTGAAGGCGCTCGGCTCCGGCCTTGGCACCGCGGCGGTCATCGTCATGGACAAGTCGACTGACATCGTCCGCGCCATTTCGCGCCTCAGCTACTTCTACAAACATGAAAGCTGCGGCCAGTGCACGCCGTGCCGCGAAGGCACCGGCTGGATGTGGCGCACGATGGAGCGCCTGCGGGAAGGCGACGCCGAA
The DNA here is from genome assembly GCF_000585415.1 of Sphingomonas jaspsi DSM 18422. Classification (NCBI taxonomy): domain Bacteria; kingdom Pseudomonadati; phylum Pseudomonadota; class Alphaproteobacteria; order Sphingomonadales; family Sphingomonadaceae; genus Sphingomonas; species Sphingomonas jaspsi. Next base: position 1,982,525 of record NZ_KK073876.1, on the reverse strand, counting down.
GTCGCGACCATCGACCAGCTCTACGACGTCACCAAGCAGGTCGAGGGCCACACCATCTGCGCGCTGGGCGACGCCGCCGCCTGGCCGATCCAGGGCCTCATCCGCCACTTCCGCCCCGAGCTAGAACGCCGCATCGCCGAGCGTAACGGCATGCAGGAGGCGGCAGAGTGATGGCGCCTGTAATTCTCATGCTCGCGGCAGCCTTGTTGGCGCCTAAGGAAGACGAATTCACGCGTGAAACGCCGATCGGATCGCGCTTGTCGCGGCCAGTCGACGCAAAAGAATTCGCGGCAGATCAAGCTCGGCGCATTCAGGCTGGTTTTGGCGAGTGCGTGGTCAAGAAACAGCCTGAATTAACCAAGGAGTTTGTCCTCAAACCGCGCTACGAGAAAGATGATCTACGAAAAATCTTCCCGAAGATCGGGGACGGATGGTGCCTGCTCCAAGCTGCTGATTCTACAGGAAGTCTCATGCGGTTTCCGGGCGACACGTTGCGTTACACCTTCGCCGATGTGTTGATCCGTAAGGAATTCACCAATGGGGCACCGAATATCGCCGATGCTGGGCCGATACAGCATGCGCCCTTAGTCGAAGGCGATTATCTGCCCAGTCCCCGACGCAAAGCGAGCGCGGCGGAGTTGGAAGAACTGGCGCTCAACCGCCAGAAAGCGCTGGTAGCTATCTACCTGTCAAAGTTCGGTGAATGCGTGGTTCGATCCAATCCCGTGGCCAGCTATCAGCTAATCAATTCCAAAATTCTGACTCCCGAGGAAAGTGCAGCGTTCACAGCGTTAGCGCCGTCCTTCGGTCCGTGCGTCGAAGCCGGCCAGTCGTTCAAACTCGACAAATCGGCCGTGCGCGGGACAATCGCTATGAATCTGTATCGTCTGGCTCACGCGCCCCGCGTCGTGGGCAATGCGCAAAAGGGGTCTGCCCAGTGACCCGCCTGATATCTTTAATGGTAGTCGCGAGTCTGGCGGCGAGCGCGGATGCGAGGCCGCCGCGGCAGGACGGCTATCAGCTGAGCGAAGCCGAAACGCGCGAGGCGATGGAGAGCTATGCCAAATGCTCGGTCAAGGCCGCGCCGCAGTTGGCGTCGACCGCGGTCGTCGAGGACTGGGACAGCAAGCTGCTGATCGGCACCGGATCGAAGCTGGTTTCGGCCGACTGCACCCGCGCTGCGGGTTTCATCCGGGCGCTGCGCTTCGAGGCCAATATCTATCGCGCGCTGTTGGCGGAAACGCTGATCAAGCGCGATCCGGCCGTCGCGGTCGCCGCCGAAGCGCTGAAGGGAATGCCGACGCTGGCCTATCGCCAACCCTGGCCGGTCGAAACCGTCGATGCGAAGGGCAAGCCGCTCGATGCCGAAGCGATCGCGCGGCAGCAGCAGGGCTATGACCGCAAGGTCGGCGCCATTGCGGGCCAGCAGATCGGTGAATGCGTCGTGCGCGCCAACCCGGCGGGCGTCAGGGCCGTGTACGACACCAAATCGGGCAGCCCCGAAGAACTGGCTGCGCTGAAGGCGCTGGCACCGGTGCTTCCGGGATGCGTGCCCGCGAACAAGAAATTCTCCTTCGACCGCGCGTCGCTGCGCGGCAGCCTGGCGCTGGCCTATTACCGGCTGGCAATGGCGTCGAAGGGCGTGACCTGGGCCGGTGAGCCGGCCAAGGGCGATGGAGCTCAGAACTAATGCCGAAGCTTACCGTAGACGGCGTCGAGATCGAGGTTCCGCAGGGCGCGACCGTCCTGCAGGCGTGCGAGCTGGCGGGCAAGGAAATCCCGCGCTTCTGCTATCACGAGCGCCTCAGCATCGCCGGCAACTGCCGCATGTGCCTGGTCGAGGTCGCCCCCGGGCCGCCCAAGCCGCAGGCGTCGTGCGCGCTTCCGGCGGCCGATGGCCAGACGATCCGCACCGACACGCCGATGGTCAAGAAGGCGCGCGAAGGGGTGATGGAGTTCCTGCTCATCAACCACCCGCTCGACTGCCCGATCTGCGACCAGGGCGGCGAGTGCGACCTGCAGGACCAGGCGATGGCCTATGGCCGCGGTAGCTCGCGCTTCGACGAGAACAAGCGCGCGGTCGACGACAAATATATGGGCCCGATCGTCAAGACGGCGATGACCCGCTGCATCCAGTGCACCCGCTGCGTCCGCTTCTCGGAAGAGGTCGCGGGGACGCCGGAAATGGGCATGCTGTTCCGCGGCGAAGACAGCCAGATTACCAGCTACCTCGAAAAGGCGCTGACCAGCGAATTGTCGGGCAACCTGGTCGACCTGTGCCCGGTCGGCGCGCTGCTGAGCCGTCCGTACAGCTTCGAAGCGCGGCCGTGGGAACTGAAGAAGGTCCCGGGCATCGACGTGATGGACGCGGTCGGCACCAACATCCGCATGGACGTGCGCGGCCGCCAGGTCATGCGCATCCTGCCGCGCATCAATGACGCGGTGAACGAGGAATGGGCGCACGACAAAACGCGCCACAATGTCGACGCGCTGGTCCGTGGCCGCCTCGACCGCCCGTGGATGCGGGTCAAAGGCAAGTTGCAGGGAGCGACCTGGGGCGAGGCGCTCGACGCCTTCGCCAAGCAGTTCAAGAAGGCCGGTTCGAAGGTCGCGGCGATCGCCGGCGACCTGCTCGATGCCGAGACGATGTATGCCGCCAAGGCGCTGCTGTCGGGCGCGGGGTCGAGCCTGCTCGAAGGCCGCCAGACCGGCCTCGATTATGACGTGACCTCGCTTGGCGCGGTGCGGTTCAACACACCGCTGGCCGAGATCGAAAATGCCGACGTGGTCCTGCTGGTGGGCTCGAACGTCCGCTGGGAAGCGCCGCTGGTGAACACCCGCCTGCGCAAGGCGCAGCGTCGCGGCGCCAAGGTATTCGCGATCGGGCCCGACGTCGACCTTGGCTATCCGGTTGAATGGCTCGGCGATGACCTGTCGCTGCTCGGCAAGCTGCCCAAGGCGGCGGCCGACGCGGTCAAGGGCGCGGCCAGACCGGTGATGATCGTCGGTCCGGGTGCGCTCGGTGCCGGGGCGCTGGGTGCGGCGATTGCCACGTCGGGTGCCTTCATTAAGGACGGTTGGAACGGCTTTAACGTCCTCCACACCGCCGCCGCGCGGATGGCGGGGCTGCTGCTCGGCTATGCACAGAAGGGCGGTCTTGCCGACGTCAGGAAGGCGAAGCCGGAACTGGTGCTGCTGCTCGGCGCGGACGAAGTTCCCGCCGATGCCTTCGCCGACGCGTTCAAGGTCTATATCGGCCACCATGGCGACAAGGGCGCGGCGATGGCCGACCTGGTCCTGCCGGGCGCGGCCTATAGCGAAAAACACGGCACCTTCGTCAACATCGAAGGCCGGGTGCAGCGCAGCGAACGCGCCACCTTCCCGCCGGGCGACGCGCGCGAGGATTGGACGATTTTGCGGGCGCTCAGCGACCTCATCGGCCAGCCGCTGCCGTTCGACCGCTTCGACCAGCTCCGCGCGGCGATGATCGCCGATACGCCGGCGCTTGGCGCGGAAGAGGGCGCGGTGCTCGACCTCGGCTGGAACCCGCCGAAGCTCGATGCCAAGGCCTCGGGCGGCGTCAGCTATCCGATCGCCGACTTCTACCTTACCAACGCGATCTGCCGCGCCAGCCCGACCATGCGTCGCTGTTCGGACGAACTGGTCAAGGGCATCGACTTCATGGAGGCCGCGGAATGACCGCGCTGTTCCAAAGCTGGGGCATGGGCTTCGAAGGAGCCTGGTTCCTCGCGACCATCATCGGCATCCTTGTCATCGCCCTGCCGCTGATGCTGGCGGTGGCGATGGTGATTTATGCCGAGCGCAAGATCTGGGCCGCCATTGCGCTCCGCCGCGGGCCGAACGTGGTCGGGCCGTGGGGCCTGCTGCAAAGCTTCGCCGACGGGCTGAAGGTCTTCCTCAAGGAAACCATCATCCCGACCAGCGCCAACAAGGGGCTGTTCCTGATTGCGCCGATCATCACCTTCACAGTCGCGTTGATCGTGTGGGCGGTGGTGCCGTTCGACGTCGGCGTGGTGCTGACCGATATCAACGTAGGCCTGCTCTACATCCTCGCGGCAAGCTCGCTCGGCGTTTACGGCGTGATCCTCGCCGGCTGGGCGTCCAACTCCAAATATCCCTTCTTCTCCGCGATCCGCGCCGCCGCGCAGATGGTGAGCTATGAAGTGTCGATCGGCTTCGTGCTGATCTGTGTCGTGCTGTATGCCGGCAGCTTCAACATGACCGACATCGTCATGGCGCAGAAGGGCAATGTGCTGGGCATCTTCAACGGCTTCGGCTTCAACCCGCTGCTGTTCCCAATGGCGATCGTGTTCCTGATCAGCGCGATGGCCGAAACCTTCCGCACCCCCTTCGACCTGGTTGAAGCGGAAAGCGAGCTGGTCGCGGGTCACCAGACCGAATATTCGTCGATGAGCTTCGCGCTCTTCTGGCTCGGCGAATATGCCAACGTCATCCTGATGTGTGCGCTGAACGCGATCCTGTTCTGGGGCGGGTTCCTGCCGCCGATCGACTGGGCGCCGCTCTATCACGTCCCGGTTTTGGGATGGTCGACTGGATGGATGTGGCTGATCGCGAAGATGTGCTTTTTCTTCTTCGTGTTCGGCTGGGTGAAGGCGACCGTGCCGCGCTACCGCTACGACCAGCTGATGCGGCTGGGCTGGAAAATCTTCCTGCCGCTGAGCCTGCTATTCGTCTTCCTCATTTCGGGCTGGCTGATGCTGACCCGCTACGGAGTGGCCGCATGATCGCGCGCACCATCAAAGCCTTCACCCTGTGGGAATTTGTGAAGGCGCACGTCCTGACCTTGAAGTATTTCTTCAAGCCCAAGGCGACCATCAATTACCCGTACGAGAAGGTGCCGCAGTCACCCCGTTTCCGCGGTGAACATGCGCTGCGCCGCTATCCCAACGGCGAGGAACGCTGCATCGCGTGCAAGCTGTGCGAGGCGATTTGTCCGGCACAGGCGATCACCATCGAGGCCGAACCGCGTGAGGACGGCAGCCGCCGCACCACCCGTTACGACATCGACATGGTCAAGTGCATCTATTGCGGCCTGTGCCAGGAAGCCTGCCCAGTCGATGCCATCGTCGAAGGCCCGAACCTCGAATTCGCGACCGAAACGCGCGAGGAACTGCTTTACGACAAGGCCAAGCTGCTGGCCAACGGCGACCGCTGGGAACAGGCGATCGCCGCCAATCTTGCCGCCGATGCGGCGTATCGGTAGGGGCCGCGCACTTCCATGATCGCTCTCATCGCCTTCTACCTGTTCGCGACGATGACCATCGGCTCCGCGCTGCTGGTGATCTTCGCGCGCAACCCCGTCCACAGCGTGCTGTGGCTGATCGTCGCTTTCTTCAACGCGGCGGGCCTGATGCTTCTGCTCGGCGCCGAATTCATCGCCATGCTGCTGGTCATCGTCTACGTCGGCGCGGTCGCGGTGCTGTTCCTGTTCGTCGTCATGATGCTGAACATCGATTTCGCGACGCTGCGCGCAGGGGTGTCCCGCAACCTGCCATTCGGCCTGATCATCGCGCTGGTGTTGCTGTCGGAAATCATCGTCGCGGTGTCGGCGTGGAAGGCGGGCCCCGTGACCGCGCCTGCCACCGCCGCCGGCCCGGTCCAGCCCAACATCGTCGCGCTGGGTGAACTGCTTTACACCCGCTACCTGTTCCCGTTCGAACTGGCGGGCCTGATCCTGCTGGTGGCGATGATCGGCGCGATCGTGCTGACCCACCGAAGTCGCGGCGACGTGCGCGGGCAGAATGTCGCGCGCCAGGTCGACCGCGACCCCAATGAAGCGATCAAGAATCTGAACCCGGCGGTGGGTGAGGGGATGAAGCTGTGATTGGCCTGACTCATTATCTCGCGGTCGCCGCGATCCTCTTCACGCTCGGCGTGCTGGGCATCTTCCTCAATCGCAAGAATATCATCCTGATGCTGATGGCGATCGAGTTGATCCTGCTGTCGGTCAACATCAACCTGGTCGCGTTCAGCGCCTTCCTCGGTGACCTCACCGGCCAGGTGTTCGCCATGTTCGTCCTCACCGTCGCTGCGGCCGAAGCCGCGATCGGTCTGGCGATCCTTGTCATTTTCTTCCGTCGCCGCGGTTCGATTGCGGTCGATGATGTCAACCGGATGCGCGGCTGATGGACCTGTCGATCAAGCTTATCGTCTTCCTTCCCCTGTTGGCGGCAATCGTCGCGGGGCTGGGCGGTCGGATTATCGGCAAAGTGCCGGCCAAGGCGATCACGACCGGCGCCCTGTTCGCCAGCTGTGCGCTTAGCTGGCCGATCTTCCTGTCGTTCGTCGGCGGGCATGCCTCGCCGCAGGTTGTCGACGTGCTGACCTTCATCAAGTCGGGCAATCTCGACGTGAACTGGGCGCTTCGTGTCGACACGCTGACCGCGGTGATGCTGGTCGTGGTGACGACGGTGTCGAGCCTCGTCCACCTCTACAGCTGGGGCTATATGAGCGAGGATCCCTCGCAGCCCCGTTTCTTCGCCTACCTGTCGCTGTTCACCTTCGCCATGCTGATGCTGGTGACCGCCGACAGCCTGGTGCAGATGTTCTTCGGCTGGGAAGGGGTGGGCCTCGCGTCCTACCTGCTGATCGGTTTCTGGTACCACAAGCCCTCGGCCAACGCCGCCGCGCTCAAGGCGTTCGTCGTCAACCGCGTCGGCGACTTCGGCTTCTCGCTCGGCATTTTCGGCACCTTCCTGGTGTTCGGCACCGTCAGCATCCCGGCGATCCTCGCCGCCGCGCCGTCGATGGCGGGATCGACCATCGGCTTTGCCGGCATGACCGTCGATACGATGACGCTGCTCTGCCTGCTGCTGTTCGTCGGCGCGATGGGCAAGTCGGCGCAGCTTGGCCTGCACACCTGGCTTCCGGACGCGATGGAAGGCCCGACCCCGGTCAGCGCCCTCATCCACGCCGCGACCATGGTCACCGCCGGCGTCTTCATGGTCTGCCGCCTGTCGCCGATGTTCGAAACCAGCGGCACAGCGATGACCGTCGTGACCTATGTGGGCGCCGCGACCTGCCTGTTCGCCGCGACCGTCGGCACGGTGCAGAACGACATCAAGCGCGTGATCGCCTATTCGACCTGTTCGCAGCTCGGCTACATGTTCTTCGCGGCGGGCGTCGGTGCCTATGGCGCGGCGATGTTCCACCTGTTCACCCACGCTTTCTTCAAGGCGTTGCTGTTCCTTGGCGCGGGTTCGGTCATCCACGCGATGCACCACGAACAGGACATGCGCTATTACGGCGCACTGCGTAAGGAAATCCCGCTGACCTTCTGGGCGATGATGGCGGGCACGCTGGCGATCACCGGCGTCGGCATCATGGGCGTATTCGGCTTCGCCGGCTTCTATTCGAAGGACGCGATCCTGGAGAACGCCTTCGCCAGCGGCAGCGTCCATGGCCACATCGCCTTTTTCATCGGCGCGTTTGCAGCGCTGCTGACCAGCTTTTACAGCTGGCGCCTGATGTTCCTGACCTTCTTCGGCAAGGCGCGCTGGGCGGGTAGCGAGCACATCCAGCACGCCGTTCACCACCATCACGAAGACGAAGGGCAAGCATCGTCGGATCATGACAGCGCGCACGACCATGGTCACGCCACGGTCGAAGGCACGGCGGGTTACCATCCGCATGAAAGCCCGTGGTCGATGCTGATCCCCTTGGGCGTGCTTTCGGTGGGCGCGGTCTTCGCAGGCTTCGGCTTCGAACATTATTTCGTGTCGCCCGAAGGCGCGGCCGAATTCTGGAAGGGCAGCCTGGTGTTCAACGAACATCTGGCCCACGCCAGCCATGAAGTGCCGCTGTGGGTGAAGCTGGCGCCGCTGGTCGTCATGCTGACCGGTCTCGCAATCGCCTACCGCAACTATATCGCAAAGCCCGACGCACCGGCCGCGTTCGTCGCCATGTTCCCGCAGCTCCACAAGTTCCTGATGCACAAGTGGTACTTCGACGAGCTCTACAACGCGGTGTTCGTGAAGCCGTCGCTGGCGCTCGGCCGCTTCTTCTGGAAGCGCGGGGACGAACAGACCATCGACCGCTTCGGCCCGCACGGTGCGGCGACGGTGGTGGCCGTCGGCAATCGCCTCACGACCCGCCTGCAATCGGGTTATGTCTATAGCTATGCCCTGGTGATGCTGCTCGGCCTGATCGGCGCGGCGACCTGGGTCTTCTGGTGGGTCAAATGAGCGGTCTTCCGATCCTTTCCATCCTGATCGCGATCCCGCTCCTTGCGGCGGGCATCGTATCGCTGTTCGTCGGCGCCAACGGCGCGCGCTGGACCGCGCTGATCGCCACGCTCGCCAACCTGGCGATCGGCATTGCGATGTGGGTCGCATTCGACCCCAACGGCGCGCAGTGGCAGTTCACCGAAAGCGTGCCCCTCGGCGGCGGCGTCACCTATGCGCTGGGCATCGACGGCATCGCGCTGATGCTGATCATGTTGTCGCTGTTCCTGATGCCGATCTGCATCGGCGCGTCGTGGCGCGCGATCGACAAGCGCGTGCCCGAATATATGTCCGCCTTCCTGCTGATGGAGGCGCTGATGATCGGCGTCTTTGCGGCGCAGGACCTGCTGCTGTTCTACATCTTCTTCGAAGGCGGCCTTATCCCGATGTACCTGATCATCGGCATCTGGGGCGGCGCGGACCGCATCAAGGCGAGCTACAAATTCTTCCTCTACACGCTGGCCGGCTCGGTGCTGATGCTGATCGCCATGCTGGTGATGATCGGCAAGGCGGGGACGACCTCGATCCCGGCGCTCATGGCCTATGATTTCGATCCGTCGTTGCAATGGTGGCTGTGGCTGGCCTTCTTCGCCAGCTTCGCGGTCAAGATGCCGATGTGGCCGGTCCACACCTGGCTTCCCGATGCGCACGTGCAGGCGCCGACGGCGGGTTCGGTCATCCTGGCCGGCGTGTTGCTGAAGATGGGCGGCTACGGCTTTGTCCGCTTCAGCCTGCCAATGTTCCCCGAAGCGTCCGCCCAGTTCATGCCGTTCGTATTCGTGCTCAGCGGCATCGCGGTGGTTGTCACCTCGCTGATCGCGCTGGTCCAGCACGACATGAAGAAGCTGATCGCCTATTCGTCGGTCGCGCACATGGCGTTCGTCACCTTCGGCCTGTTCGCCTTCAATCGGCAGGGGATCGAAGGTGGCCTGATGGTCATGCTCGGGCACGGCCTGGTATCGGGCGCGCTATTCCTGTGCGTCGGCATTATCTACGACAGGCTGCATACCCGTGAGATCGCGCGGTACGGCGGGCTTGCCGACAACATGCCCAAATACGCCTTTTTCTTCCTGTTCTTCACCATGGCGAGCGTCGGCCTGCCGGGGTTGAGCAACTTCGTCGGCGAATTCCTGTCGCTGATGGGCACCTACGAGGCGTCGAGCTGGGCGGCGATCGTCGCGACGACCGGAATCATCCTCGGCGCGGCTTACATGCTCTACCTCTACTGGCGCATTTGCTACGGCACGCCGAAGAATGCCGACGCAGCGGCCATGCCCGACATGGACATGCGCGAGCTGTGGCTGCTGGGCCCGATCGCCGCCGCAACCTTGTGGATGGGCGTCTATCCCGAATCCTTCCTGCGTCCGATGCGCAACGACGTCGGTCACTTGCTGGAGCGTCTCGAGCGCGCCAAGCTGGCCGGCGACGCGCACCTGACCGCAGGCAAACCCTCTCCAAAAGCTGAAGCCCATCATGGGGAAGCGCACTGATGAATTTCGCCGCCATCCTTCCTGAAGCCATCCTGACGGTCGGTTCGATCGTGCTGATGATGGTCGCGGCGTTCGGTGGAAAGCGCGCCGCGGGCCTCACCAGCTGGGCCGCGATCGCGCTGCTCATCGCTGCGGGCGCCGCGTTGATTGGCGCGCCCAGCCAAGCCGGCGCACTGTTCGGTGGCCTTATCGCCGCCGACGGGTTCGGCGCGTTCGGCAAGGTGCTGATCTACGGCTGTGCCGCCGTCGCGATCCTGATGGCGCACAACTGGTTCGAACGCGATTTCGAACATGCCGCCGAATATCCGGTCCTCGTCCTCCTCGCCGCCACCGGCATGAGCGTGATGGTCAGCGCGACTAGCCTGATGACGCTCTATGTCGGCCTCGAACTCAACAGCCTCGCGGCCTATGTGCTGGCGTCCTATCGGCGCACCGACGACCGGTCGGCCGAAGCGGGCCTCAAATATTTCGTTCTCGGCGGCCTGGCTTCGGGCATCCTGCTCTACGGCATTTCACTGCTTTACGGGTTCACCGGCACAACCCAGTTCGACGGAATCGCCGCCGCCTTCCAGCGCGACGGGCTGAATTCGATCGGCCTGCTGTTTGGCCTCGTCTTCACGCTCGCGGGCTTGGCGTTCAAGGTCAGCGCGGTACCGTTCCACATGTGGACGCCCGACGTGTATGAAGGTGCCCCAACCCCGGTCACTGCCTTCTTCGCCTCCGCCCCGAAGGTCGCGGCGATGCTGCTGTCGACCCGCGTCTGCCTTGACGCGATGGGTCCCGCGACCGAAGCGTGGCGCCAGATCATGACCTTTGCGGCGCTCGCTTCGATCGCGCTCGGCGCCATCGCGGCGTGGGGTCAGACCAACATCAAGCGTCTGATGGCCTATTCGTCGATCAACAACGTCGGCTTCGCGCTGATCGGCCTCGCCGCCGGTGGCACCGCAGGCGCGGCGGCAGTGCTGTTCTACATGGCAGTCTATGTCGTGATGACGCTCGGCACCTTCCTTTGCATCCTGCGCATGAAGAATGAAGAGGGCGAGCCGGTCGAGGAAATCGCCAGCCTGTCGGGACTGTCGCAGCGCCAGCCGGCGCTCGCGGCGGCTTTCGCCATCTTCATGTTCAGCATCGCCGGTATCCCGCCGCTGTTCGGTTTCTGGCCGAAGCTGGTCGTGTTCCAGGCGGCGGTGGCCGAAGGTCTCTATCCGCTGGCCGTCTTCGGCATCCTCGGGACCGTCATCGGCGCCTTCTACTATCTGAAGATCGTCAAGGTGATGTATTTCGACGCCCCCGCGCAGCCCTACGCCAAAGGCGACCATGGCCTCGAAACGGCGCTGATCGCGCTGGCCGCGCTATTCGTCAGTCCGCTCGGCTATTTGCTGATCGGTCCGCTCGGTGACCTCACCAAATCCGCGGCGGGCAGCCTCTTCTGAGCAAGATCCGCATCGTCGAGCGCACGGGCTCGACCAACAGCGACCTGCTCGCCCGGACGGACGCGGTGGAAGGCGACTGGCTGGTTGCGCTGGCGCAGGATGCGGGACGGGGGCGGCACAATCGCCATTGGCAGAGCCTCGACGGCAATTTCTTTGGATCGACGCTGGTGCAGTTGCGCCCCGGCGATCCCGAGGCGCCGAGCTTGGCGCTGGTCGCGGGATTGGCGCTGATCGAAGCTGTCGAACATGCCGCACCGGCGGCGCCGCTCAGCCTGAAATGGCCCAACGACCTGATGCGCGGCGATGCCAAGCTGGCGGGTATCCTGCTCGAACGGTCGGGCGACCGGGTCGTGGCGGGGTTCGGGGTCAACATGGCCGTCCAGCCTGAGGTCGAGGGTCGCAAAACCGCCTCGCTGTCCGACCTGTGCAACCTGACGCCTCAAGCGTTCGCGCCACTGCTCGCGGGTAGCTTCGCCCGGCTGCTCGGCGCGTGGCGCATGGCCGAGCCGTCGGCGCTCGCCAAGGCGTGGGAGGCCAAGGCGCACCCCGTCGGTACGCCCCTGACTGTGCATAGCGGCCCAGACGAGCGGACGAGCGGGATCTTCGACGGGCTCGAGCAAGACGGGGCGATGCGATTGTGCTTGGCGGACGGCAAAGTGGAAATCGTCCGCGTAGGCGACGTCAGTCTGGGCTAGGGCAGCGCTGAAAGCAGCCAATGCCCCATGGGCGCGCTCCAGTTCGTATCGAAGACCATCGTTTCGATACTTTGTTCGACAAACCAGATCGGCGCGAGAACCAGCCAGACCGGGTGGACTTGGCCGTAGCGGATGCGATCGCGAAACATGGCGATGACGATCGGAATGTTCGGAATTAACAGGCCGAACAGGATATCGGGCCGGTCAACGGGTGGCAGCAGGTGCCGCCACCGAAAAACCGCTGGCCACATCACGGCAATCGTCGCCAGCGCCATCAGGCGTTTGTGCGCGGCGGGCCGTTTGCGCAGTACTGTCGCCGCAACGACCATGAGTAAGAACATGCTGAGTCCGGTCACGGTGCCCATGAACGATGTTTCGGCCACGACGCCCTGGCTCGGAAGGTCACGTCGTGCCGCCCAGACGTTGGTGAGGATTCCCGTCGCCCACACGGCCACCGCGACCGGAATGCCGGCCCACCCCAGTCGCCTGTGCAGCCTTATGTCGCCGCGCTTGCCGAGCAGGGCCTGAGTGGCGAACAGGGTCACCCAGGCAAAGGCGCTCAGGCCGTGCCAATGGACGATAGGCGGCACCGCGAGTTCACCGCGCGCCATCGGTCCGAAATAGGTGGTGGAAAAACCGATCGCGATTGCGATGTACGCGGCCAGGGCCAGCCCCAGGTAAAACCACTGCCGTCGGTCTGCTGCCCAAGCCGTCGCCATTTCGCCGCCCCCGTTCCGTCGTCAGGCTAGCGTTCCCGCCGCGCCCCCGCTAGGGGCTAGGACCATGCTGCTTGCCATCGATGTCGGGAACACCAACCTCGTTTTCGCGCTGGTCGACGGGCGCGAGATCAAGACGCGCTGGCGGATCGCTACCGACCCGCGCCGGACCGGCGACGAATATGCCGTCTGGCTGCACCAGCTGATGGAGCTCGAAGGCTATGGCCGCGGCGACGTTACCCAGATCATCGTCGGGTCGGTCGTGCCGCGCACGCTCCATAACCTCGACGTGCTGGGGAAGAAATACTTCGGCGTGTCGCCGCTGGTCGCAGGGCAGGGGGCCGCAACCTGGCCGATCTCGCTCGACGTGCCCGATCCGTCCAGCGTCGGCGCGGATCGCGCGCTCAACGCTATTGCCGCCCATGCACGGCACGAAGGCGACCTGGTGGTGGTCGACTTCGGGACCGCGACGACCTTCGACGTGGTGGGACCGGACGGCGCATACCGCGGCGGCATTATCGCGCCGGGCATCAACCTGTCGCTGGACGCATTGGTCAGCGCCGCCGCCAAGCTGCCCCGTATCGCCATCGCCGCACCGGCCGACGACCGCGTCATCGGGCGCACCACGGAAAGCCAGATGCTGATCGGCGTCTATTGGGGATATATCGCGATGATCGAAGGCCTGCTCAACCGGCTCAAGAAGGAAATCGGCGGGTCGGTGAAGGTCATTGCCACCGGCGGTCTCGCAATCCTGTTCGACAAGCATACCGACGCGTTCGACGCGATCGAGGACGACCTGACGATCCAGGGCCTCGCCATGCTGGCGGAGGGTTCACGCCAGTGACGCCGGGAGAAGAACTGCTGTTCCTCGCGCTCGGCGGGTCGGGCGAGATCGGCATGAACGTCAACCTTTATGGCTGCCGCGGCAAATGGCTGATGGCCGACCTTGGGCTGACCTTCGCCGACACCGATTATCCGGGCGTCGAACTGATCCTGCCCGACCTCGAATTCATCGAACAGCGAATGGACGATCTTGTCGGCATCGTGCTGACGCACGGCCATGAAGATCATATCGGCGCGCTGCCCTACCTTGCCGCCGACCTGAAGGTGCCGCTTTACGCGACACCGTTCACCGCGGGCCTGATCGCGGGAAAGCTGGAGGAAGAAGGGCTGACCGGGCAGGTGCAGCTCAAGGTGATCGAACGCGGCGGCAGCATCGACCTGGCGCCGTTCCGCGTCACCTATGTTCCGCTCGCCCACTCGATCCCCGAAGGCAACGGCCTGCTGATCGAGACGCCGTTCGGCAACGTCTTCCACACCGGCGACTGGAAGCTCGACGAGAACCCCGTGCTCGGCCAGCCGAGCAGCGCTCAGACGTTGAAGGCGATTGGTGACGAAGGCGTGCTAGCGCTAGTGTGCGACAGCACCAACACCTTCCAGGACGCGCCATCGGGCAGCGAGAGCAGCGTCCATGCCGGCTTGCTGGAGCAGGTGAAGAAGGCGCAGGGCCGAGTACTGGTGACGACCTTCGCCTCCAATGCCGCCCGCCTCGAAACCATCGGCAAGGTGGCGCAGGAGGCGGGGCGAAAAGTGTGCGTCGCGGGCCGCAGCCTCGACCGTATCTTGAAGGTCGCAAAGGCGACGGGTTATCTGCGCGACTTTCCTGAAACGGTGCGGTTCGACGATGCGATGCGGCTGCCCAAGCATGAATTGCTGATCATCGCCACCGGCGGGCAGGGCGAACCGCGCGCAGCGCTGGGGCGGATTTCGGGCGGCACCCATGAGCTGAAGCTCACCGAGGGTGACACGGTTATCTTCTCCTCGAAGCAGATCCCGGGCAACGAGATCGCCATCGGTCGGATCATGAATGCGCTCAGCGACCTTGGCGTCATCACGGTCACGGAACGGCAGGCGCACGTCCATGTGTCCGGCCACCCGGGTCGACCCGAGCTGGCGGAAATGTATCGCTACATGCGCCCGGACATATTGGTGCCGGTCCATGGCGAAATGCGGCATATGCGCGAACAGGCGCGCTTCGGGTTGGAGCAAGGTGTGAAGAGCGCCATCGTCCAACGCAACGGCGACATCATTCGTCTGGCCCCCGACGGGCCCGAGCGGATCGGGGTCGAGCGCACCGGCCGTCTTGTGCTGGACGGCGACGTCATCCTTTCCGCCGACGGCACTACGATCAACGAGCGGCGCAAGATGGCCTATAACGGCTTCATCGCCGTCGCCGTGCCGATCGGTCGCAATGGCGAGCGGATCGGCGAGCCCGTGCTGCGTCCGTTCGGCGTCCCGGTCGAAGAGGATCGCGCCGACTTCCTGGCCGATGCGACCGATGCCGCCGCCCGCGCCTATGAGCCGGGCAAGGATGTCGAAAAAGTGCGTGAAGCCGTACGCCTTGCCGTGCGCCGCTGCGCCACCCTCTGGACGGGCAAGAAGCCGGTGGTCGACGTCATGCTGGTCGAGACCGACCGATGAAGTGGACGTCGGTCCTCGCCATCTATTTCCTGATCTGGGTATTTACCGCTTTCCTGATGCTGCCGTTCGGCGTCAGGACCAGCGATGAAGTCGGCGAGACAAAGGTACCGGGGCAGGCCGACAGCGCGCCGCACCGGTTTGACCTCAGCCGTCACCTCCTGAAGGCGGCACTGGTCGGCGCGCTGCTGACTGCTTTTTACGTCGCCAATTACAGCTTCGGCTGGATAACCGTCGACAGCCTCGATTTCTACAACTAGCGGCGGCGTTCGATCGCCTGCGACAGGGCGGCGTAGAGTTTGCCCATGTCGCTCGACATCAGCGTGACCGCAATCATGCCGCCATCGCGCTCCGCCAACACCCGGCGCAGCATCGCTTCAAAGTCGTGGACGTAGCGATTGACCGATTCCTGGAATTCGGCGTCGGTCTCGAACTGCTGGGCGATGGCGCGGGTCTCCGTCCCCCCGATCAAACGCACGGCGCGGCGGGTGAAGACCCCGCGATTGCCCTTCATATAGGCGTGCCACGCCTTTTCATCGACTTCGTCGCTGAGGATCTTCTGCACGTCGATCGCGGCGCTGTTCATAGAATCCATCAGCAGCGAGACACGCTTGGCAAATTCTTCGCCGCTGTCCTTGCGCTGCGCTTCGCGGCTGCGCTCGATATGGGCTTCCAGCGCGGCGGCGCTTTGGCCGATCGACAGCATCTGGTGGGTCAGGCGATCCGATGCCTCGCGCGCGTTCTCTACAGCGCGCGCCGCCACTTGGTCGAGTTCCTTCAGCTTGGCTTCGACACTGTCGCGCACCGCCTGTTCGAGCGCGGCCCGGGTCGCTTCGCTGAGTTCGGCAGCGCTTTCGGGAATGACCCGTGAAATGGCTTCGCGGGCACGTTCGGCGGCATGGGTGGCGGTTTCGCGAACCTGCACCAGCGCCGCGACGAGCGCCGGGCCGGTTTCGCCCTGAAGCCGCTGCGCTTCCGCGCCGGCGGCGGCGATCGAGGCCGACAGTTCGGCCAGCCGCTGTTCCGCCTGACCGACGCCGAGGTCGATGCTGGTCATCAGCTGGGCCAGCTGTTCCTGCTGAGCCGAAACCCCGCCGACGCTCTGTTCAAGGCGATCAGCGGCTTCGAACGACGACTGGCGTATGGCGTCGACATGCGGCCTGACCGCTTCGGCAGCGGCGAGCAATCGATTGGCGCCCGTTTCGGCATCGCCAAGCGCGTCGGCCATCTGGCCCTGAAGGGCGATCCCGAGCTGGTCGATCCCGTCGCGCAGCAACGACGTGCGCTGGCTGAGTCCTTCGATCGTGCTGTCCTGGGTCGCCGTTGCGCCGGTCAGCGCTTCCAGTTCCCCACGCAGGCGGCCCAGCGCAACCTGGACGTGGCTGGCGCGGTCGTCGCCCGTGCGGGCTAGGTCCATGAACTTGTCGTCGAGCGCGGCGAGCCCGGTTTCGAGATCGGCCATCAGCCGTTGGGAAGCGCGTTCCTGCTCGGCGATGCGGGCGCTGAGGCCGTCAAGGCCGGCGCCAGCGGCCGCGATACGTTCGCCCAGCTGTTCGGCGGCGTCGATCCCGGCGCGGCCTATCCCCGCATGGCTCTGGCTGAGCAGCGCGCTGACGGCGGCCGACTGGGCGTCGATGCCGCTACGGATTTCGGACAGCGCATCGGCCGCCTTTGCGAGTAGCGCGTCGACCACGCCGTTCGATTCCGTGCCTGCCTCGTTGATGCGCGCCGTGGCGCTGGCCGAGGCAGTGTCGATGTTGGCGAGGCCGGCGAGCAGCCGTTCGGTCGCCTGGGTGACGATCTGGTCGGCTTCGCGCGTCCGCGACGACAGCGATTCTACCTGCGCCTGGAAAGCACTCGTCTGTTCGACCGCGGTGCGGCCCGCGTCCCGCAGGGTCGCGGCCATCTGCATCGCGGTCGCTTCGGCCTGCGGCAGGTCGGCCAGCATGATGCCGAAGTCGCTGCGCGCCGATTCCGCCGCCCGGTCGAGTGCGGCGCTATGTTCGGCCAGCTTGCGCGAGCCTTCGTTGAGGTCTGCCGTGACCGAGCCGAGCCGCGATGCGGCCTGGTCGCCAAGACCCATCAGGTCGCCGGCCATGACGCCAAGCGCCGTGTGATTGTCCTCGATCTGGCGCGACAGGGCGCCCAATACGTCCTGCAGGTTCCGCGCCTCCGTCCGCATCGCGACGACCGAGCGGGTGAACCGTTCGGCTTCCTTGCGACGCGTGCGACCGAACATCAGCCAGACGAGTCCAAGCAGCGCCAGCGGGCCGGTGAGGATTGCGATCCACTGCGCGATCGCCGGGCTGGTCAGCGGTTCGCTGCCCAGGGCCCGGCCGCCGGACCATGCGGCGTAGCCGACCCACAACAGCGCGAGCAGCGCCAAGCCCCAACCCAGCACCATGCGCGCACCCGCCGGCGCGACGCCGTCCTCGATCCGCGTTTCGTCCCAGCTGCGATGGTCGAACGAGGGTCCGGCCATGATTTCTTCCCCCTCGATGACCGGGATGGCGTCCGGTTCGACGGTGTCGGGCTGACGATGGGCGTAGTTGGGGCTGCTGGTCATGATCGGGGAGTTTACCAACTTTGCCGACATGCGAAAGCGACAAACGGCCACAGTCGGGGTGGAAATGTCGCGTCCGCCTGTCCTATGGCGATGCGGGGCATGTTACGCGACGCAGCGGGGAAGACGGACGAATGGCGATCGGCGCCCTGATCGGGGCCTATCAGGAAGATGACGCAGGCGGACTGCGGGCTTTGTTGCCGCTCGCAGGGCGCACGCTGGTCGAATATCAGGCGCGCTGCCTTGCGGCCGCAGGGGCATCGCCGATCATCCTTCTGGTCGAGCGAATTCCCGTCGCGCTCAACGATGCGCTTGAGCGCTTGCGCAGCGAAGGCATTGCGCTGGTGCCGGTGAGCGACGGCAATGAGGCGGCGAGCCGGTTCGAGGTAGGCACCGAACTGATCATGCTGGCAGACGGCATCGCGCCCGACATGAACGACCTTGGCGGCCTGGTCAGCGACGCCGGAAGCGCCGTCGTTACGGTGCCCGACGACGAAAATCATCAGAGTTTCGAACGGATCGACGGTCAGCACCGCTGGGCGGGTCTGGCGCGGGTGGAAGCGGCGCAGGTCGGCGCGACGGCAGCCATGCTGGGGGATTGGGACTTGCAATCGACGCTGTTGCGGCGCGCGGTCCAGGCGGGCGCTCGCTTCATTCCCGCCGTTAGCGGTGAGGGCAGAGGCCCGTTCCTTGCCGCCAACCTGGACGAAATGGCCGGGTTCGAGCGGCGCTTGATCGTCGCGTCGCGAACGGCAAGGGAAGATGCTGCAGGGCGCTATATCCTCCCGATCGTCGAAGAATTTGCGACTGAACGGCTAATGGAGACATCGGTGCGTCCGGCCTGGCTGGTGCGTGTTGCGGGCGCGATGCTTCTTGCGGCGGCCTTTTGCTTTACGCGCGGTTGGGGCTTGGCTGCCGTCGGGCTGGCGGTGGCCGCCACGCCGATCGACCTCATCGCACAGAGAATTGCGACCCTTCGCTTGCGACCGCTGCCGACATCGATGGTCGCGCGGCGGGCGCTTTGGCCGTTCGCCGGCCTTGCGCTGCTGGCGCTCGGTTGGTTCGAAGCGCGCCATGGGGCAGGTTGGGGGGCACTGGTATGCGCACTCTCCGCCACGGCCTTTGCCGAAGCGACCCGGATCGAACGGGGCGGCGCGGCCGTCAACGGCGGCGAATGGCTGCTCAGCTGGCGAAACGCGGCCTGGTTGGCCGTCCCATTCGCCCTTGCCGGATGGTGGAACGTCTACCTGGGGCTGGTCGCGCTCTACGCGGCAACCAGCTTTTTCATCGTCCAGCAGCTTCGGCATCGCGTCGAGCGCAATTGACCCCGCGTTAACCTCATCCGTTTTATAGCGGGTGCATGATGCCCGTGGACTGGCCTCCTGCTGCGAAAGCGGCGGTCCATACCCATGATCCCGCGCGACCCCGCTCGGGACGACGGCGGCTGTCCGCCGCCCGGGCCGATTTCTTCCTGGATCCGGATCACCGCCTGACTGACGAAGAGCGGGCGTTGATGGGCGCGATGGCGCGCGGTATCGTCGGCGAGATCGCCGACGAGCTGCTGTCGGCGATCCCGGCGATACTTTCGGCACGGGCCGAGGGCCACCGCGACCTGCTCTATGCCCGCCTGTTGTCGTCGGCGTCGTTTCAGTCGGACGAATTCGTCCGCCTTCTCCTGCGGCGGAGCGACGAACAGCGCCTCGCCGGTACCCAAGCGCGCGATAGTTCCGGGCTTGTAGCGTCGCTAGTCAGCGATGCGGACGCATCTATTGCCGACGCTGCGATGGACCTGACCATTTCGCGTGGACATCGAACCGACCGCTTCGGCCGCATGGGAATCGGATTCGACGACCTCTCCGGCGAGGACGCCGTTGCGATCGTGTATGCCGTTGCGGCCTGCCTCAGGGAGGCGCTCGACCCCGATGCAGACCTGGCCTTGGCGGACGCCGCGCGCGACCTTCTGGCGCAGCACGACGAAGGACGGCGAATCGAGGCCAAGGTCGAGGCGCTGGCCCGCGCGCTCGATGCCGGCGGGCGCGCCACCGACGACAAGATCAGGGAGATCGCCGCCAGTCGCGATATTGCGCTGATGTGTGCGCTGATGGCTCGACGCGGCGGCATCAGCTTTGACGATGCCTGGGACATGGCGATGGCGGGCGACGCGATGTTGCTCGCCAGGATCGCGCAGTGCGATCGGACCACCGCCGCCCAGATCATCGCCAGTTTCGACCGACTTCCCGGCGAGGATGGTGCCGAGCGCGCGATCGAACGGTACGACCGGTTGGGCGAACCCGATGTCGATCGGTATCGCAACTGGCTGCGTCTCGACCCCCATTACCGCAAGGCTTGCCTGCAGATGGACCGCGACAATGGCTAGCAGGCCGTCCGACACCGTTCCCGTGACCGGTCGCACCGATCGCGACGGTCGGCTGGTCGAGGCCGATCCGCCGCTGCGCCGACTTCAGGAGGAAGCCGGGTCGGCGATGGGAAGGCCGATCGCGCTGCCCCAACTGGCCGCCATCGTCCGAACCGCGTTGCGCCTTGGCGTGCCGCTGTCGCGGTCGGTCATCGCAGCGTCGGCGAGCGAAGACCTAGACCTTTGGGTGCGAGCGGTGCCCGACATCGACGGCGTAGCGATTTCGATCGAAGGCTGGCAGGCCCGCCCTGCCGCAGGACCGCGCCTGACGCTGATCGCCGGTGGGAAGGACCTCGAAACTGCGGAAACGGCGGGCGATCAAGTAGCACGGATGGTCAGGGTCGATGGCGAATTGCGCGTCCAATCGATCGACCCGGAACTTAGCCGATTGTTCGGCCCCGACGCCCAGATTGGTCGGCCGCTTACCCGTGCTATCCAGTTGGTCGAAGACGAAGACGGGACGATGCCATTGCTCGGCGCCTTGGGTGCGCGGCAGGATTTCGACGGGCAGCTGGCGCGGCTGAGGTCGGACAGCCGCGACGAACTGCGCCTGTCGGGAACCGTCGTCGCGAATGAGGCCGGTCGTTTCGAAGGGTTCGACATCAAGGTCGATCTCGGCGGACCCGCTTCGTTGCCGGTCGACGAAGCCCCTTCGGACCCGGCCCTCGACGCCGCGCTGCGCAGTCCGCTCGACCAGATCATCGCCGCCGCCGAGCGCATCGTCGACCGGAGCGATGGTCCATTGCGCAGCGATTATGCCGCCTACGCCAGCGATATCGCCGCGGCCGGCCGTCACCTGCTGTCGGTCCTGCGATCGATGAGCGACGACCCGGGCGCCGTCGCCGCCGACAAGGTCGATCTCGTCGCCTTGTCGCGAGAGGCCGTGTCGCTCGTCTCGGCCGACGCCGCCGCGTCCGGGGTCGAATTTGAGCTTGAGGAGCATGAAGGCGCACTCGATGCGCGGGGCGAACCGCGCGCGATCCTCCAGATCCTGGTCAACATTCTAGGTAATGCGGTCCGCCATTCACCGCAGGGCGGGACCGTCGCCATCGTGTTCGACGAGGATGGCGGCAAGGCGCAGGTCACGGTCGCCGATCAGGGGCCTGGCATAGACCGCCGCGACCAGCAACGCATCTTCGAACGCTATGAACAGGGATCCGCACCGGGCAGCGCGGGCCTGGGTCTTGCCATTTCGCGCCGGCTCGCTCGCACGATGGACGGCGATGTGACGCTGGAGAGCGCCCCCGGCGAAGGGGCGCGTTTCACCTTGAGCCTGCCGCGCCTCTAGCGCCTAGCGCTCACCGACCGGAATATAGTCGCGCTGCGTGGCGCCGACGTAGAGCTGCCGCGGGCGGCCGATCTTCTGCTCGGGGTCCGAAATCATCTCGTTCCACTGCGCGACCCAGCCGACGGTGCGGGCAAGGGCGAACAGCGCCGTGAACATTTCGGTCGGGAAGCCGATCGCGTTGAGGATCACGCCCGAATAGAAGTCGACGTTCGGGTAGAGCTTCTTCTCGATGAAATAGGGATCGTTGAGCGCGATATGCTCAAGCTCCTTGGCGACGTCGAGCACCGGATCGGTGAGGTTCAGTTCCTTCAGCACCTCGTCCGCGGTCTGCTTCATGACCTTCGCGCGCGGGTCGAAATTCTTGTAGACGCGGTGGCCGAAGCCCATCAGGCGGAACGGATCGTTCTTGTCCTTGGCGCGGGCGATATATTCCGGGATCCGCTTCACGTCCCCGATTTCGCGCAGCATGTTCAGCGCCGCTTCGTTCGCGCCGCCATGCGCCGGGCCCCACAGGCAGGCGATGCCCGCCGCGATGCAGGCGAAGGGATTGGCGCCCGATGAACCGGCCAGGCGGACGGTCGAGGTCGAGGCGTTCTGTTCATGGTCCGCGTGGAGGATGAAGATGCGGTCCATCGCCTTTTCGACGATCGGGTTGACCACATAGGGTTCGGCCGGGACGCCGAACGTCATCCGCAGGAAGTTGCCGGTGTAGCTGAGCGAATTGTCCGGGTAGAGGAACGGCTGGCCGATCGAATATTTATGCGCCATCGCGGCGATCGTCGGCATCTTGGCGATCAGGCGGTGCGAAGCAATCAGACGCTGCTGCGGATCGGTGATGTCGGTGCTGTCGTGGTAGAAGGACGACAGCGCGCCGACCACGCCGCACATGATCGCCATCGGGTGCGCGTCGCGGCGGAAACCGCGATAGAAAGCGGCCAGCTGCTCATGCACCATCGTGTGACGGCTGATGGTGTAATCGAATTCCTTAAGTTCGTCCCCGCTCGGCAGGTCGCCGTGGAGCAGCAGATAGGCGACTTCCATGAAGTTCGAATGTTGGGCGAGCTGGTCGATCGGATAGCCGCGGTGAAGCAGGATGCCTTCGTCGCCGTCGATGTATGTGATGGCGCTCTGGCACGATGCGGTCGAGGTGAAGCCCGGATCGTAGGTGAAGGCACCGGTCTGGCCATAAAGCTTGCGAATATCGACGACGTCGGGACCGACCGAGCCTTCGAGTACCGGGTAGCTGTTGTCGCTGCCGTTAAGGCTGAGCGTGGCGGTCTTGTCGGTCATTCAATGGGCTCCAAGCATCTGGTCGGCGATCCGGGCAAGGCTTTCGTCGCGGCCCAGCAGGACCAGCACGTCGAAAATGCCCGGCGAAGTCGTTTTGCCCGTCAGCGCCGCACGGAGCGGCTGGGCGAGTTTGCCTAGCTTAAGTTCGTGGTCTTCTGCAACCTTTCGCACTGCAGCATCGGTGCTGTCGTGCGTCCAACTCTCGAGCGCGGAAAGCGCTGCATGAGCGGTCGCCAGATGGCCGCGCGATTCGTCGGTCAGCAGGGCCGCCGCCTTCTCGTCGAAGGAGAGCGGGCGGGCGGCGAACAGGAACTCCGCGCCCTCGGCAAGCTGGTTCAGGTCATGTGCGCGG
This sequence comes from Sphingomonas jaspsi DSM 18422, assembly GCF_000585415.1. Taxonomy (NCBI): domain Bacteria; kingdom Pseudomonadati; phylum Pseudomonadota; class Alphaproteobacteria; order Sphingomonadales; family Sphingomonadaceae; genus Sphingomonas; species Sphingomonas jaspsi. Next base: position 1,959,540 of record NZ_KK073876.1, on the reverse strand, counting down.
GCCTTCAGTTCGGGCATGGCGCGCTGCAGCAATTCGCGGCCGGCTGCGTCGATACCGAGCTTGGGCGCGATGAGGTCGGCGAGCCGCGCATCGTCGGCCTCGCGGATATAATGACCGTTGAGATTTTCGAGCTTCTTGTAATCCATCCGCGACGGCGACTTGCCGACATGGTCCATGTCGAACCATTCGACCGCCTGCTCTCGGCTGATGATTTCGTCGTCGCCATGGCCCCAGCCGAGGCGCAGGAGATAATTGAACAGCGCTTCGGGCAGGATGCCAAGCTCGTCGCGATAGGCGTCGACGCCAAGCGCGCCATGGCGCTTCGATAGCTTGGCGCCGTCGGGGCCGTGGATCAGCGGCACATGGCCATAGGCGGGGATCGGCCAGCCCATCGCCTTGATGATGGTCAGCTGGCGGAAGGCGTTGTTGAGATGGTCGTCGCCGCGGATGATGTGGGTGACGCCCATGTCATGATCGTCGACCACGACCGCGAGCATATAGGTCGGCGTGCCGTCGCTGCGCAGAAGGACGAAATCGTCGATCTCGGCGTTCTGGACGGTAACCGCGCCCTGGACCATGTCCTCGATGACGGTTTCGCCGTCCTTGGGCGCCTTGATGCGGATGACGAAGGGCTTGCCTTCCTCGTCCGGGCCCGGCGTCCGGTCGCGCCATTCGCTGTCGATGCGGAAGGGCTTGCGTTCGGCCTGCGCCTTCTCGCGTCGGGCCTGGAGCTCTTCGGGCGTCAGGTAGCAGCGATAGGCGTTGCCGCTGTCGAGCAGCGCCTGCGCCACTTCGGCATGGCGCGGGGTGCGCACGAACTGGAACACGGGTTCCTCGTCGCCGCCGAGGCCCAGCCAGTTGAGGCCGTCGAAAATCGCGTCGATCGCCGGTTCGGTCGATCGCGCGCGGTCGGTATCCTCGATCCGCAGCAGGTACTTGCCGCCGTGATGGCGAGCGAACAGCCAGTTGAACAGCGCCGTGCGGGCGCCGCCGATGTGCAGATATCCCGTAGGGGAGGGGGCGAAGCGGGTGACGACGCCCTCGATTTTGCGGCTTGCGCTCAAGCGAGCTTTCCTCTTGTCTGTCTGGGCCGAATGGAATGGACGAGCGCCCCTAACACAGTGGTCGCGCCGCTTCCACCGGCGCACGGCACCTTTTTGCCTGCGAAAATCGCTCGCATCGGCGCGCGTATCGAACTGCTGCTGGAAGGCGAACGGACGCAGCTGCCATTATGGTTCGTCGCGGCCTTCGGCTTTGGCATCGCGTGCTGGTTCGCCTTGGGCTCGCCTCAGCAATGGCGTGCTGCCGGCGTGGTGATGGCGGCCGTCGCGGTCGCCGGGTTCACCCTGCCGGGACGTCGTCTTGGACGATGCATGTCCATGGGTGGCGCGGCAGCGCTCGCAGGACTGGCGCTGGTCTGGTGGCGCGCCGATGCGGTGGCTGCGGTGCGGCTCGATCATCCGCAAGTGCTGACCGTCAGCGGGCGGGTCGTCGAGGTCGAGCCGCGTCCCGCCGAAAAAGACATCCGACTGACCCTCCAACTTGCTGCCCCCGGGCTGCCCGAACGCATCAGGATCACGGTGGCCGACGACAAGTCGGCGCCCGGGCTGGGCGAGGGGGCCTTGGTAACGGTGCGCGCGCGTTTGCAGCCGCCGCCACCGATGATGCTGCCCGGGACGCACGACTTTGCACGCGACCTTTGGTTCCGGCGTATCGGCGCCGTGGGTCGTGCGCTCGACCCGCCGGTCATCCTTTCGCCGGCCCAGACAGACGATGTCGATGCCCTGCGCCACCGGCTCGCCGCGCATATCCAGTCGCGGCTCGACGGCGGCGCGGGTGGCATTGCCACGGCCCTGGCCACCGGTGACCAAGGCGGCATCGGCGAGGATGATGCCGACGCCATGCGGCGGTCGGGCCTCGCCCATCTGCTGTCGGTCAGCGGTCTTCACATCGCCGCGGTGGTCGGCGCCGCGATGTTCCTTTCGCTCCATCTGCTCGCGCTGAGCCAGCGGCTGGCCCTGCGCGTCAACCTGGTGCTGGTGTCGGCCGGGTTCGGTGCGGCGGCGGGAATCGCCTACACCGTCATGACGGGCATGCAGGTGCCGACCGTCAGAAGCTGCATTGCGGCGTTGCTCGTCCTGGCCGGGATGGCGATGGGGCGGGAGGCGATCAGCCTGCGGCTGGTTGCGGTGGGCGCGCTGGTCGTCATGGCGGTCCGCCCGGAATCGCTGGTCGGGGCAAGCTTTCAGCTAAGTTTCGCGGCGGTGACCGCGATCATCGCCTTTCATGCCCTGCCGTGGACGCGCCGTCACCTGGGCCCGCGTGAGGAGAGCGTTGCATTCCGGTTGGCGCGAAGCGTGGCGGGACTGATCGCAACGGGCCTGGTGGTCGAAATTGCCCTGCTTCCGCTCGCCATGTTCCACTTTCACAAGGCCGGGCTTTATGGGGTCGCTGCGAACCTAGTCGTCATCCCGCTCACCACATTTGTCGTCATGCCGCTGGAAGCGGCAGCCCTGCTGTTCGATGCGGTCGGGCTTGGTGGCCCCCTGTGGGCCGCTTGCGGCTGGTCGTTGCACCTTGTCCTGTACATTGCCCATGTCGTTGGGTCCGCGCCTGGGGCGGTGACGATGGTACCGACCGTGCCGACGTGGGCGTTTGGACTGATGGTCGGCGGCGGGCTGTGGCTGCTGCTTTGGCAGGGGGCCGTTCGGTGCTGGGGGCTGTTGGCGCTTGCAGCGGGCGCCATTGCAGCCGGACTGTCACCCGTCCCGGACATGCTGGTCACTGGGGACGGACGACATCTCGCGCTCGTGCGAGACGATGGCGTGCCGGTGCTGCTGCGCGATCGTAGTGGCGATTTCGTCCGCGATATGATGAGCGAAGCCGTCGCGTTCGATGGCGACCCGCTGGCGCTGGACCAACAGTCGATGGCCAGATGCAGTCGAGATGCCTGTATTTCGGATCTGGTCAAGGCGGGGAAGGCGTGGCGGATCCTGGCCATCAGAAGCAAGGACCGGATCGACTGGGCAACCTTGACCGCCGCCTGTGCCGATGCCGACCTGGTGATCGCGGAACGGCGGTTGCCGCAAGGGTGCCGGCCGCGCTGGACGAAACTCGACCGCGCTGCGCTGGAACGCACCGGCGGGGTGTCCATCTATCTGGGGTCCGAACCCGGCATCGTCACGGTGGCCGACGCGCTGGCCGACCATCCGTGGCGATTCAGTCAATAACGGCGGATCAGTCCGGCGAGCTTGCCCTGGATGGTAACCTGGTCAGGGCGATAGCGCTGCGCCTCGTAGTGACGGTTGGCCGGATCGAGGCGGATCATCGACCCTTCGCGCCGGAACGTCTTGAGTGTCGCTTCCGCCTGGTCGATCAACGCCACGACAATCTCGCCGTCGCGTGCGGTGTCGGCCTTGCGGATGAGCGCGAAGTCGCCGTCGAGAATGCCTTCCTCGACCATCGAGTCGCCGGACACCTCAAGCGCATAATGTTCGCCCGGGCCAAGCAATGCGGCTGGTACTGCGAAGCCTTCATGCCCCTGCAACGCTTCGATCGGCGTGCCCGCAGCGATCTTCCCGTGGAGTGGAATCTCGATCGTATCGTTGGCCACCGCAGGCACGACAGGCCTCGGCGCGGGCGCCGGAGCAGCCGCCGCCAGCTCCGGCATCTTCACAACTTCGAGTGCACGGGCGCGGTTGGGCAGGCGACGAATGAATTGCCGCTCCTCCAGCGCGCTGATCAGGCGATGGACCCCCGACTTGGACTTCAGGTCCAATGCCTCGCGCATTTCGTCGAAGCTTGGCGACACACCGGTGGCGCCAAGGCGCTGGTGAATGAAATTGAGCAATTCATGTTGCTTCGCGGTGAGCATCGGCCCCTCCGTTACGGAACGAACGGAGAACGTGTAGGAAACATTCGATTCCGCGTCAAGCGCACTGGGCGACGATGGCGAGGAAATTGGCGATCAGCGCATGCCCATGGTCGCTGGCCACGCTTTCGGGGTGGAACTGCACGCCGTGCACCGGCGCATCCACGTGGCGCATGGCCATGATCGATCCGTCCGGACCCCAGCAATTCGCGACCAGCGGCGGCTGTACCGACGGCACGGCTAGCGAATGGTAGCGAGTAACGTTCATCGGCGACGGCACGGCGGCGAACAGGCCGGTGCCGTCGTGGCGTATTACGGACACTTTCCCGTGGACCGGGGCTGTGCGCGCCACCGACTGGCCACAGGCACGGGCGATCGCCTGATGGCCGAGGCAGACGCCGAGCAACGGCTTTTGCCGGTCGATGCAAGCGGCAGCGAGTGCGACACTGATGCCCGCCTCGTCCGGCGAACCGGGTCCGGGGGAAATGACGATGCCGTCGTCGCCTTGCGACAGTGCTTCCTCGACCGACAGTGCGTCGCTGCGGGCTACCTCAACCTCAGCGCCGGCGACACGCAGGTAATCGGCCAGCATGAATGTGAAGCTGTCGACATTGTCGACCAGCAGCAGCCGGGGCGGGGTCATCGCCCGCCCCGCCTTACTTGGCCGTGCCGGTAATCCGCTGCTTGGCGGCCTTGATCGCTTCCTCGTTCCGCTTGACCTTCTGGTCGGCGGCCATGGCGGTCACGAACTGGCGCGCCAGTTCTTCGCCTGCCGTTTGCTGAAATTCGGCAGCGGTCTGGGCGACGAGGTTCGGCTGGTTGCTCGAATCCCCCGGAACGATCTTGTTGGTCTTGACGATGAAGAAGCCGCGGCCCTGCGGATCGGCGACCATACGGCTCTTGCCCTGGCTCAGGGCGAACAGCATGCGCAGCGCCGTCACCGCGTCGGCGTTGGCCTGGCTCAGCTGGATGCGGACCGCATTGACCGGCGTCACCGGCGGCAGCGGGACGCCGGCCTGCTTGACGGCGTCGGTCATCGACATACCCTTGGCGACCTTGGCGGCGATGGCGGCGGCGACGGCGCGGGCGCGATCGGTCGCTTTCGACTTGATCCAGTCGGCGCGAACGCGGTCCTTGATGTCGGCCAGCGGCGCGGGGGCAGCATCGGCGATGGTGTCTACGCCGACCAGGACGAAGCCGGCATCGTTGGGCAGCGTCGCCACGTCCGGATCGTCCCCGGCAACCAGTTCGAAGCCCGTCTTGAGCGCCGGTTGAAGCGCGGCCGGGAAGACGTAAGCGGGATTCTTGCGATCCTTGCCGCCGCTGTCGATCATCGGCGTGGTAGTCACCGGCAGGCCGAGCGACTTGGCCGCCTCGTCGAAGCTTGAGCCGTCGTCGATGGCGTCCTGGATCTTGCCGACCGCCTCGCTCAGTGCGGCCTTCTTCTTGTCGGCGGCCAGCTTGGCGACGATTTCGCTACGTGCCTGCTCCACCGATTTTCCGGCAGCGGACTTGATCGATTCGACCTTGATGACGTGCCAGCCGAGATCGGACTTGATCGGTCCCACGATCGCGCCGGCATTGGCCGCGAATGCGGCGTTGGCAACCGGCGCGGTCGCGAGACCGGTGAAGGCCGCCTTGGTTTGCGGACCGACGCTGATGTCTTCCGCCGACAGGCCGGCAGGCGCCGCGGCCGCGGCGAACGACTGGCCGCCGCGGGCACGAGCGGCGATGCCGTCGGCGACCGCCTTGTCCTGGACCACCGCCTGGCTGATCACGCGGCTTTCATTGCCGGCGTAGCTGGCCTTGTTGGCGTTGTAATAGGCAGTGACTTCGGCGTCGGTCGGCGCGGACGGTTTGACCGTCTCAAGCGTGATCGGGGCATATTTCAGCACCCGCTGCTCGGGCATCTGGTAGCGTTGGCGGTTGGCCGAATAATAGGCCTGAAGGTCGCCGTCGCTGGGATTGAGGCCGGCCGCGAACTGATCAATCGCTACGAGTCCCAGCTCGCCCTCACGCTTTTCCAGCAGCATCGAGGCGTAAGGACGCGCGACGCCGAGCGGCACCTTATAGTTAATCGCTGCGGGCGCGACGATCTGGCGCTGGATCAGCGAGCTGCTGATCAGTCGACGAAGGTCGGCGTCGGTCAGCTGGGCCTGCTGCAGAAAGGCGGCATAGGCCTGTTCGCTGAACTTGCCGTCCAGCCCGCGCGTGTTGGGATTGGAGGCGATTTCGGCGTCGACCAGTCGCTTCGACAGGACGAAGCCATGGTCGGCCGCGAACGCTGCGATGGTATGCTCATCGATCAGGCCATTGACGATGTCGTCGAAGTAGGTGGCCAGTGCCGAATAGTCGGCAGTGGGATTTTGCTGACGGAGCTGGTTAAGTGCCTGCTTCGATGCAGTGCTGAGGTCGCGGTCGGTGACCTGTTCGTCGCCAATCTCTGCGATCACCCCGGATTTGGCGCCCTTGTTTCCGAAGCTGTTCATGTCCGCCAACGCGAATGAGGCGAGGATCGTCAGCAGGAAGGCGACGAAAATCGCGGTCCCGAACTTGGATTTGGACAGGCGGCGCATGGCGGCGAACATGATGGGGCAATCTCGCTCAATTGAATTTCGAGCAGCCGCTTTAGGGACGGGCGGCGAAAGGTTCAACGCCTTGGCGTAATTGGCGTGCGTTGCTAGGCCACGACCGGGCAAGAGCGAAGGGGAGAGAGCGGATGGCGCGGCGGATGCTGGTAGCTGGAAATTGGAAGATGCACGGCACCGCAGCCGATCTGGATGCGATCGGGGAGATTGCGATGGGGGCGGGCGATGGCTGCGACGTCGCACTGTGCCTGCCTGCAACCCTGATCGAACGTGCGGCGCGGCGCCACGCGGATTTCGCAATCGGTGGCCAAGACGTTCACCAGGCCGACAAAGGCGCACACACCGGCTGCATTTCCGCGGCTATGCTGTTGGATGCGGGAGCGACGCTCACGATCGTCGGCCATAGCGAGCGCCGCCAGGCGCAGGGCGAAAGCGATGCCGACGTGCGCGGGAAGGCGGAGGCCGCGCTGGCAGCGGGCCTGGACGTGATCCTGTGCGTTGGAGAATCGGATGCGATCCGCGAAGCGGGGCAGGCGGTGTCGACGGTCAGCGCGCAGCTGGACGCTTCGATCCCCGGATCGATCGGCGATCCGACCGACTTTTCGATCGCCTATGAGCCGATCTGGGCGATCGGCACAGGGAAGATCCCCTCGATCGACGACATCCACGAAATGCATGCAGCGCTTCGAGGCCGGTTGATTGCCGCATATGGCGAGGCGGGCGGGGCGGTGCGCATTCTTTACGGCGGGTCGGTAAAGGCTTCCAATGCTGCCGAGATTTTCAGCGTCGATGACGTCGATGGCGCGCTGGTCGGCGGGGCGTCATTGAAAGCCGCCGACTTCCTTCCCATTGTCGAAGCCGCCCGCAAAAGCTAAGGGCTCGCCAAACTTCAATTCAGGATCGCGGTTTCGATGTTCAAATTCCTTCTTGTCGTCCAGGCGATCGTCGCCCTGTTGCTGGTGACCGCCATCCTGATGCAGCGCAGCGAAGGCGGCGGCCTTGGCGTCGGCGGTTCGTCGTCGGGCTTCATGACGGCGCGCGGCGCGGCGGATTTCCTGACCCGCGCGACGGCCATCCTCGGCGCAGCCTTCATCACCCTGTCGATCCTGCTGGCCGCCATTGCCGGCGTGACGCGGGAATCGACGAGCGTCGACACGTCGCTGGTGAAGGACCAGCCGGTCCAAACCGCGCCCGCCACCCCTGCGGCACCCACCGGCAACGAGACGGCACCGGCCGTTCCACTGGCGCAGTAACGGGTCGGTTCGTCGGTTCCGCGCCGACGCCCAAGTGGTTTTCGCAAGTTTTTTTGATTCGGGCGCTTGCCATGGGCAGGCGCTCGCCCCTAAGGCCCGACTCCCATGGCGCGGTATATTTTCATCACCGGCGGCGTGGTCTCCAGCCTCGGCAAAGGTCTTCTCGCGGCGTCCCTCGGGGCGCTACTTCAGGCACGCGGTTTTTCCGTGCGCATTCGCAAGTTCGACCCTTATCTGAATGTCGATCCTGGGACGATGTCGCCTTATCAGCACGGCGAAGTCTATGTGACCGACGACGGGGCGGAAACCGACCTCGACCTCGGCCACTACGAACGCTTCACCGGCGTGTCGGCCCGCCAGAGCGACAACATCACCTCGGGTCGCATCTACCGCGACATCATCGCGCGTGAACGGCGCGGCGATTATTTGGGCGCGACGGTGCAGGTGGTCCCGCACGTTACCAACGCGATCAAGGAATTCGCGCAGGCGGACACGGACGGCCTCGACTTCGTCATCTGCGAAATCGGCGGCACGGTCGGCGACATCGAATCGCTGCCCTTCGTCGAAGCCATCCGCCAGCTGAAGAACGAGCTGGGCCGCGGCCAGGCCTGTTTCGTCCACACCACGCTGGTACCCTATCTGGCAGCGGCGGGTGAGTTGAAGACCAAGCCGACCCAGCACAGCGTCCGCGAAATGACGAGCTACGGCATCCAGCCCGACGTCCTGCTGTGCCGGGCGGAACGCGAAATCCCGAAGGCAGAGCGCGCCAAGATCGCGCTATTCTGCAACGTGCCGGAATCGGCCGTCATCCAGGCGCTGGACGCCCGCTCGATCTACGACGTGCCGCTGCAATATCATAACGAAGGCCTCGACGACGAAGTGCTCAAGGTCTTCGGCATTACCGATGCGCCGGACCCTGACCTGACGCGCTGGACCGACATCATGGACCGGGTCGACCATCCGGAAGGCGAAGTCACCATCGGCGTCGTCGGCAAATATGTCGGCCTGCCCGACGCCTATAAATCGCTGCGCGAAGCGCTGGTCCACGGCGGTCTTGCCAACCGGGTGAAGGTCAACATCCGCTGGATCGATGCCGAAATCTTCGAAAAGAACGATGTCGACCTAGCCGCCGAGCTGGAGCCGCTCCACGGCATCCTCGTCCCCGGCGGCTTCGGCGAGCGCGGCAGCGAAGGCAAGATCGCTTCGGTCAAGTTCGCCCGCGAACGCGAGGTGCCTTTCTTCGGCATCTGCCTCGGCATGCAGATGGCGTGCATCGAGGGTGCGCGGAATACCGCGGGCATCGAAGGCGCGTCGACCACCGAATTCGGCGAAACGTCGGAGCCGGTCGTCGGCCTCATCACCGAATGGATGAGCTCGGAAGGCCTGCAGAAGCGGACCGAGGCGACAGACTTGGGCGGCACGATGCGATTGGGCGCCTACACGGCGGCGCTCAAGGGCAACAGCCATGTCGCAACCGTCTATGGCGCGACCGAGATCAGCGAACGGCACCGCCATCGCTACGAGGTCAACGCGCACTACCGCGACGCGCTCGAAAAGGGCGGTCTGGTGTTTTCGGGCCTGTCGCCCGACGGCGAGCTTCCCGAAATCGTCGAGCGGCCGGACCATCCCTGGTTCATCGGCGTCCAGTTCCACCCGGAACTGAAGAGTCGCCCGTTCGAACCGCATCCGCTGTTCGCGGGCTTCATCGGTGCCGCGGTCAAGCAGTCGCGACTGGTCTAGAGACCCCGCTCGTCGCGATTCATTTGCGGTTCATCCGTTAAACCGTTAAGTGAGCGCCATGCAGGGGCGCATCATCCTTGGATTGCTCGTCGCGGCGGCCGTTCCGGCGGCCTCGATCGCTGCCGAAGCGCCGCGCCGTTCGACCTGTTCGAAGGGCGAGCAGGCCCAGCAGCCGCGCGCTTCCTCGGCCACGGTCCAGACGCAGCAAATCCGCCGCAAGGAGCCGGAGTGCCGGACATCGCGGTCGGTGCCCTCCGTCGTGGATCCGACGCCTTACTTCCTTCTTTAGGACGCCCCGTGCGCCATTTCCTTGCCGGTCTACTGTTGCTGATGGCGCTCGTCGGCATCGCCGGATCGCCTGTCGTGGCCGCGACCGCAATGCCGGATCGCGGAGTATCGCACTGCGACCGAAGCGATGCCGGGCATGACGGGATGATCAAGCACGGCAAGACCGTCCAGCAGGACGGTTGCTGCAATGCCGCCTTGCCAGTCCTGATGAGCAGTGCTGTGGCGGATCATGGCGTACCGCGCGCGACCGTCGTGGCTTATTTCCACCCTCCGGCGCCGACCGGAATATCCGTTTCGGCCGACCCGCCGCCTCCGCGATCCTTTTGAGCATCCGAGAAACCAAATCCTTTCGCGACGCGTAATGCGGTCGCGCGCTTTTGCTTGAAAGTTCAAACTCGATGACCCGTATTTCTCTGCTGCTCGCGGCGACGATGCTCGCGGCGCCCGCCGCTGCCCAGAATCATTCCGGCCATGACGACATGGGCGCGATGCCCATGGATCATGGCCAGATGGATCACGACCAGACCCAAGAGGTGTCGGACCCCGGCATCCTCGTGACGTCCGAACCGATCGAAAATCCGGACGTCCACAGCGGTATGCACATGTCGATGGGCGGCGCGCTTGGCGCTTACCCCATGGCGCGCGAGGCGTCGGGCACGGCCTGGCAGCCCGACACGTCGCAGCATGGCGGCATCCACCTGATGAGCGGGGACTGGACCTTCATGGTTCACGGCGAACTCAATCTCGTCACCGATTGGCAGGAGGGCCCGCGCGGCGACTCCAAGACGTTCGTTGCTGGGATGCTCATGGGCATGGCGCGGCGGCCGCTGGGTGACGGCACGCTACAGTTCAAGGCGATGGTCAGCCCCGACCCGCTGATGGGCAAGCACGGTTATCCGCTGCTTCTGGCGAGCGGGGAGACGGCCGACGGCGTCGAGCATCTGGTCGATCGCCAGCACCCGCATGATTTCTTCATGGAACTGTCGGCCAGCATTTCGCAGCCGATCGGCAAGAACGCGTCAGTATTCCTCTATGGGGGCTTGCCTGGCGAACCCGCGTTCGGCCCGCCCGCCTTCATGCATCGCCAGTCGATCAGCACCTCGCCCGAGGCACCGATCAGCCATCACTGGCTCGATTCCACCCACATCAGTTTCGGTGTCCTCACCGCAGGCGTGGTGGCCGGTCCTGCCAAGCTCGAAATCAGCCGCTTCAACGGTCGCGAGCCAGATCAGCGTCGCTGGAACATCGAAACTGGCCCGCTCGATTCGACTGCGGTCCGGGTCAGCGTGAACCCGACCCGCACGCTCGCGTTGCAGGCCAGCTGGGGCAAGTTCAAGGAGCCTGAGCAGCTTGAGCCCGGCGTGGACCAGAAACGTCTGTCGGCCAGCGGCACTTTCACCATGCCATTCGAAAACGGCTGGTGGTCGACGACCATCGCTTGGGGCCGCAAGACGGTCGAGCACCACAAGGACGATGCCTGGGCCTTGGAAAGCTCGGTGAACTGGAAGAAATGGACCGCGTTCGGTCGCGTTGAGCAGACGGAAAATCGCGAATTGCTCGACGATCACAAGGCATACTCGGTCGCCAAGGCGAGCATCGGCCTGGTGCGCGACTTCCGCATCGCCCAGAATCTGAAGTTCGGCGTGGGCGGTCTCTATGCCTTCAACTTCGTCCCGAACGACCTCAAAGCGTTGTATGGCGGCAACCCCAACGGAGCGATGGGCTTCCTGCGCCTCAAGATCGACTGAGTCACGTTGCAGATGCTCATGGGCGGCCCTAAGTGGCTGCTCATGAGCAACATCATGTCGACCCGCCTTCTCGTCCTCGGTTCGGGCCCCGCCGGCCTCACCGCCGCCATCTACGCCGCGCGCGCCGGTCTGTCGCCGATCGTCGTGCAGGGCATCCAGCCGGGCGGGCAGCTCACCACCACCACCGATGTCGAAAATTATCCGGGCTTCCGCGACGTCATCCAAGGCCCTTGGCTGATGGAAGAGATGCAGGCCCAGGCCGAACATGTCGGCACCAGGATGGTGTGGGACCATATCAACGAGGTCGATTTCTCGTCGCGCCCGTTCAAGCTGAAGGGCGACAGCGGCGAATATCATGCGGACACGCTGGTCATCGCCACCGGCGCGCAGGCCAAGTGGCTCGGCCTTCCGTCGGAAGAGCATATGAAGGGCAAGGGCGCGAGCGCCTGCGCGACCTGCGACGGTTTCTTCTATCGTGGCAAGAAGGTCGCGGTCATCGGCGGCGGCAACACCGCGGTCGAAGAGGCGCTCTACCTCACCAACCATAGCCATGACGTGACGCTGATCCACCGCCGCGATTCCCTGCGCGCGGAGAAAATCCTGCAGGACCGGCTGTTCGCGCACCCCAACATCAAGTTGATGTGGGACAGCGAAGTCGCCGAGTTCGTCGGCGGCGGCCAGCCCGAAACGCTGGTCGGCCTCGACATCCGCAACGTGAAGACCGGCGAGATCAGCCGCCTCGACTGCGACGGCGCATTCGTTGCGATCGGCCACAAGCCGGCGACCGAATTGTTCGCGGGCAAGCTCGAGCTGGACGAGGACGGTTATCTCAAAGTCGAAACCGGCTCGACCCGCACCTCGATTCCCGGCGTGTTCGCCTGCGGCGACGTGATGGACAAAATCTATCGCCAGGCCGTGACCGCGGCCGGCACCGGCTGCATGGCCGCCCTCGACGCCGAACGCTTCCTGGCGGCCGAGGAATTCAAGGCGCTCGAAGCGACGGAATAGCGCCGTTCTGGTTCGACGCAGCGCTCAATAGAAGCCCAAGCCGCTAGCAGGCGGTTCACTTCGGCTTTACCGCTACATTTCTACCGACGTGATTCGACACTCCTGACGAGGTGCCATGATGAATGCGGACACGTTGGCGGAAATCCTGCCCTACATCGGTGTCGGCTTCATCGCGCAGGCGATCGACGGCGCGCTCGGCATGGCCTTTGGCGTTATCACCAACACCCTGCTGGTCGGCGTGTTGGGCGTCGCGCCAGCGCAGGCATCGGCGCGGGTGCATATCGTCGAAACCTTCACGACGGCGATTTCGGGGATCAGCCATGCCCTGCACCGCAACGTCGACCTGAAGCTGTTCCTGCGCCTGCTCATACCCGGCGTGATCGGGGGCGCGGCGGGTGCGTACCTCCTGTCCAACATCGACGGGTCGGTCGTGAAGCCGTTCGTGCTAGGCTATCTGACGCTCGTAGGCCTTTGGCTGTTGTACCGCGGCCTCTTCTACCCGCCCAAGATGAAGCCCGCCAAGGTGGTCGAACCGCTCGGGCTCGCCGGTGGCTTTCTCGATGCGGTGGGCGGTGGCGGCTGGGGGCCGGTGGTGACGTCCAACCTGCTCGTCCAGGGTGCGGAGCCGCGCAAGGTCATCGGGACCGTGAACAGCGTGGAATTCTTCCTGACGCTGACCATTTCGATCACCTTCATCAGCCAGCTGGGCATCGCTGATTTTGCGCTGGCGACGATTGGCCTGCTGATCGGCGGGGTGATCGCCGCGCCGTTCGGTGCGATCATGGCCAAGCGCCTCCAACCCAAGACGATCCTGACCGCGGTCGGCGTGGTCCTGACGCTGACCAGCGTCTATTCGCTGTGCAAGGCGCTTGGCTGGGTCTAGTCGGTCACGCGACCGGGACGGGTCGCTTCTGGTCGGTCGCGCCGGGGACGGGCTCGGCCGGGTCGCTGCCGATCTCGACGATGCGGTTGGCGCCATCGACATGCACCACGCGGGGGACACGGGTCTTCAGCTCTTCCTCGTCGTACATCGCATAATTCATGATGATGACGAGGTCGCCTTCATGGACGAGATGGGCGGCGGCGCCGTTTATGCCGATAATGCCGCTGCCGCGCGGGGCGGGGATGCAGTAGGTCTCCAGCCGCGCGCCGTTGGTGATGTCGACCACCGCGACCAGTTCGCCTTCCAGCAGGTCGGCGGCGTCCATCAGGTCCTGGTCGATCGAGATCGATCCGACATAATGAAGATCGGCCTGGGTCACCGTCGCGCGGTGGATCTTGCCCTTCATCATCGTCCGCAACACGATCGTCACTCCTTCACTGGCGCCAAGGCGGCGCGGCTCTAGCAGATTTGGATGATGACGCCAGAGTTCAAGCGCCGGGATAGATGGCCTCGACGAAATAGAGGCCTTCGGGCGGCGCGTTGAGGCCGAGCCGCTGGCGGTCCTTCGCTTCGAGCGCGTCGCGAACGTCGTCCGGCGACCAGCGGCCCCGCCCGACCAAGCCGAGGCAGCCGACCATCGAGCGCACCTGGTGATGCAGGAAGCTGCGGGCGGCGGCGCGAATATGGATTTCCTCGCCGACGCGCTCAACCGTCAGGCTGTCGAGCGTCTTCAGCGGGCTCGCCGACTGGCAATGGACTGAGCGGAAGGTGGTGAAGTCATGACGTCCGACGAGGTGCTGAGCGCCCTCGGCCATTGCCTCGGCGTCGAGCGCGACCGGCACATGCCAGACCTTGCCCATGTCGAGTGCGGGCGGTGCGCGGCGGTTGAGGATGCGGTAGAGATAGCGGCGGCCGATGCAGCTGAACCGGGCATGCCAGTCATCCGCGACCGGCGCGACCGCAAGCACGCTCACTGGGTGAGGGCGAACCAGCGCGTTGATCCCTTCGCGCAGGCGATGTTCGGTGAGATTCTTGGCGATATCGCAGTGCGCCGTCATGGCAAGGCCGTGAACGCCGGCGTCGGTGCGGCCCGCGGCATGGACGGCCGCCTCTTCGCCCGTCATGCGCTGCAACGCTTCTTCCAGCGCGCCCTGGACCGAGGGTCCATGGTCCTGCCGCTGCCAGCCCATGAACGGGCCGCCGTCAAACTCCACGGTCAGGCGCCAGCGAGTCATGCGAGCATGGTGCCCTTGGCGATAGGGAAGCCGCGGAGCAGCTCGGAGGCCGGCATGGCGCCCTTGCCCGCGCGCTGGACGGCGATGGCCCGGAGCGCACCGCTTCCGCAAGCGACGGTAAGCGCATCGTCGATCGTTTCGCCCGGTGCGCCGCTTCCGTTCACGGCTTCAGCCTCCAGCAGCTTGATCCGCTCACCTGCCACCTCGAACCAGGCCCCGGGGAAGGGGGCCAGGCCTTGGACATGTCGCTGCAGGTCCATTGCGGGACGCGACCAGTCGATCCTTGCTTCTTCCTTGCTGATCTTGGCGGCATAGGTGACGCCTTCATCCGGCTGGGGAACGCGCGGATAGATGGCGACGCGGCTGATGACCGTTACCATCATTCGCGCGCCCAAATGGGCAAGTTCTTCCGTAAGTTGCGCAGCGTTCTTGCGGCCGATTTCCACCGCGTTGCAGAGGATCATCGGGCCGGTATCGAGCCCAGCTTCCATCTGCATGATGGTCACTCCGGTGGTGTCATCGCCCGCCATGATCGCGCGCTGGACCGGCGCGGCGCCCCGCCAGCGCGGCAAGATGGAACCATGGACGTTGAGGCAGCCGTAGCGCGGCGCATCGAGGATCGGCTGCGGCAGGATCAGGCCATAGGCTGCAACCACCGCCACGTCGGCGTCCAGGTCGATGAACATCTGCTGTTCGGCATCGCTCCTCAGCGACTTGGGAGAGCGAACCTCAATGCCCAACGTCCGCGCCCGAATCTCGACCGCCGTCGGCTGCAGGCCCTTGCCGCGGCCCTTGGGGCGCGGGGGCTGGGTGTATGCGGCCACGACCTCATGACCCGCCTCGACCAGCGCGTCGAGCGTCGGCACGGCGAAGTCGGGCGATCCCATGAACACGATCCGCATGATGTGCGCCTTAGGGCAAGCTTGCGCCGACCGCCAATCCCCTTATGTCGGGCCCATGGCATCGCACCAGATCGAAGCGCTGACCCAGGCGCTGAGCCGGCTTCCCGGCCTCGGGCCGCGTTCGGCGCGGCGTGCGGTGCTTCACCTGATGAAGAAGCGGGAAAGCTCGCTCGAGCCGCTGCTGGCGGCATTGCAGGCGGTGGCGGACACGCTGTCGACCTGTTCGATCTGCGGCAATGTCGACACGACCGACCCCTGCACCATCTGCAAGGACCCGCGTCGGGAAGAGCGGATGCTGTGCGTGGTGGAAGAAGTCGCCGACCTGTGGGCGCTCGACCGATCGCGCCTGTTTCCCGGGAAATATCATGTGCTTGGCGGGCGTCTTTCAGCGCTGGAGGGAATTAGGCCCGAAGATCTCAGCATCGACAAGCTGGTCGCCCGCGTCGCGGCCGGCGGAATCGACGAGGTCGTGCTGGCGATGAACGCCACGCTCGAAGGCCAAACTACCGCCCATTACCTGGCTGAACGGCTGGAGAAATATCCGGTGCGCCTCACCCAGCTCGCGCACGGCCTGCCGGTGGGTGGTGAGCTCGACTATCTCGACGAAGGCACATTGGCGCAGGCCCTGCGCGCGAGGCGTCCCGTCGCTTGAACCCCACCCGCTGAACGACTAGATGGCCCCCATGGCCATCATGAAGATTTACGAGACGCCGGATCCCGTCCTGCGCCAGATTTCGACCCCTGTGGAAAAGGTCGACGACGAACTGCGCGCGCTGATCGCGGACATGTTCGACACGATGTACGATGCGCCGGGCATCGGCCTCGCCGCGGTTCAGGTCGGCGTGCCCAAGCGCCTGCTGGTGATGGACCTCCACGAACCGGAAAATCCCGACGATCCCGAAAGCCCGGTGAAAAAGGAGCCGCGGGTCTTCATCAACCCCGAAATCCTTGAGAGCTCGGACAGCAAGCTGCCCTACACCGAGGGCTGCCTGTCGGTTCCCGACCAATATGCCGAGGTAATGCGCCCCGACCATATCCGCGTCCGCTGGCTCGACGAGAACGGCAAGAGCCACGAGGAAGACATGGACGGCCTCCTCGCGGTCTGCCTGCAACATGAGATGGACCATCTCGAAGGCGTGCTGTTCATCGACCATCTGTCGAAGCTGAAGCGCGACATGGTGCTCAAGAAACTTGCCAAGACCCGCAGGGAGCGCGGGCTTTACGCGGCCTGACGGGATCAGGCCGCAATGTAGCCCGCTCTACGCGGCCTAGCCTTAACTCGTCGGATTGATGCTTTCGGCCGCGCGGCGGCAATCGGCGGCGCATTCGCGGCAGATCTGCGCACACAGCTTGCAATGGCCATGGTCGTGCTTTTCGCATTCGGCCGCGCACTGGTCGCAGGCGCGGGCACACAGTTCGAGCATTTCGACCAGCAGGTGCTCGTTATAACCGGTACGCCGCGAGCCGAGCCGGGCGGTCGCCTCGCACACATCGGCGCAATCGATGCAGAAGCGATAGCAGACGCTCATGTCCATCTTTTCGGCGACGCAGGCGTCGGCGCAGGCCAGCGCCATCTTCGCGCAATACATGGCATGGTGAACGGCATCGCCCAGCGCCTGGTTCACATGGCCATCCTTCACGACGTCGGGGTGAAGGGCGATCATCTTGCGAATGGACATGGTTGGCTCTCTCCTGTTGTGACGTCAGCGAAGCACTTGCCGCCAAGTTCCGCAAGCGCCGATTTGCCGCTTGAGCAGCCGGATAAAGCCGCGTAGGTTCGCTTTTCGTTCCGCGTATGGGAGGCAAGGTTGGACGCGTCGTTAATCATCGTCGGGCTGGTGGCGCTGGGCCTTGGAGCCGCGATCGGCTGGCTCTTGGGTGCGCGTGGGGGCGAACAGGGCAAGGCGATGGCGGAGTCGCTGCGTATGCAACTCGACGCGGTGGTGAAGGAACGCGACGAGGCCCGCTCGACGGGCGACGTTGCGGCGCGCGAGCTGGCGACGCTCCAGGCCGATGCGCGCAACTTCGAAGCGCGGATGAAGGATCTGGCGGAATCGAAGGACGCCTTGATCGCGCAGATGCGCGAGGTCGGTGACCAGCTGCTTCAGAAGGCGCAGAAGGACTTTCTCGACAAGGCGAACGAGAAGTTCACGGCAGCGGACAAGCAGAGCGAGACCAAACTGAAAGAGCTATTGGCTCCGGTCGAAACGACGTTGAAGCGATATGAAGAGGGCCTGCAGCGGGTCGAGAAGGAACGCGTCGACCATTATGCGGGGCTTCGCGCAGTAGTCGAACAGGTACGCGAAGGGCAGGGGCGGGTGCGCGACGAGACCCGCAATCTGGTCAATGCGCTACGCTCTTCGCCCAAGGCGCGCGGGCGCTGGGGCGAGCAGAGCCTTCGCAATGTGCTCGAACAGGCTGGACTGGTGGAATATTCGGATTTCCAGACCGAGGTGAGCGTAACGACCGACGACGGGCGGCTGCGGCCGGACGTCATCGTCAACCTGCCGGGCGGGCGTAAGCTGGTGATCGATGCCAAATGCTCATTGAACGCCTTCCTCGACGCATCGGAAGAGGTTGATGACGAACGGCGCGCCGGCCACCTTCGCGCCCATGTCGCGTCGATGCGCAACCATGCCCAGCAATTGGGGTCCAAATCCTACTGGTCGCAATTCGACGACGCGGCCGATTATGTGGTCATGTTCATCCCGGGCGAGCATTTCCTGACCGCCGCGCTGGAGCAGGATCATCTGCTTTGGGAGTGGGCATTCGAACGCAAGGTGCTGCTGGCGACCCCGACCAACCTCGTCGCCATCGCACGTACGGTCGCCAGTGTATGGCGGCAAGAAAAGCTCAACGAAGCCGCAGACGAAATTGCCAGCCTTGGCAAGGAATTACACTCGCGCCTTGCGACGATGGCGCAGCATATGGAGAAGGTCGGCAAGAACCTCGCCACCGCCAATTCGGCTTACAACCAGATGGTCGGCAGCTTCGAAAGCCAGGTTCTGACCCAGGCCAAACGCTTCGAGGGCTTAGGCGCAGGCAGCGCGAAGGACATGCCGTCGCCGCCGATGGTCGAAACCGCCCCGCGCCCGCTCACCAAGCTGGCCGCGCCAAAACCCAGCGCCAACGAGGATGACGCCGCCGCTTAGCTGCGGACGAGGTCGATCGATCCGTTGGCATTGCTCAGCGTGAGCCGAGGGCCGTTCGCGCTAATGGTCATCGGTAGCGCCATGACCCGCGATCCGGCGTCCTCGAAGCTCATGTCCGGGCAGGCCATGCGCGTCGCCATTACCGCGCCCGCGGTCAGCATATTGCCGTTCTGGCTGTAGCCGGCACCCAGCGTGTTGCATCCGAACTTGGCGCCGATGCGGTCGGGCTGGAAGTTCAGGTAAAAGTCGCGCTGCGGCGTTTGGCGGCCGTTGATCGCGACCACCCGCCAGTTGGTCTGGCTAAGCTGCGGCACCGGGCCGCTCGGCAGGGGCGCGATCGGGTCGCCGCGCTCGTTGACCGACGTGTAAAAGCCCGTCGGCGCGCCGCAGCCGTTGTACTGGCGCCCGTCGACCCATACCTGCACCCGGTCGGGGAAACGGCGATCGCTCATCCCGTCGCTGCATTCGGCGTGGACGATGTTCACGCGGATACGCTGGGTGTTATACATTTCGCCCGCAAAGCCGGTCTGGACCGGCGGGGTCGGCTGCCGGACTTCGACATTGTTGCCGCGATCGGTGAAGACCAAGTCGCGGCCGATGTTGAGGTCCCAGAAGGGCTCGGTCCCGACGGCGCGATAGTCGCCGGCCGGCTGGTACGGACCGGTGGGGGCGGGCTGGTACGGACCCTGCGGCGGATAATCCTGAGGTCCCTGCGGATATTCGTAGCGGCCGGGATAGCCCACACAGGCGGTAAGGGCGACGGCGAGCGGGGCGAGCGCGAGGATCGTTTTCATGCCGCAAAAAACGGCTCAAAAAGTCAGTTGTTCCGCCAACTCGCGCGGATCTGGTAGGCCATGACGGCGCAGGCGACGGCGGCATTTAGGCTGTCGGCGCGGCCTAGCATCGGCATTTTCACCAGCAGGTCGCATTCCGCCTCATATTCGGCCGGCAGCCCCTGACTTTCATTGCCGACCAGCAGGAAGCAGGGCTGTTCGTACCGTGCATCGAGATAATCGGACGTCGTGTTGAGGCTGGTCCCCACCAACTGACCCGGACCCTCGCGCAGCCAAGCGACGAATTCGTCCCAGCGCACGGTCGCGACCTTCTGGGTGAAGATCGCGCCCATCGATGCGCGCACCGCTTCGACCGAAAAGGGGTCGGCGTGGTCGTCGATCAGGATCAGCCCGCCCGCCGCGGTCGCATCGCCGGTGCGCAGGATGGTGCCGATATTGCCCGGATCGCGCAACGACTGCGCGACCAGCCACAGCGGCGACGACGACCGGTCGATGGCCGACAGCGCGGTGTCGGGCTGGCGATAGACGCCGAGGATCGCCTGCGGATTATCCTTGCCGCTCATCTTCGACAAAATGTCGGGGGTCGTCTCGATGATGTCGGCGCCCCTGGCTTCAGCCTCGGCGATGATCTCTTGCGCCAGCGGATGCGGGCCGCCGGGCTGCGTGGCATAGGCGATGACGATCGGCAGCACCCCGCAATCGCGTGCCTCGGCGATGATCCGCAGCCCTTCGGCCAGGAACATGCCTTCGGCCTTGCGCACCTTCTTGTCGCGAAGGCCGCGGATGCGTTTGACGGTATCGTTGGAAAAGCTGGTGATCTGGCGGGGCATTGACGCTCCTTCGTCGCGATTGCCCTGCTCGGCAAGCCCCCGGCTTGTCTGCGCCGGTCAATCTTCCCCGAATTTGTCCTCGACCATGGCGGCGAGCTGCTCGAGCGCTTCGGCGCAGCCCTCGCCGTCGCAATGGATGGTGATGGTGTCGCCCATCGCTGCGCCCAGCATCATCAGGCCCATAATCGACGTGCCGGTGACGCGGTTGCCGTCCTTTTCGACCTCGACCTTGGCCGGCATCGCGGCGACCGCGTTGACGAACTTGGCGCTCGCACGGGCGTGAAGCCCGCGACGGTTGGTAATCAGGATGGTCTTCGAACAGCCGCTCAAGCAGCGGCCTCGCCGAGGATTTCGGAGGCGACGGAGATATATTTGCGGCCCGCTTCCCGCGCGGCGGCGACGGCGGCGCGAACGGTCATCGCCTTGCGCGCGCCTTCGAGGCGGATCAGCATCGGCAGGTTGACGCCGGCAATGACCTCAACATTTTCGCTCTTCATCAGGCTGATCGCCAGGTTCGACGGGGTGCCGCCGAACAGGTCGGTGAGGATGATGACGCCCTTGCCCTGATCGACGCGGCCGATCGCCTCCGCAATGTCTTTGCGGCGCATTTCCATATCGTCGTCAGCGTCGATGCAAATGCCCTCGATCGCCTCTTGGGGACCGACGACATGCTCCATTGCGGTGATGAACTCGGCCGCGAGTCGGCCATGAGTCACCAATACCAATCCGATCATTCACACACCCGCTTCATCTCCGCCCGCACGCCCCAGTCCAGCGGGTAGCTCTTCAACTGTATCACTCGGCGGCGACGCAAGGTCACGGTGACGGATAATCGGGGAAAAACCCGCTCCGTGCAACCTCTTCGCCATTTCGACCGCTGCCGCCACCGACCGGTGGCGACCCCCGGTGCAGCCGAATGCAACCGTCAGATAGCTTTTGCCGGCGGCCCAATAGCGGGGAATCAAATCGGATAGAAGGGTCTCGATCTGTTCCATCGTCGGCGTCCAGCCGGGGTCGGCCTGGACATAGCGCTGCACCGGCGCATCGAGGCCTGTCTGCGGGCGCAGATCGTCCACCCAGTGGGGATTGGCGATGAAGCGCATGTCGAACACCAGGTCAGCGGTGCGAGATACGCCGCGGGCAAAGCCGAAACTACTGATCGTCACCACCGGCTGGTCGACCTCACCGCCATATCGGCGGCTGAGTTCGTCGCGCAGGTCGGCGGGCTTAAGGTCGGTCGTATCGAGCACCGTGTCTGCGATCTGGCGTAGCTGCGCGGTCGCGCCGCGTTCGCGGGCGATGCCGTCTTCGGCAGGGCGATCGGGGGCGAGCGGGTGACGGCGCCGGGTCTCGTCATAGCGGCGCATCAATTCGGCGCCCGAACAGTCCAGGTAAAGGATTTCCGGGGTCACGCCCTCGACCGACTTCAGCAGGTCGGGCAGGGCGGCGGGATCGAATCCACGACTGCGAACGTCCATCCCGACCGCGACCGGCATCTTCTGCCGCGCTTCACGTTCACCATGCACGAAATCGTTGAGCAGCGCGGTCGGCAAATTGTCGACGCAGTCCCAGCCCATGTCCTCCAGGGCATCGAGCACCGTCGACTTGCCGGCCCCGGACATGCCGGTGACCAGCAACAGGCGAGGTAGAGACGGCCGCGCGCGAGGCATCAGAGTGCAAGGCCTCTGCGATCGAGTGCGAGCTCGACTTTCGCGGCCGCAGACGCGGTCTGGGCATCGATGGCGACCACCGGGACGCTGACCCCCCGGATCGTGCGTTGGGCGCCTTGTTCGGGCAGGCGATCGATATCGCGGGACAATTCCACCACCAGCGCGACGACCGCTTCGGACAGATGGTCGACGTCGACGATGCCGATGCCGCGAACTTCCAATCGACCCTCGATCGTCGGGGGTGCGCTCGCCACCAGTCGCGCGCCGTCCTTGCGAAGCAGCGTGCGGTCGTCGCTGACCAGCTGGAAACCCCGATCGAACAGGCGGAGCGCAAGGTCCGATTTCCCGCTTCCCGAGGGTCCGCTGATCAGCACCGCGCGCCCATTCTTGGCGACCGTGGTGGCGTGGACGTTCTCGCTGCTCAGGCGATCGCTGCTCATTTGCGGTCCGCCGCCTTCAGCGTGATGGTGAAGCGGGCGCCGGACGGCGCGTCGTCGCGGTCGGCGACGTCGATCTGGCCGTCATGCCCCTCGACAATCGCGCGGGCGATCGCGAGGCCCAGGCCGGAGTGGCGTCCGAAGCTGCTGGCATCTGGACGGACCGAGTGGAAACGGTTGAAGATGGCTTCGCGAAGCTCCTTGGGAACGCCGGGCCCCTCGTCGTCGATGCGAATGCGGATTTCGTCGCCGACATGGGTCGCCACCACTTCGACCAGCCCGTCGGGCGGCGAAAAGCTGACGGCATTGTCGATGATATTGTCGATCGCACGGGCCAGTCGCCCCGGTTCCCCCATGACGATCGCGCTGCCCTTGCGCGGGCGGGCAAAGGCGATGCGAACATTGCCGGTTTCACGGCGGGTTTCCCACGCATTGACCAGCTGGCCGATCAGGTCGCCAAGATCGACCGGCACGAAACTGGCGCGGGCCAGTTCGGCATCGGTACGCGCCGCTTCGCCGATGTCGCCGATCAGCCGGTCGAGCCGCAGCACGTCCTGCCGGACGACGTCGATCAGCTGCGCCTTCAGCTCCGGCTGGTCGACGCGTTCCAGGCTGTCGACGGCGCTGCGAAGCGAAGCGAGCGGGTTCTTCAGCTCGTGCGTCACGTCGGCTGCGAAGGCCTCGATATTGTCGATGCGGTTGCGCAACGAATGGGTCATGTCGCTGACCGACCGCGCGAGCAGGCCGATCTCGTCCTGACGCGAGGGGAGCCGCGGCACGCGGACCTCGCGGGCGCGGCCGAGCCGGACCCGGTGGGCCGCTTCTGCGATGCGCCGCAGCGGCCGGGCAATCGTGCGGGCAAGGAACAGCGACAGCAGGGCGGACAGCCCCGCGATCATCAGCAGTGCAAGTCCAAGGTTGCGCCGCTGCTTGCGCACATTCGCTGTGAAGCTGCGGTCATTGTCGGTCACGAACAGGGTCGACCCGTCGCCGATCGGCGCCGCAGCGGAAAAGACGGGGGTCAGTTCGGGGGCGACCCGAACCTGGCTGGTCAGCCCGTCCGTCCGGGCCGCGACCACCTCAGGCCAGGCCTGTGCCCGGTCGACCTGTGGTTCGACGAACATGTCCGGGGTTTTTTCGCCCACCAGCGCATCGAATGCCCGGTCCAGTGCACGGGCCGCGTCCTTTTGCCACCGCTGGGTCTCGGGATCGCGCAGCTGGTAGGTGGGTCCGGTCGCGGACCAACTGTCGCTGAGCAGCCGTCCGTCTGCGCCGTAAATCCTAATGCGACTGCCGTTACGCTTGGAAAAGGCCGCAATCAGTGCGCCACGGTCGGCGGACTTCAGCCGCCCGGCGGCGGTCGACGCCATATCGGCAATGGCCTCGACCCTGTGCACCCGTTCCTTTTCCAGGCGGTTACGGTATCGATCGAGATAGGCGATCGACAGCGCGACGAGCGCGATCGTCATGACGTTCACCGCAAGAATGCGGTGGGTCAGCGTCCAGCGCCCCGACCAGGTCAGGGCAAGGTCCGCTTCGTCACTCCTCACCGAATTTGTATCCGACGCCATAAAGGGTTTCGATTGCATCGAATTCAGGGTCTGCTCCGCGGAATTTGCGCCGGATGCGCTTGATGTGGCTGTCGATGGTCCGGTCGTCGACATAGACGTCGTCCTGATAGGCGACATCCAGCAGCTGGTTGCGGGATTTGACGACACCCGGGCGCTGGGCCAGCGCCTCAAGGATCAGGAATTCGGTGACCGTCAGGGTCACGTCCTTTCCGTCCCAGATCACCTTGTGACGTGCCGGATCCATGACCAGTCGACCGCGTTCGATCAGCCGGCTTTGCTCGTTGTCGTCGCCGGCTGCAGACGGGCCGTTGCCGCTGGCCAGCTCCTGACGGCGCAGCAGGGCGCGGATGCGGGCGATCAGCAATCGCTGGGAAAAGGGCTTGGAAATATAGTCGTCGGCACCCATCGCGAGCCCGAGCGCTTCATCGAGCTCATCGTCCTTCGACGTCAGGAAGATCACCGGCATGGCGCTGGTCTCGCGGACCCTGCGCAGCAGCTCCATCCCGTCCATCTGCGGCATCTTGATGTCGAACACGCCAAGGTCGGGCGGGTTGTCGCCAAACGCCTTCAGCGCGGTCAGGCCGTCGGTGTAGACGCGCGTCAGGAAACCCTCGGCCTGAAGGGCGATCGACACGGATGTCAGGATGTTGCGGTCGTCGTCGACGAGCGCGATCACATGGCTCATGCCCGCTCCCTCATGCATGCCTGCGATACCCATGCGTGGCGAGAGAAACAAGGGTGCGACGAGCCGCTTTGACGGTTGCCATGCCCCCCTGTATAGGCCCTTCGCATACGTATGCGGCGATGGGTCGAAACAAGGCCTAGGTCGTTCAAAATTCGGGAGAATCAATGTGAGCGAGCGTATTCCCGCGCATCAGTTGGGCGCACAGGGAATTGAAACCGGTGCCAAGATCCACTGGAACCTCACCACGGCTCCGCTGGTCGAGGATGCGGTGCGCCGCGGCGAAGGGCAGCTGACCAAGGACGGCGCGCTGCTGGTCGACACCGGCAAGTTCACGGGTCGCAGCGTCAAGGACAAGTTCGTCGTCCGCGATGCGACTACCGAAAGCACGATCAACTGGGGCCCGATCAACCAGGAAATGAGCCCGGAACATTGGGCAACCCTGAAGGCCGACTTCCTTGCTGAACTGAAGGGCCAGGACGAACTCTACGTCGCCGACCTCTACGGCGGCAGCCAGCCGGAATATCGCGTCAACGTCCGCGTCATCAACCAGATGGCGTGGCACAACCTGTTCGTGCGCACGCTGCTGGTCCGTCCGGACGAGAGCGAACTGGCGGGCTATGTCCCCGAATACACCATCATCAACCTGCCCAGCTTCAAGGCCGATCCGACCCGTCACGGCTGTCGCAGCGACACGGTGATCGCGGTCAACTTCACCGAAAAGATGATCCTGATCGGCAACACCGAATATTCGGGCGAGATGAAGAAGGGCGTGTTTGGCCTCTTGAACTTCCTGCTGCCCGCGCAGGGCGTCATGCCGATGCACTGCAGCGCCAACATCGGCAAGGACGGCAAGAGCGCGATCTTCTTCGGCCTGTCGGGCACCGGCAAGACGACGCTGTCGGCCGACGCCAGCCGCACCCTCATCGGCGACGACGAGCATGGCTGGTCGGACACGGCGGTCTTCAACTTCGAAGGCGGCTGCTACGCCAAGATGATCAACCTCAGCGCCGAGGGCGAGCCAGAGATCTACGCGACCACCAAGATGTTCGGCACGATCCTCGAGAATGTCGCGATGGATCCGGTGACGCGCGACCTCGACTTCACCGACGCCAGCAAGACCGAGAACACCCGCGGCGCCTATCCGATCGAGTTCATCCCGAACACGAGCGATGACAACCTCGGCCCGCCGCCGTCGACGATCATCTTCCTGACCGCCGACGCGTTCGGCGTGCTGCCGCCCATCTCGCGCCTCACGCCCGACCAGGCGATGTACCACTTCCTCTCGGGTTACACCGCCAAGGTTGCGGGCACCGAAATCGGCGTGACTGAACCGACGGCGACCTTCTCGACCTGCTTCGGCGCCGCCTTCATGCCGCGCCCGCCGAGCGTCTATGGCAATCTGCTCAAGAAGCGGATCGCCGACGGCGGCGCGCAGTGCTGGCTGGTCAACACCGGCTGGACCGGCGGCAAGTACGGCGTCGGCAAGCGCATGCCGATCAAGGAAACCCGCGCGCTGCTGAATGCCGCGCTCGACGGCAGCCTGAACGATGTCGCATTCCGCAAGGACCCGAACTTCGGCTTCGAAGTGCCGGTCGCGGTGCCGGGCGTCGACAACAGCATCCTCGACCCGCGCGAAACCTGGGCGGACAAGGCCGAATATGACGCCACGGCGGCCAAGCTGGTCGACCTGTTCGTCGAAAATTTCGCCGAGTTCGCACCGCATGTGGACGAGGGGGTGCGACAAGCCGGTCCCCAAGTGGCCGCTAACGCCTGAATTGCCCGGTCATTGACGGATCGGGCGCTTCCCACAAGAAAGCCCGATCCAACATGACCGACTATCCCGTACGCCATTTCGAAACCGACGAAGCTGTCGCCCGCGTGGGCGAGGGGCTGCTCCATGCCGACCTGCCCAAGACGGAATGGACGCATGAGGCGCACCTAGCCGCCACTACCTATCTGTTGCTGAAGCATCCTGAGGTCGACCTCGACACCGAACTGCCCGGCCTCATCCGCCGCTACAATGAAAGCGTCGGCGGGGTAAACGACGATACCCAGGGCTACCACGACACCATCACCAAGGCCTATCTCGCCGGTATCCGCCTGTTCCTGCGCGAAGCCGACCGCACCGAACCGCTGCACGAGCTGGTCAACGAGCTGCTGCACTCCCCAATGGGCAAGCGCGACTGGCCGTTGAGGTTCTGGAGTCGCGAGCGGTTGTTCAGCGTGGAAGCGCGGCGGGGTTGGGTGGAACCGGACGTGGCTGCGCTGCCGTAAGTTCACTATTTGCGCCCGTAATGCGTCTTTTTGGGCGGTTTGCGTGAACTTAAGAAAATGGCGTTCGGGTGGCCGTGGCGCAGTGCGCGAACGCGAATCCTACAGGGTCAAAGAGCCGAGCCGGGAGGGTGGCATGGAGGGGGTGCTGTAGGACAGCGAAAAGCTAAACGTCCGCTATGGGTGGAAAGCGGACGTTAGCTATTGGACTAAGCTTCCTGACCATTTGGACGTCGGCTTATCCAATTCGGCCTCAAAGTTGCGGCGTATTTCGCTCAATGCCGTTCCGCTGTCCCGCAAGCCGAGCGATGACAGGCCATCCGCGATATGGCGCGCGGCCTCGGCCAATATTGTTCCCCAGGCTTGCTCTTCAGGAATACCCTCGGCTTCATAAACGCCGACCGTCAATGAGCAATGCAGTCCTTTGTCCGCCACCCACGCTCGGAGTAGCTCCCAGCTTTCGTCGTCAGTTTGCGCGGCGGGCGGGATCGTTAGTTCCTTCATGGATCGCTTTCCGTCAGTTCAACCGCCGTTCTGATGGCCAATCCTAATGACCGCAACGGGTCGAAAGCAGACATTCGCGCCAGCGCCGTCACGGGAGTAAATCCCATGACGTCAGTCCTGTCGCGGCGGGGCCGCACAGGCTGGCCGCGCTCGCAGTCTCTTGGATAGCGACGCTCGCTGCGCTCCGCTTACGCTATCCGCGGCTGCTTGCGATATACTCGTCCACATTCTTGGCCAGCACATCCATCGGGACGTTGCCGCCGCGGACCACCGCGTCGTCGAACGCCCTGAGGTCGTAGCGCGCACCGAGCGCGGCGATCGCCTTGTCGCGCTGGCGGTTGATTTCGCTGTGGCCGACCTTGTAGCCGCAGGCCTGGCCCGGCCAGCTGCAGTAGCGGTCTACTTCGGAGGCGACTTCGAGCGGGTTGGAGCCGTTCTGCTCGACGAAGAAGGCAACGCCCTGTTCGCGGGTCCAGCGCTTGGCGTGGAGGCCGGTGTCGACGACCAGGCGGCAGGCGCGGAAGGCGAGCGACTGGAGATAGCCGAGCTTGCCGACTTCGAAATCGTCGTAGCCGCCAAGCTCTTCCATCAGCTGTTCGGCGTAGAGCGCCCAGCCTTCGCTATAGGCGTTGAACGACAGCAGCGTGCGGATCAGCGGCAGGCGGTTGGCATATTCGCCCTGCCAGACATGGCCCGGGATCGCTTCGTGCGCGGCAAGATCGGGCAGGCTGTACTTGCTGTGCAGGTCGGTGGTGCGCAGGTTGATCCAGAACTTGCCGGGGATCGATCCGTCGGGCGACCCCGCGCCGCCATAGGCGCCGGGTGCGCCGGGCTCTTCCTCGGGCGGCAGGCGCTTCACCTCCAGATGGCCGGGCACCAGCGTGTTGAACGCCTTGGGCGTCAGGCCGCGCCAGCGGGCTAGGTAAGTCTGGATATAGGCCATGATCTCGGCTCGCCCGGCATCGCCTTCGCTGAACTTGTAGCGCGGGTCCTTGGCGAGCGCGTTCATCCGTTCCCCGACCGAGCCGCTGGTGTAGCCGATCTTGCGCAGGATCACGTCCATCCGCGACTGGAGCTCGGCAAGCTGTTCGCGGCCCATCCGGTGGATTTCGTCCGGCGACATGGTCGTGGTGGTCGAAGCCTTGAGCGCCCAGGCGTAAAAGGCGTCGCCGCCGGGCCGCGCCCACATGCCGGCATCGTTGGTGGCGCTGCGGCGCTGGAGGCGAAGTTCGGCGGTCTGCGCCTCAAGCGCGGGCGCGATCTTGCCTTTGACGATGGCCGAGGCGCGCGCCTCCCAATCGCTGGCAATCCCGGCCGCCTTGGTACGGCGGACGAGGCTTTCGACTAGACCGCCGCCGTCCATCGCGCCCTTCAGCGATGCGGTGATCTGCTTGTCCGCCTTGTCGAGCAGGAAGGCGGGCGGGATGAGGCCCTTGCCCCGTGCGTCCTGGATGCGGCCAAGCTCTCCGCCAAGCTGGACGGCGAGGCTGTCGAGGCGGGCGAGATAGGCCTCTGCATCGGCCGCGGTCTTGATCGGATGATCGCTGTCGAGGAAGCGCGGCGTGTCGAGATAGGCGCCGACGTTCTGGATTACGACATAGGGCGTGTTGCGCCAGCTGCCGACCGCGACGTCGCCATAAGGCAGGGCGAACCCTTCCAGGCTGGTGCGGTAGGCCGATTTGACGACCTCGACGCTGGTGCGGACCGAATGGGACAGGGGTGCGGGGTCGATCGCCTCGATCGAGGCAAGGTCGCTGCGGAGGGTGGCGGCGACTTGGTCCTGCCCAGCCTGGCTGCGGTCTGCCAGTTTCGAGCGAAGGTCGGCATTGGCGCCGATGTCGAGCGCGAGGCCGGTCGCACTTTCGGGCGAGAGGCGCAGTAGATTGTTTGCAATGGTATCGAGCAGCGCGCCGACCGAGACGTCGCTCCACGCCAACGGCCCTGCGGCAAGGTTCGCCGCGCAACCCGGCAGCGCCACGGTCGCGACCCCGACCGAAAGGGCACCCAGCGCCTGCCGGCGCGTCATCACATTGGTCTGCACATTCACTCTCCCGGCTAGTTCGACGGCAGCGCGGTGACGCGCTCGACGATCAGGCAATTTCCATCGACGGCATGGACCGTCACGCGCTCCCCGGCCGCGGCGGGTCCGCCGCGCGCGCTCCATTCGCTGTCGCCGACCTTCACGCGGCCGCCATGGTCATCGACCGGATCGACCACGGTCACCACCTTGCCGACCAACCGGCGGGCAGGGTCGTTGAGCTTGATCGACTGGTCGTGATGGCCGGGCTCGGCATACCAGCGCTTGCCAGCGAGGATGGCGAGCGCGGTGTAAATGACGAACAGCACCAACTGCGGCGCAAGGCCGAGGTCGAACAGCAGGGTGAACAGCCCGGTCGCGATGGCGGCGACGCCAAGGAAAATCAGGAAGAACCCCGGCGCGGCGATTTCCGCGATCAGCAGTGCGAGGCCGACGATGCCCCAAATCCAGCCGTCGTGGAGGTCGAATCCCATTCCCTATTCGCCCGCCTTTGGGGTCGACTTGATCACCTTGGGGGTGGGGGCATCCTTGTTCAGGACTTCCTTGGCCAACTCGCCGATCCCGCCGAGCGTGCCGATCAGCTGTGTCGCTTCGACCGGGAACAGGATGGTCTTGGCGTTGGGCGAGGTCGCGAACTTGCCGAGCGCTTCGACATATTTCTGGGCGATGAAGTAGTTGATCGCCTGCGTGCTGCCGCCTTCGATCGCGTCGCTGACCGACTTGGTCGCGTTGGCTTCGGCCATGGCGGCGCGTTCGCGCGCCTCGGCTTCGCGGAAGGCGGCTTCCTTCAGGCCCTCGGCCTGCAGGATCTTGGCCTGCTTCTCCCCCTCTGCACGGAGGATTTCCGACTGGCGCATGCCTTCGCTTTCGAGGATCGCGGCGCGCTTTTCGCGTTCCGCCTTCATCTGGCGGGCCATGGCGTCGCTGATGTCGCGCGGCGGGCGAATGTCCTTCAATTCGACGCGGGTGACCTTGACGCCCCATGCCTCGGTCGCCTGGTCGACCACCGCGAGCAGCCGCGCGTTGATCTCGTCGCGCTTCGACAGCGTCTCGTCGAGATCCATCGAGCCCATGACGGTACGCAGGTTGGTGGTCGAGAGCGCCATGATCGCCGAATAAAGGTCGCTTACCTCATAGGCGGCCTTGGCGGCGTCGAGCACCTGGAAGAAGACCACCCCGTCGACCGCCACCATGGCATTGTCCTTGGTGATGATTTCCTGCCCCGGAATGTCGAGCACCTGCTCCATCATGTTGATCTTGTGACCGACCCGATAGACGAAGGGCGTGACGAGGTTGAGCCCGGGATCCGCGACCCGCACGAACTTGCCGAACCGTTCGATGGTGTAGCGATAACCCTGCCGCACGATCTTGACGCTCATCATCACGATCAGCAGGACAAGAAATACAAGGCCGGCCAGAAATTCGGTCATTCGACATCCCCCTTCACTGCGGGGCATGATGCAAAGCCGGAACGGCAAGGGGAAGGAAAATCGGTATGACGCTGTCGCTTTTCGATAGACGGGCGGTGCTGTTCCTTCCCGCCAGCAATCCGAGCGCGATCGACAAGGCGCGTGCGAGCGATGCCGACCTCGTCGTGCTCGACCTCGAAGATGCGGTGAAGCCGGAGGACAAGGAGGCGGCCCGGGCTGCGGCGGTCGATGCGGTGGCAAGCGATTGGCCGATGCCGGTCGCGATCCGCGTCAACGGCAGCCGGACCGAATGGCACCAGGCCGATGCCGAGGCCGTAGCGGCGTCGAACTGCGACCTGGTGGTCATCCCCGCCGTGCTCAACGCCGAGGAGGTCGCGGCGTTGAAGCGTGGGACCGGCAAGCCGGTGGCGGCGATGATCGAGAAAGCGGCGGCGGTGCTGGAAGCGCCGTTCATCGCGAGGGTTGCCGACATGCTGATCGTCGGCACGAACGACTTGCGCGCCGACATCGGCATCGAGTTCGGTGCTGATCGTTCGCCGATTGCGGCGGCCCTGCAGATGAGCGTGCTGGCCGCGCGGGCGGCAGGCGTTCCGGTGATCGACGGCGTCTGGAACAGGCTCGACGATCTCGACGGTCTTTCGGCCGAGGCGAAGGAGGGCAGGGCGCTGGGCTTCGACGGCAAGTCGCTGATCCACCCGGGCCAGATCACGCCGGTTCACGCCGTCTGGGCGCCGAGTTCTGCCGAGCTCGACCGCGCGCGCCGGCTGGTCGACGCCGCCACGGGTGGGGCCGAGCGCTTCGAAGGCGAGATGATCGAGCGGATGCACGTCGAGGCGGCTCGGCGACTGCTGGCACGGCACGGCTAGGGGTTGGCGAATCGCGCCGACCCTGCCAAAGGCGCGCATGGCCGACCTTCTCCACGACGAAATCCCCCTCGGGCTCACCTTCGACGATGTCCTGCTCCAGCCGCTTGAATCGAGCGTGCTGCCGAGCGGTGCCGACACCCGCACCCTGCTGACCAAGGCGATCCCGCTGAACATCCCGCTCTTGAGCGCGGCGATGGACACGGTGACCGAAGCCGACATGGCGATTGCGCTGGCCCAGCTGGGCGGCATCGGTGTCCTCCACCGCAACCTGACGGTCGAGGAACAGGCCGCCGCGGTTCGCGCCGTCAAGCGGTTCGAAAGCGGCATGGTTGTCAACCCGATTACCATGACGCCCGACCAGACGCTGGCCGAAGCGCTCGACCTGATGAAGTCCAACCGGATCAGCGGCATTCCGGTGGTCGAAAATTCGGGCCGACTGGTCGGGATCCTGACCAACCGTGACGTCCGCTTCGCCGAAAACCCGCGCCAGCCGGTGCGCGAGCTGATGACCAGCGAGAATCTCGCCACCGTGCCGCTCGGCACGGGGCAGGAAGAGGCACGTCGCCTGCTGCACCAGCGGCGGATCGAAAAACTGCTGGTGGTCGACGACGCGCATCATTGCGTCGGCCTGATCACCGTCAAGGATATTGAAAAGGCGGTCGCCAGCCCCAACGCCACCAAGGACGACCAGGGGCGCCTGCGCGTCGCCGCCGCCTCGACCGTGGGCGACAAGGGCTTTGAGCGCGCCGAAGCGCTGATCGACGCGGGCTGCGACTGCATCGTCATCGACACTGCGCACGGCCACAACAAGGAGGTCGCGGCGCAGGTCGAACGGGTCAAGAAGCTGTCCAACGCGGTCCAGGTCGTCGCCGGCAATGTCGCGACCGCCACCGCCGCCGAAGCACTGGCTGACGCGGGCGCCGACGCGATCAAGGTCGGCATCGGCCCGGGGTCGATCTGCACCACCCGCATCGTCGCAGGCGTCGGCGTGCCGCAATTGAGCGCCATCATGGCCGCGTCCAATGCGGCCGCGAAAAAGGGCGTGCCGGTCATCGCCGACGGCGGGATCCGCACGTCTGGCGATATCGCCAAGGCGATCGCGGCGGGCGCGTCGACGGTCATGGTCGGTTCGCTGCTCGCCGGGACCGAGGAAGCGCCGGGCGAAACCTTCCTCTACCAAGGCCGCGCCTACAAAAGCTATCGCGGCATGGGCAGCGTCGGCGCGATGGCGCGCGGCTCGGCCGACCGCTATTTCCAGCAGGACATCAAGGACCAGCTCAAGCTCGTCCCCGAAGGCATCGAAGGCCAGGTCCCTTACAAGGGTCATGTCCGCGACATCGTTCACCAGTTGGTCGGCGGGGTGAAGGCGGCGATGGGCTACACCGGCTCGACGACGATTCAGGAGCTTCAGCAGCGCGCCCGCTTCGTCCGCATCACCAATGCGGGCCTCAGCGAAAGCCATGTCCACGACGTGGCGATCACGCGCGAGGCGCCCAATTATCCGACGCGCTAAGCCATGACCCCCTCGGCGAGGGCTCAGGCGGCGATCGAGATTCTCGACGAGGTCATCGCCTCGGCGCGCGACGATGGTCCACCCGCGGACGCGATCGTCCAGCGTTATTTCAAGACGCGCCGCTATGCGGGGTCGAAGGACCGACGTGCGGTGCGCGAGCTCGTCTATCGCGCCATCCGTCGTTCGGGCGACCGCCCGGCGAACGGGCGGTCGGCGATGGTCGGGCTTTCGCAGGACGATGCAGAGCTAGCGGAGCGCTTCGACGGATCGTCGCATGGGCCGGCCGCAATCGATGGAGATGTCCCGACGGCGGCGCGGTTGCTTCCGTCATGGGTTGAGTCCGAACTGTCACCGCTGGTCGCAGCCGACGAATGGGCGGCCTTGCTCGATCGCGCGCCGCTCGACCTTCGCGTCAACATCGCGCGAACCAGTCGTGAGGCAGCGGCAGGGGAAATCGCGGGCGCCGAGCTCACTCGGTTAAGCCCTTGGGGACTGCGTCTGCCGCCCGACACGCGGATCGACGATCATGAGCTGTTCGAAACCGGCCTGGTCGAAGTCCAGGACGAGGGCAGCCAGCTGATCGCGCTCGCCGCGCTCGGCAAGGTCGGCGACCTCATACTCGATTTGTGTGCTGGCGCGGGGGGCAAGGCGCTCGCCATCGCCGCCGCGTCCCCCGGCGCGGGCATTATCGCCACCGACACCAGCCGCCCGCGCCTTTCGCAGCTCGCGCCCCGTGCCGAGCGGGCGGGGGCGGTCATCGAAACCCGCCTCATGGATGGCGGGCGGGAGGCCGAACAACTCGCAGATCTCAATGGCCGATGCGATGTCGTGCTGGTCGACGCGCCGTGCAGCGGGTCGGGTACCTGGCGCCGCAATCCGGAAGGCCGCTGGCGACTGACGCCGGAGCGGCTCGACCGCGTCGCCGCCATCCAGTCGCGACTGCTCGATATCGCCGCGCCACTGGTCAAGCCGGGCGGCGCGCTCGTTTATGCCACCTGCTCGATCCTGCGCCGCGAAGGGGCCGGACAGGCAGAAGATTTCTTAGGACGCCATTCATCTTGGTCGGTGCAGGATGTCGGCTTCGAAGGCGGAAGGGCCGACGGACCGGGCAGGCTGCTGACCCCCGGGCACGACGGTACCGACGGCTTTTTCGTCGCGCGGCTCACCAAGCCATGCTAGAGCCGCGCGAAGTTTGGAGATATTGATGCGCCTTACGCCTGTCTTCCTTTGCCTCGGCCTTGCCGCGTCGACCCTGTCCGTGGCCGGCGTCGGACAACGCCCCGACGACCAGATCGCGCCGCGTTCGGTCCAGTTGCTGAAACAGGGCGAAACCCTGCTCTCGCAAGGCAAGTATGTGGAAGCCGACGACGCGCTGGAAACCGCGCTGGCGGTCGATCCCAAGAACCGCGCCGCCTTCATCGCCATGGCCAAGGTCGCGATGAAGCAGAAGCTGTTCGGCCAGGCCATCCGGCTGACCAACAAGGCGCTGCTGCTTGAGCCGACCGATCGCGATGCACTGTCCGTCCAGGGTGAAGCGATGGTCGAAGCCGGCGCCACCGCCCGGGCCAAGGACAATCTGGCCAAGATCCAGAAGCTGTGCGCAAACGCGGCGTGCCCGCAGGCTGCAAGCCTCAACGCCGCGATCACGCGCGGCCCGGCCATGGCCGCGGCCAAGCCGAGCGACACACCGAAGAAGAACTGAGCTCAGTCCCGGCTTAGCGCGCGGGCAAGGGCGACAAATTCGTCGACGGACAAGGTTTCGGCCCGGCGTTCGGCGTCGATCCCAAGGGTGTTCAGCGCGTCGAGTGCGCCGGGAACGGACTTAAGACTTGATCGCAGCATCTTGCGCCGCTGACCAAATGCGGCGGCAGTGACCGTTTCGAGGACCTGAGGGTTGACGCCGTCGGGCTGCGGCGCGGGAACGATGTGCACGATCGCCGAGGCGACCTTGGGCGGCGGGGTGAAGGCACTGCGGTGAACCGCCATGGCGATCCGCGGGGTCGCACGCCACTGCGCGGCAACCGACAGCCGGCCGTAATGTTCGCTGTTCGGCTTGGCGACGATCCGTTCGGCCACCTCGCGCTGGAACATCAGCGTCAGCGATGACCAGAAGGGCGGCCAGTCACCCGCCAGCCAGCGCAGCAATAGCAGCGTGCCGACGTTATAGGGCAGGTTGGCGACGATATGCCCGCCACGGCCGATCTCGGCCTTTTCGTCGACGTCGAGCGCGTCGCCCGAAATGACCTTCAGACGGCCGTCAGATTCTGCTTCCAGTTCCGCCAGCGCAGGGAGGCAGCGGCGGTCGCGCTCGACCGCGACCAGCGACGCGCCGGTGTCGAGGATGGCGCGGGTCAGGCCGCCTGGCCCCGGTCCCACCTCGTAGACCCGGTCGCCGTCGCCGATCCCGGGAATCGCGGCAATCCGCGACAGCAGCTGGCGATCGAGGATGAAATTCTGTCCGAGTGCCTTGGTCGCCTGCAAGCCGTGACGGGCGATAACGTCGCGCAGCGGCTCCGGCGGCTGGCTCATGCGGCGGCGAACAGGCGCGTTTCGGCGGCCGTGGCAGCCATGCGAATGGCGGCCGCCATGGCGCGTGGATCGGCTGCGTCCTGTCCGGCAATGTCGAACGCGGTGCCATGATCGGGGGCCGTGCGGACGATCGGCAGGCCCAGCGTCATGTTGACGCCTTCGTCGAAATGCAGCGCCTTCAGCGGGATCAGCGCCTGGTCATGATACATGCATAGCGCCGCGTCGTAGCGGCTGCGCGCGGACGGGTGGAACATGCTGTCGGCGGGATGCGGACCGGTGATACGCCAGCCCTCGGCGCGAAGAGCGTCGATCGCCGGCTGGACCAAGTCAATTTCCTCGCGTCCCAGTGCGCCGCCTTCACCGGCGTGCGGATTGAGGCCCGAAACGGCCAGCACCGGGTCTTCGATCCCAAAATTGCGCTGCAGGCCGCGAAGGGTCGTCCGTCCCCGCGCCTCGATCAGTGAGCTGCTGAGGGCCGCTGCAACCCGGTTGAGCGGAATGTGGGTCGTCACCGGCACGCAGCGCAGGGTCGGCCCGGCCAGCATCATCGCGACATTGCCGGGGTCGATGCCGCAGCGTTCCGCGACGAATTCTGTCTGGCCGGGATGGCTGAAGCCGATCTGGTATAGCTGGACCTTCGACACCGGTCCGGTCACTACCGCCGACGCCGAACCGGAACGGGCGAGCCCAACCGCAAGTTCGAGCGAATCCAGCGAGCAATGCGCGCCCGCCGTCGACGGTCGACCCGGCATGTCCGCGTCAGCCGCAGGAATCTGCAGGATCGGCAGGCCGACGTCGAAGGCGCTATCTGCTTCCGAGGGATCGTCGATGGTCGCGATGGGGCCGTCCCACACCGCCGACAGGCTGCGCGGATCGCCTACCGCGACGAACGGCGGCAGGGCGAACCGGTCGCGATTGTCCCAGCACTTTCCGACGACCTCCGGACCGATCCCAGCAGGATCGCCCAGGGAAACCGCCAATGGTCTCGGTATCGGCCGCATCGGACCGATAATCCTAGCGGAACTCGATGATTGCGTCGCGGCGAAGGTCGCGGAGGTACCGGCGCGCGCGCATGTTGACGCGCTCTTCGGTAACCTGGTTCATCACCTGCTCGTACGTCGGCGCCGTCGGGTCGCTTACATCGCGCCCGCAAAGCACCAGCGTGCGAACGCCTTCTTCGATCGACCCGAACGGACGGGTCGCCTGACCGACCTGCATGTTCGCCATCATCTGCTGAAGGGCAGGGGGAAGGTCGCGCATCTTCACCTGGTCGGACGAAACAACTTCGCCGCCAAAATCCGAGGCCAGTTTTTCCGCGCCGCCGCAGCCGCCGATGTTCTCGACGCTGGTCGAGAAGCGGGCCAGGATCGGCTCCGCCTGGGTGCGAGTCGCACCCTTTGGCAAGCTGATCGACACCTGCTTCAGCGACAGGACGGCGTCGCGCGGATCGGGCGTGAGGATCTTGCGGCTGTCCTGGACCGCGATGATCGAATAGCCGCCAGGAACCTTGATCGGCGGGGTCAATTGCCCCGGCTGCATCGTCACGATCGCACTCGCCAGTTCCTGGGGAAGCTGCTCCGGGCGAACCCAGCCAAGGTCGCCGCCAACGGCAGCGGTCGACGCTTCCGAATATTGGCGTGCATAGCCGACGAACGAGCCACCCTGCTGCAGCGCCTGGAAGATGCGCGCGGCATTTTGCTGCGCCGTCTGTTCGTTGGCGGTGGTCGACGAAAGGAAGATTTCGCCGACGCGATATTCGGTCGAACCCTTCGACGCGTTGAGCTTGTCGATGATCGACTTCACTTCCTCTTCGCCGACGTTGACGCCGCTTTCGATCTTTTTCGACTGCAGCCGGCGCCACGCGGTTTCGCCCATGATCTGGCGACGGATCGAACGGATCGAGCTGCCGCGCGCCTTCAGGAAGTCGGCCATCTCTTGCGGCGTCTGCTTCACATTGCCGGCAACCCGCTGCACCGTGCGATCGATATCCGCATCGCTGATCTCGATTTCCTCGGCCTTGGCCGCCTGGATCTGCAGCGTTTCGTCGATCAGGTTGGCCAGCACCTGCTGACGCAGCGCGTCGATTTCATTGGCCGGAATTTCGCCGCCGTTGGAAATGGCGATCAGGGCGAGGCGCTGATCGACGTCGGTTTGCGTGATCACCTCGTTATTGACGAGGACGCGGGCTTTGACGACCGACGGCATGGTCGTGCCGAACAGCTGCGGATTTTCCGGCAGCTTGAGGTTCGCCGCGGAATTGGGGGCGGGCTGCGGAGCCGCGCCGCCCTGTGCGACGGCCGCAGATGCCAGTGCCGCGCCCACCACGAGCGAGGCCGAACGCAGGAAACGCGCCGAAGAGAATGATTTCGTCACTGCCACCAATTTTTCCTTGTTCGCCAATAGAATAACCATCGGGTCCTTAGCATTGCTGGCTGAACACCAGCTTAGCGACCGATCCCTTTCAACCCGAAAGTGATCGAAAAGGTGTTGCCCTTGCGGAACGCCCCGACCCGTTCATAGTCGCGCTTCCACGCCACGCCAAGCTCCAGGCATTCGTCTTCGTAGGTGACGCCCAAGCGATGGCGCACCGGCTCGTAGCCGTCGGCCAGGCTGAGCGGGTCTTCCGCCGCATCGCTGAGGTCGACGACGGTCGATCCGAACACCGACCAATATTTGCGGAACTGCCAGCGCCCCGCGAGCCGCAATTCTTCCTTGTCGCGCAAATCCTCGATCGCGTTCGAAATGTCGCGGTTGAGTCGAAGGTAGCCGACCTGCGCGAAGGTCTTGTCGGTGCCGATCGTGAGGTCGAGTTCATTCCGGCGGACGGCGAGATTGTCCTTGTCGACGCGGTAGCGGTGCGTGATGTCGATGAACCGGCCGAAGCGGATCCGGGTTCGCCCGACGATGTCCGAGAAGCGGTCGCTGAGCCCCGTGCCGTCGGGCAAAATCGAATCGCGGCGGGTCAGGCGATAGCTTTGGCCGACCACGGCCTGCACCGACCAGTTGGGCCGGTCGAAATTCCATTCCACGCCATAGGTCACCCGCGAACCGTCTTCCCATCGGTCGTATCCGGGGAAGCGGTTGAGCGCGAACAGGTTGCTGTCTTCAAGGTCGACCGCGCGCGCATCTTCGTTGGGGATCGACAGGTTCTTGGTGGCGGGCGTCAGCACCAGCTGGATGCGCGGCGTCAGTCGCTGGGTGCCGCCGAACAGCCCGCCGATCAACGGCCACTTCATGTCGGCGGCAAGCGCGCCGATGGTGCGGAAATGCCAGCCGTTTTCGCCGCGATAGACCGCGACATCGGTCAGTTCGGCCTGCCGCGTGTGATAGGCGTCGGCACGGGCGAAGGCCGTCAGCGTAAGCTCCTGGCCAAGCCCGGTGATCTTGCGCAGGTTCCATTCGGCGCTGGCGAAGGCACGCTGGGTATCCTGACCGTCGCGGCGCAGGATCGCAAGGCTATTGACCTGCAATTGCAGGCGGCCCCCTGCGATCGGGTCTGAAAGGCGGAACCGCGCGTCGATTGCGGGCAGGGCGATCGGGATCTGGCGCTGGACGTCTTCCGACCGCAAGCCCTGGAACGCCCAGCCGGCGATCGAGACATAGCTGTCGAAATCGATCCGTTCGACGTTGACGAAGTTGCGCAGCGTGACGTCGCGCGTGATGTCGTAACGCCGCGCCACGGTCTTGTCGGTTGCTAGCCGCATGGACCCGGTAATCGACCAATAGGGGTCGAGCTGGAAACGGCCGTTACCTTCGAAATATCCGCGGAAGCCGCGATTCTTGCTGGCGGTGGACGCAATCGTCTGGACGTCGCTGTCCTCGATATCGCCGTAGGTGATGAAGCCGCCCAGCTGGTAGGCGCCCTTGTCGGTCAGGTGGCGCCAGCGCGCCTCCAGCGCGGGCAGGGTCGCCGTGTAAATGTGGGGCGTGACGGTCAGGTCGCGGTTGCGGTCGAAGCGCCAGTAATAGGGTGCGCTCAATTCGACACCATTATTGCTGTCGAGCCGCAGGCTGGGCAGCAGAGCACCGGTCACGCCACCTTTTTGCGATCCGTCACCGATCGAGAAGA
Source organism: Sphingomonas jaspsi DSM 18422 (assembly GCF_000585415.1). Taxonomy (NCBI): domain Bacteria; kingdom Pseudomonadati; phylum Pseudomonadota; class Alphaproteobacteria; order Sphingomonadales; family Sphingomonadaceae; genus Sphingomonas; species Sphingomonas jaspsi. The sequence goes on along the minus strand of NZ_KK073876.1, from coordinate 1,919,665 downwards.
TCGGCAGGAGCGGCAGCTTGAGGCCGAGGATGTTGATGCTGCCGCCGCGAAACTTCAGCCGTCCCGTCGCCGAATCCTGGCTGACCTGGACGGCGCTGATCTTCCAGCTTGGGCTCTTGCCGTTACACACCGGGCAGGCGGTGTAGACCGCATTTTCGAGCGTCGTGACCGTGCCCTTGCGAACGCCTTTGTCCGCCGCGATGCGGCCGCCGCTGTTCAGGACGACCAGCAGGTTCTGGATGGTGCCGTCCTTCAGGTCGTCGGTGAGGTCGATGCGGTCGCCGACCAGCTTGTCGCCCTGCGGATTGACGACGACGATGTTGCCCGTCGCCACGACGCCGCCCGACTTTCGGTCCCAGGTCACCTGGTCGGCAGCCAGGTAATTGCCGTCGCGCGACATGCGCACCGCGCCATTGGCGGTGACGACGTCGGTGTCACTGTCGTAGGTCACTTCGTCGGCGGCAAAATCGACGACGGGGTCCGCCGAAGGCGTGGCGACCGTCGCAGCGGCCTGCTGCGCATCGGCCACGGCGGCCCAGCCAAGGGCCAGCGGCAGCGCGGTGACACAAATCCCGAAAGTACGAACTGCGCGCAACGTCCCGCCCGGTCGAAAGTGTTGGTTCGTCTCGCCTAATACACCTTGCGCTTGGACCCGCAATCCGCCTTTGGGCCGATGTGCCCCTTTGCCATGATCGCGCGCAGCTTCTAAGGGGGATGCCAATCGCTTCTCACACTGTCTTTTCAAAGGGTATTTCATGAAGATCAGCTTCGCCGCCGCCCGTCCCGCGGGTGATCATGCGCTGGTCCTGGTCGTGCCGGGCAAGGATCGTCAGTCGCTTGCCGGCCTCGGTGCCGCCAAGGCCGATGTCGAACAGGCGCTGGCCCGCTCACGGTTCGAGGGCGAAGCGAGCGCGATCGTCGAAACGTTCGCTGCCGGGACGCGGCTGCTGGTGGCCGGGGCCGACGCGAAGCCTGCGGATGCCGCCGAAAAGCTGGGCGGCGCGATTGCGGCACGCCTCCAGACGTCGGGCGAAAGCCATGCGGTGATCGACCTCACCGGCCTCGGTTACGATGCCGATGCGGCGGCACGCGTCGGATTTGCCGCCGCGCTGCGCAGCTGGCGCTATGACGTTTACCGGACCAAGCTGAAGGACAAGCAGAAGCCGACGCTGAAGGAAATTACCATCGTCGGCGGCGGCGAAGGTGCGGCCGAACGCTTTGAAGCGCGCTACGCCGGGGTCGTGAAGGGCGTCGAGCTGACCAAGGAACTGGTCACCGAGCCGGCCAACATCATCTACCCCGAAACCTTCGTCGAGCGCGTGAAGAAGCACGCCGAAGGCACCGGCCTTGAAATCGAGGTGCTGGGCCAGGCCGAAATGGCAAAGCTCGGCATGGGTGCGCTCTTGGGCGTCGCGCAGGGTTCGGTGCGCGAGCCAAAGCTGCTCGTCATGAAGTGGAACGGCGGCAATCCGGGCGAGACCCCGGTCGCCTTCGTCGGTAAGGGCGTGACCTTCGACACTGGCGGCATCTCGCTGAAACCCGGACCCGGCATGGAAATGATGAAGTGGGACATGGGCGGCGCCGGTGCGGTGTCGGGGGCGATGCTCGCGCTCGCCGCGCGCAAGGCCAAGGCCAATGTCGTCGGTATCTGCGGTCTCGTCGAAAACATGCCCGACGGCAATGCGCAGCGCCCCGGCGACGTTGTGACTTCGATGAGCGGGCAGACCATCGAAGTGCTCAACACCGACGCCGAAGGCCGGCTGGTCCTGTGCGACGCTATCACCTGGACGCAGGCGACGTTCAAGCCGAACATCATCATCGACCTGGCGACCCTGACCGGCGCGATGGTCATCACGCTTGGCCATGAATATGCGGGCATCTTCGCCAACGACGAAACGCTGGCCAAGAATCTGCTCAAGGCGGCCGATGAAAGCGGCGACAAGCTGTGGCGCCAGCCGCTGGGCGAAGCCTATGATCGCCTGATCGATTCGCCGATCGCCGACATGAAGAACATTGGTCCGCGCGAAGCCGGGTCGATCACCGCGGCGCAGTTCATCCAGCGCTTCGTCGACAAGGGCGTCGCCTGGGCCCACCTCGACATTGCCGGCATGGCGTGGGGCGACAAGGACAAGCCGACCTACGGCAAGGGCGCGACCGGCTATGGCGTGCGCCTGCTCGACCAGTACATCGCCAACACCGTCGAACGGTAAGCAACCCCATGCCCCGCATGCGGCGCAAGTCGGACCTGCCCACCAAGGTCTGCGCCGCATGCGGGCTTTCTTTTGCCTGGCGCAAGAAGTGGGAGCGCGACTGGGACAATGTCCGCTATTGCTCGGACCGCTGCCGACGGTCGGGCAAGGGGAAGGGTGAGGCGTGAGGGTCGATTTCTACCAGCTTGGCGCGGCGGCGCCCGACGGCGTCATCACCCGCATCGCGCAGCGCCTGCTCGACGACGGCCAGCGGTTGCTGGTGGTCGCGGACGACGAAGCGACGCTGGCCCGGCTCGACCGCCAATTATGGGACCAGGACCCGACCAGTTTCCTGCCGCACGGCGTGGCGGGCGGCAGCGATGACGCGGCCCAGCCGGTGCTGCTGTCGACCGCGACGGTCGCGCCTAACGACGCGCGCAACCTGCTGATCGCCGACGGCGAATGGCGAGAGGCGGCGCTCCATTTCGACCGCGCCTTCTACTTGTTCGATGAAGCGACACTGGAAGGCGCACGCCAGGCGTGGAAGCTCCTCGCGGGGCGCGAAGGCGTCGAGCGCAATTACTGGGCGCTCGACGGCGGCAAATGGGTGAAAAAGGCGTGAGCCTTGCGCTTATCGGCTGGCGCGGCTAGGGGCGCGGCCAACAGTTCACCCTGACATTTCGGAGCATCATCATGGCGGTCACCCGCACCTTTTCGATCATCAAGCCCGACGCCACCCGCCGCAACCTGACCGGCGCGGTCACCAAGATGCTGGAAGAAGCCGGCCTGCGCGTCGTCGCGTCGAAGCGCATCCACATGACCAAGGAACAGGCCGAAGGCTTTTACGCCGTGCACCGCGAGCGTCCCTTCTTCGGTGAGCTGGTCGACTTCATGATCAGCGAACCGGTCGTCGTGCAGGTGCTCGAAGGCGAAGACGCCGTCGCCCGCAACCGCGACATCATGGGCGCCACTAACCCGGCCGACGCCGCCGAAGGCACCATCCGCAAGACCCACGCGCTGTCGATCGGCGAAAACACCGTCCACGGGTCGGACAGCGACGAGAATGCGGCGATCGAAATCGCTTATTTCTTCAAGCCTGAAGAGATCGTAGGTTAATCCTACGCAAATCACCGGGAGGAAATTCCGGGAGAGGGAAGGCCGTCGCGGGCAACTGCGGCGGCCTTTTTCTATCTGGCGGCGAGTTTCGGCGGCCACTCGATGATCTGGCCCGGCTTCATCGCCCGCTTGGCCGCCGCGATCCAGCCGAGATAGGCGCCAAGGTCGACGTAGACGCCCGGCGTATCGTCCAGCCCGCATCCCATGCCGTACGACACCAGTCCGACGACGGTCTTGCGGCCACGCACGTCGCGTACCAGCGGTCCGCCGCTGTCGCCTTGGCACGCATCCACGCGCCCGCTGCCGAGGGCGCAAATCTGGCCCTTGCCGACTTGGCTGCCGACCTTCTTGTACAGCGCATTGCCGTTGCACGCGTCCCAGCCGACGTTCTTGAGCTTCCCCATCATCAGGAAAGGAGACGCGCGCTTGGGCTTGCCGAAGCGGTCGAGATATTTACTGCCGAGTGCGGTTTCGCCGGTCACGCCCCAACCGGTGATGACCAAGGCCTCCCCGAGCTTAAGGGGCGGATCTTGCGGCGCGGGCAGCCGCGCCGCGCTCGCCTTGCCATTGGCGCCGCGGTTGGTCTGCTCGTCGGCTGCCAACCGCAGCAAGGCAATATCGTTGACCTTGGAACTGGTGTCGTACCGGCCATGTTTGACGACCCCTGCGATGCGCCAGGTGGTGCCGCCCTCGACGATATCCTGCGTGCCGGTGCGTACGCGGCGGTTGTCGAGGTAGGGGCCCAGCCGGGGGGTCTTGATGCAATGGGCAGCGGTCAGCACCCAACCTTCGGCGATAATCACGCCGCCGCATTCATGCCAGCGTTCGAAGTCCTGCAGCGTATCGCCATAATTGTCGCGTTCGCGCCGCATCTCGAGCAGGGTCAGGGGCGAGGCGCTGGCCCCGGATTTGAAAATTTGCGCCTGCCAAGGCGCGCTGACGTCGGGGGCGAGTTCGGCATTGGTGACGGCCGGGACTTGAACCCAGTAGAGGTTGACCTCGCGCTGCTCCGGCCACTCGAGCTTCGGCCCATCCGGCTGCTGCGCATCGAACAGCATGAACCGAAGATGTTCTGGGGTCTTGCGTGTCGAAATCTCCAGAAGCCAAGCCAGCGTGCCTCGCTCGAAATCGAACGACCTTACCGCCACCGCCTCAATCTGGTCGGGGCTGAGCTGGACAAGAAAAATAAAGAACGCCCTTTGTTGCGCCGGCGGTGCGGCCAGGATCCGCGCGAACAACTGTCCGCGTCCTCCCAGTGGAAGCGCATGGGCGACGCCCAGCACCGCCAGTTGCTCCTGTTCGCTCATGCCGGCGCGAAGCACGTTCCATTGCGCTTGTTCGTTCTGCTCCAACTCCGCATAGACTTGCGGCCAGTCGGTAACGGGCTTGGGTTCGGGTGGCACCGTACCGGCCAGGAAATCGACTTTTTGATCAGGAGGCGGCGTGTGCGCGCCTGCCGGCGACAGGGACCAGGCCATCACAACCGCCAGCGCCGTCATTGCCTTGGTCATTTTTGTCTCCTTATCGCGCGGTCGGGGATGACCATTCGACGATTTGCCCGTGCTTGGCGGCCACCTTCGCCCCCTCGATCCAACCGCGATAGGCACGAAGATCGACATAAACCCCTGGAATGTCGTCCATCCCGCAGCCGAGGCCGTACGACACTAGGCCGACGACGATTTTGCGACCCTTTATGTGGCGGACGAGGGGACCGCCGCTGTCGCCCTGGCAAGCGTCGGCTGCTTCATTTCCCCTGGCGCAGATCTGGCCCGCCGAAATGGCAGCCTTCGCAGCCTTGAAAGCCGCGTTGGCGTTGCATCTTTCCGGCGGAAGGTATCGCAATTGTCCGAGCATCAGCTGCGACGATGCGGTCTTGGGGTTGCCCTGCGCGTCGCGATAGCGACTGCCGGCGGGCGTGACCCCTGTCACGCCGAAACCGGTCACGATCAATTTTTCACCTATTTTCAGCGGTGGGTCGGCCGATGATGCGAGCACGGCGGGCCTCGCGCCGGCAGCACGCTTCGGCTTCGTCTTTGCGTCAGCGACGATCCGCAACAGCGCGATATCGTTGACCCGCAGCGCGGCATCGTAGCCGCCGTGCCGGACCACGGCATCGATCTTCCAGGTCGTGCCGCCCTCGTCGACGTTATCGGTTCCCGTCCGCACCCGGCGATTGTCGAGATAGGGGCCGAGGCGCGGCGTGCGGATGCAATGGGCAGCGGTCAGCACCCATTGCGGCGCGATCAGCACGCCGCCGCATTCGTGCCATCGTTCGAACGATTCCAGGGAGCGTCCGTAATTGGCAATCTCCTCGCGACGCTCCCGCGGATTTAGCGGCGTGGCGCTGGCGCCGGATTTGAAGATTTCGGCCTGGAACGGTGCGTCCTTCAAGGTCGCGAATTCGCCGCCCGTGACCATCGGCAAGGGCCGGCGGAAGATGGCGAATTCGGGATCGAGCGATCGCTCGATGCGGTCCAGCTCTTCGAAATATCGTTTCGCCTCTTCGATATCCTTGGGATTGGCGGCAGAATTGCGGTCATCCAGCCGCCACAGACCCCGCAGCTGCTCAAGCATCTGGGTGCCGGTCCTGGACTTCATCAGTGCGAACAGCAGGTCGACGCGCACCAGCGACGAATATAGCGCCGTAGGGTAGAATGATTCGGTTAGACGCTTCCGCTCCCCGGCATCCAGTTGGGCGACAAGGCGGGGGAAGCGCCGTCCGATGCCCGGGCCGTTGCCCAGCCATCGATCGACCACCAGCGTCCGCATGTCGTCGTCGAGCGATTTGAGCCAGTCGCTGAATATCTGCTGCTCCGCGGGCGTCATCCCCGACAAGCCATCGGCCAGCCGTGCGGGCTCCTCGTCGAACAGGTCAGCGGCCAGCCACTGCCATTGCGGTGGCAAAGAAGGGGACTGCGCCTCTGCCGGCCATGCCGCAAGGGCGAGCAGGACGGTGTAGAGGCGCAGCGCACCCGACATTCGCAATCCGTGACGCTTAACGGTCATCCGGGTTCGTGCGATCGTCCGGGTTCGTCCGGTCGTCCGGATTGGTGCGGTCGTCCGGGTTCGTCCGATCGTCGGGGTTGGTGCGGCCTTCGGCGTTGTTGCAATCTTGCGCGCGTGGATCGCCGCAACCGCCGCGATCGGCCTGGTCGCTGGCCACCGCGTTGGCCGCGGGTATGGCTGCGTCCGCGTCGGTTGCCTGCTCCGTATCCGCGCTCTTGGCCGAAACCCGGTCATCGCCATTGCGGCACCCTGCGGCAGCCAGCGCCAGCCCAGCGGCGGCAACCATCATCAATTTCTTCAGCATCAAATCCTCCCTCAGTTGATCACACGAAACCCATTCTCCGTTCTATTTCCACGAAGCGCGCTTCCTTGCGGACCGGGTCCAGCAACGGGTCGTTGAGAATCCGGACCAGCCCGGCGTCGCGCAGCGCCAGGGCCTTTTCGAGATGGGCGAGCGCATCGTCGATCCGGCCCCACTGGGCCATGACTTGCGCCTGCTGGTAATGAACGGTCTCGCCGCCTTCCCTGACGAGCGCGGCCATTGCCGCGTCGGCGCCGGCGTCGTCGGCCTGCCGGCGCTTCACGATGGCGATGCCGCGAAGCCGCGTGGCCGGGTCCCGTTCCTGTTCGTAGTGGCTGAGCGCCGCATCCAAATCGCCGCCCAGCAGGGCGATGTCGCCAAGCGCGCCATGGACGTTGCTCGATTTCGGATTGATGCTCAGCGCGGTCCTGAACTGGCTTGCCGCGGCCTCGAAACTGCGCGCCGAATATTCGATCAGCCCGGCGTTGCGGAAAACGGTCGCATTGAGCGGGTCGAGCCGGGCGGCCCGGGCGATTGCCTCTCGGGCTTCGTCGAAGCGGCCGGTCCGACCGGCAAAGTTGGCATAGGCGGACAGGATGTCCGCGTTGCCGTAGCCCAGCTCGTAACTTCGCTGGTACGGCACAGCAGCGGCCTTGGCGTCGAGCTGCCCGTTAAACAGCGCGAACCCCAGCGCCGAATATCCTTCGGCCAGGTCCGGCGCGATCCGCATGGCGGTACGCGCGGCGTCGATGGACTTGGCGTAGTAGGCGGGGATTTGGTCTGACGATGCGTAATTGTTGGCGATGACCGTCAGCACGCGCGACCGTGCCGCGTGGGCAGCCGCGTAATCGGGATCGATCGAAACGGCCTGGTCGAACGCCGCCAGCGCCGCCATGTCGCTGTCCTTGCCGGCCGCCAGCCGGTAGAGCGCGGTGCCTTTCAGGTAAGCGTCGAAGGCGTCCGACTTCCTGGTGCCGCCGATCCGTTCCGACGGTCGCAGACCCTTGTCGAGATCGGCCAGCACGGCGTCCGCGACGAAGGCGGCAATGTCGGATTGCACCGACAGGCTGTCGCTCGCCGGCCGGTCGAACGTTTGCGACCAGCGATCCAGCCCGCTCTTGCCGTCGACGATGCGAGTGGCCACACGAATGGTCTCGGGCGAACGGCGGACGCTTCCTTCGACAAGGAAGCCGACCCCTAGCGAACGAGCCATGGTTTTCGCATCGGCCTGTCCATCCTTGAACGTATCGGACGACGCCTGCGCGGCGACCTGCAATTGTTCGGCCTGGGAAAGGGTGGTGCGCAGTTCTTCGGCAAGACCTTCGGAGAAATAGTCCTGGCCCGGGTCGCCGCTGAGGTTCCGGAACGGGATGACCGCAACGCTGGTCGCACTGGCGGGACTTCCGCGCAGCCACCACAGTCCGCCTGCGCCTGCCGCCAGTGCCAGCGCACCGCCGCCGAGCAGCGCATGGCGGCGCGACAGCGTCGGGCCTCGACCCGGCAGCGTTCGCTCGAGCGGCCGCCCGTCGACCAGTGAGCGGATGGATTGGCACAGAAGCTGGAATTCGCGGCCGTCGGCCCTGCCGTTCCAGCTTTTCAGGTTGATACGGTTGATCTGGCGAAAACCGAGCGGTGCCTCGGCGCCGTCGATCGATACCGGGACGAGGCGATTGTGATCGCGCGCGAAGCCGGCCTCGTCGCGCACCCATTGCGACCGTTTGGACTGTTCGGACCACAGCACTACCACGGCCCCGGCCGCGCCCAACGCCTGCTCGATCTTCTCCGAAAATTCATGACCGCCGCCGATAAGGCCGTCCCACCAGACGCTGAATCCCTCGCCCTGCAGGGCGGCGATCAGCTTTTCGGCAACGGCCTGGTCGGCGCGGGCATAGCTCAGGAATACGGTGGGCGAACCTGTCGCCGTCGCAGCCGCTTCCCGCTCTACATTCATGCGAAGGCGCCCCCAGCCTTGTTAACGGTCACGTTAACTGCATTTCGGACGCTTTGCCAAGCAATTGCTCGGCACGGCGGTGGGGCTTGGTTTCAGCGCCAGTCGCGCCGCCGGGCTTCCGCTTCGGACGATGCGTCCAGTGGCTCGCCGTCGATGCGGTCGTCGATCAGGGCGGCGAGGCGCGGATCTTCGCCCGCGGCCATCCGGTAATCGCCGCCAGCCTGCTTCGGCGCGAATAGTCCCTCGACTTTCCAGTCGCCACCCTCGCGGCAAGCCAGACCATCGCCAGCCTGACCGCTAAAGCTGCGGCAGGTCACGCCCGACTTGTCCTTGAAGGTCAGGCCGATGCGGATCGCTTCGTCGCTGCCTTGTGTCGACGCCAACTGCCGGTCGAGCGCGGTGTCCAGCGCGGCGGCCGCGTACAATTGACCGTCGCGGGTGACGACCGGCCCCGTGTCTCGCGAGGTCACCATCGCCCCGCCGACGACACCCAGCACCAGCGTCGCCGCAATGGCCGCCCACTGTGGAACGCCAAAGGCGTGTTTCGCCGCTTTGCCTTTGGCCTGGCTGAAGTCGATGACATCGGCGCTCTCGAAGCGGGGCGGGGGGGAGGCTTCTGCCGTCGCCGATGCGAACGCACCACGAAGGCCTGCTGTCAGCGCGCGATGCTGCTCGGCACGCTTCGCCAGGTCCGGACTGCCGGCGACGCGCGCTGCCACACGGTCCGCCGCCTCGCCATCGAGCTCGCCGTCGAGCCAGGCAAAGAATTCTTCTCCTTCAGTCATCTCAATTATCCTCGCCGAGAAGATTCAGCAGGGCTTTTCGTCCCCGCACGAGCCGGCTTGAAACCGTACCGATTGGCTGATCGAGAATCTCCGCGGCTTCGCGGTACCCGAAACCTTCGATCAGGATGAGCGCGACCACTTCGCGCTGTTCGTCGGGCAGGCGCTGCATCGCCGCCATCGCGGTCTTCAGGTCGATCGCCGCATCGGTCGCCGACCGGGGATCGTGACCGATCAGCTCGCCAGCTTCGGGCGGCGCTTCGTGTTCGCTGCGTCGAGTGCGCGAGCGCGCCGTGTCGATCCAGACCGTCCGGCAAATCCGGAAAATCCAGCTGTCGAAACGCGTGCCCGGCTGGAATTGAGAGCTCGAGCGGAACGCCTTTTCCGCGGCAGCCTGCGACAGGTCGTCGGCATCCGCCGGATCGCGAGTTAGCGCATGCGCAAAGCGGCGCAGCCGCGGCCACACCTTTTCCAGCTCGCGATCGAACGAAAAATGGACGGTCATTGCTCCTCATGGGGATGAAACGGCGCGGGTTCGACGTTTCATCCCCAAACGCATAGAAAAAGGTTCGATGATGTCAAAGATTGGAAAATATGGGTTGGGCGCGATGTTGCTGGCGGCGGCGGCCCCCTTGTCGGCGCAGTTGATCGGTGGCACCGGCGGGCTGCTGGGGCCGGTCGGCGGGGCCGTCGACCGCACGCTGGGTGCAGTGACCGGCCCGGTCACCGGACCGATTACGGGATCGCCGTCGGCATCGGGCGCGGATGCGCCGGTCGTATCGCTCGACCATGTCGCACCAAGTTTGGGCACCGCCGTATCAAGCGCGTCCAGCCTGCTGGAATTGCGCCGCCTGCGCATCGACAGCTTCATTCGGTCTAACAGGGATACGCTCGACCGCGACCCCGACGGCGCACCGGTGCGGCGGTCTGCGCTGGTTCTGATCGATCCCCAGGCTGCTGACCTCGACCAGCTCGCTTCTGCCGGTTTCCGTACCGTGCGCGACGAGCAGGCCGACGGACTTGGCATTCACATGGTCACGATGACGCCGCCCAAGGGCATGAATGTGCGCGACGCGGCGAAGCGCGTGGCAAAGATTGCGCCGGGCGTGCAGTTCGATTTCGACCATATCTACGAGCCAGCCGGCGGTGCGCTCGACCCGGTAGCCGGGAAGCTGGCGGCGGCGGTACCGTTCCGGCCCGGGACGCGGATCGCGATGATCGATGGCGGAATGGCCAGTCATCCCAGCCTGTCGCGCGCTTCGATCGAACAGCGCGGCTTTGCAGGTCCGGCCCAACCGACCGGTCACGGAACGGCGGTGGGCTCGTTGCTGGTCGGCAGCGACGGGGTGTTTCGCGGCGCCGCGCAGGGCGCCAATCTGTTCGTCGGCGACGTCTATGGCGGCAATGCGGCGGCGGGTTCGGCGACCGTTATCGTCCGCGCGCTCGCCTGGGCCGTGTCGAAGCGGCCCTCGGTCATTAACATCAGCCTGGTAGGACCAGCAAATGCCGTGCTGAAACGCGCGATCGACGCCGTCAGGGCACGGGGGATCGCGGTGGTCGCGGCGGTCGGTAACGATGGTCCCGCCGCTCCGCCGCAGTATCCGGCGGCCTACCCCGGGGTCATCGCCGTCACGGCGGTCGATGGCGGCGACCGGGCGTTGCGCGAAGCGGGGCGCGCCGCCCATCTCGACTTTGCCGCGCCGGGCGCCGATCTCGCCGCCGCTTTGCCTGGCAAGGGCTACACCGTCGTACGCGGCACCAGCTTCGCGTCCCCGCTTGTAGCGGCGCGCCTTGCGGCCGTGGGCAACGTCGGCGCACTGATGGGCGAAGCGGTGCCGGGCAAAGGTAAGGTCGGCAACGGCATCATCTGCAAGTCGTGCCGCATTGCGCCCAGGTCGGTCGGCATAAAATAATTTTCCGGGCCGGGATGAAGCGGCGGTCCGGTGCCGTTCTCCTAATCAGACGGGTTGCAAATCGACCCATCGGAAAAGGAGATTGACCATGTTCAAGACCAACATTCTCGCGCTTGCGATCGCCGGTTCGGCCCTCACCGCCGCTCCCGCCCAGGCACAGCTTCTGGGCGGCAGCGGCGGCCTCGGCGGTACGCTCGGCGGCGCGGTGAATTCGACCCTCGGCAGCGCCACCGGCAGCCTTGGCAACACGCTCGGAGGCACCTTGTCGGTCGACCGGTCGATCGACACGCGCAGCGGCAGCGCCAGCGCCAATGCCGGCCTTGCCGGGTCGGTCAGCAGCATCGCCAACGGCGCGGCCAGCGCGTCGGGCCTCGGTCAGGCGGTCGGCCTAGCGGGCAGCTCGTCGGTCGACGGCTCGGCCAGCGGCAACGGGTCGGCCAGCGCGCAGTTGATC